>DJYX01000151.1:0-15701 GCA_002450295.1 Deltaproteobacteria bacterium UBA6967
GATTGGAGAGTGGTTCGTCCATCAGAAAGACATTGGGTTCCCGAACAATGGCTCGAGCCAGAGCAACCCGTTGTCTTTGACCCCCAGATAGTTCGGCAGGGCGTCGGTCCAGCAAGTCGTTGAGTTCGACCATGCCGGCAGCCTTTCGAACACGCTGATCCTGCTCTGCCTTCCGAACTTTTCTGACCTTGAGCGGAAAACAGATGTTGTCGTAGACATTCAGATTTGGATACAAACCGTAGTTCTGGAAGACCATCGACACATCCCGATCCTTGGGCTCCAAGTCGTTGACCCTTCTCCCACCGATGAAAATTTCCCCCGAAGTCGGATCTTCTAACCCAGCGATCATCCTCATTGTGGTCGTTTTGCCACAACCTGAAGGTCCTAGCAGGACCAAGAATTCCCGGTCAGAGATCTCCAGCTCAAAATCCCTGACAGCAACAAAATCACCCCAGCGCTTCCAAATTTTTCGTAGTTCAAGATCAGCCATGAGACTTGCCTATGTCCAGACGATAAAACTTCGCAGCTGAGCGCCAAGCTATATCATCTTGCTCATCTTTAGAAAGGGAAGCTAACCAAGTCTGAAGTTGCTTTACACAATGTCCATAACTCTGCATCAGTCGATCAACAGGAAAGTTGCTCCCCCACATCAAGCGCCCTGCTCCAAAAGTTTGATATAACTTTTGAAAAATTCTTTCTGTATTTTCAGCATCCCAATCCTTGGTATACATCCCAAAGCCTGAAAGTTTGACATGCACGTTCTCGAGTTGAGAAAGCTGTTCTACACCAACTCCCCAAAGTTCAAGACCTTGATCAGTTTGGTCATAAGGACAACCGGCATGATCGATCACGACTTTTGTTTCCGGATGCTTTCCCAAAAACTGAGCAGCACCTTCCATTTGTTCAGGATAGAGTTGCAGATCGAAACTCAGATTAAATTCCTTCAAAAGGGAAAACCCATTTTGCCAGGCAGATTTTTCAAGTAGATCGTCTAAGGTGAAAGAAAGATCCGGGCGGTCAGCCAGTTTTCCGATGATTTGACGAACACCACGGAATCGAGGAGATTGGGCATGTCCTTCCAAAACTTTGGGTAAATCAGGACTTGCCAAGTCAGCGAATCCAACAATTGCGGAAGGGATAGTGGATTTGAGGCTCTCCAACCAAAGAGTTTCAGCTACCGGATCTGGCAGCGCTCCATCCGCCTGAACATGCACGGTCGAAATCAACTCAACGTCTTCAGCTTGTCCAGCATCGTCGAGGTAATCTTTAGGAAGATAATTTCGTTGAATCGCCGTGGGATCGCCGAATGGCTTTGGTTGGCCAAGCTGGCGCAGCCACCCATAAGGCAACGCCTGTGGTTCCCAGAGATGGTGGTGAGCGTCAATGAGTTTCATTGTTGAATGCTCAGACATTTCTGGTTTCAGAAGTTGAAATTACCCAACCAGATGAAAGTCCTGAGGGTAACTTTGCTGAAGAACGGACAACTAAATCTCCAGCAACTAACTCTTGCTTTGGGGCCATGTTGTCTTGGTTTATGCGATCAAGAAGATCATTGACTGCGGAATCGATCATTCTTTCAATGGGTTGCCGAATGGTAGTTAGATTGTAGCTGGGCCAGGCGGCCATTGGAATATCATCAAAACCAATAACGGATACATCTTCAGGCACTCTTTTCTGCTCGGCATGGCAAAGCGCATCCAAAACCCCGATTGCCATGATGTCATTAGCGCAAAAAACTGCGTCAGGTGATTTTGGAAGGTTCATTAATCTTCTAGCTGCGTCAAATGCACCATGATAGCTGAAATTCCCCATTTCGATATAGGGTTCCAGTCCATGTTTTTTCAATTCTTCTCTGAATCCTCTTTCCCGCTCAAGACTTGTGGATGTGTCATGACTCCCTGCTACGAAAGCTACTTGATGATGTCCAGATTTCATTAAAAGCCTTGCGGCCATTCGGCCCCCCTCAATATTGTCGCAACAAAAAGAGCTTGCATGGGCATCTGGAACAGAACGATTGAACAACGTTACTGGAACACCCAAGCGTGCGCATTCATGAGCCATTGCGGAACTGAGTGTTGCCGCTGTGAGAAGAATTCCATCAACACGATATTCCAGAAGTTGGGGGAGGATGTCGTCCAAGTTTTGATCACGTGTGACAACAAAGAGCATGACTCGTTGCCCCCTTTGTTGGAATTGGCGACTAAGGGCATCCAAGACTTCCGGGTAGAAGGGATTTGTAGTCACATTAGCGATCACGATCCCGATAATCTTAGAGCGCTTGGTACTTAGACTTCTTGCGATCGCATTCGGTTGATAGCCAAGCTTCCTGGCAGCCTGCAGAACCTTTCTTCTGGTACTCTCGGCGATGCTTGCCCCAGGGGTGAATGCTCTTGAAACAGCTGACTGAGAGACCCCGGCTAATTTTGCCACTTGTGTGGAGGTTGCGTTCACTTTTCGTTCAGCCACAGATCACGCCGTAAAGTTGGTTTCACTGCTTGTAGCGCCGAACACGAATGTCTGCTTGTTCCTTATGGCCCGCAAAGTTTTCAAGAGCACAGAGTCTCGAGCAGTATTCACCAATTAGAGTACTCGCTTCAGGTGTCTTCACCCACTGGTAGGTGCAGGTCTTGAGGAATTTACCAACCCACAATCCTCCAGTGTAACGAGCTGCCTTGTTTGTTGGGAGTGTGTGGTTCGTTCCGATAACTTTATCTCCGTAGGCGACATTCGTTTTCTTGCCAAGGAATAAAGCTCCGTAGTTGGTCATCCTTTCCAAGAAAAAGTTGGGATCCCTTGTCATCACTTGAACGTGTTCAGAAGCAATTTCATCGGCTTTAGTGACCATTTCATCGTAACTTTCACAGACAATTACTTGTCCAAAATCCCGCCAAGCTTGTCCAGCAATTTCGCCAGTTGGAAGAATCTTTAGCTGTCGTTCGACTTCTTCCATGGTCTCTCTGGCGAGTTTCTCAGAATTGGTGAGAAGGATTGCTGGCGAGTTTAGACCATGCTCAGCTTGGCCAAGCAGGTCCGCAGCACAAAGCTCCCCATCACAACTTTCATCAACAATGATGAGTGTTTCTGTGGGACCAGCGAAAAGATCGATGCCGACTCTACCATAAAGTTGCCTCTTCGCTTCTGCCACAAAGGCATTTCCAGGCCCCACTAACATATCAACGGCTTTTATCGATTCTGTTCCCAAAGCCATGGACCCCACTGCCTGCACTCCCCCAAGACAATAAATTTCATCAGCTCCACCGAGGTGCATTGCAGCAATGATTGCTGGATGTGGGCGGCCCTCAAAGGGAGGTGCACATGCAATAATTCTCGGAACTCCCGCAACTTTTGCTGTGACCACGCTCATGTGAGCCGAGGCCACCATTGGATATTTCCCACCAGGCACATAACAGCCGACGCTGTTTACCGGGAGGTTTTTATGGCCAAGAATAACGCCTGGGAGCGTTTCGACTTCTACATCTTGTAAAGCTGAGCGCTGAATCTGGGCAAAATTACGAATCTGTGTCTGGGCAAAGCGAATATCATCTAAGGTAGATTTAGGTACCTCCCCTAAAGCAGCTTGAATTTCATCTGGACTAAGTCGGAAGTTTGGAAGAGTCCATCCATCAAATTTCTGAGCCAGTTCCCGAACAGCAGCGTCCCCGCGCAACTCTATCTCTGCAAGGATCTGTTCTACAGTCTGGCGAACTTTTGATTGATCAGCCTTCGCATCTGCTGCACTTCTCCCTTCTTTCAGATACTGAATCATCGTAATCCTCTACACTTAGATTTAAATTGCTTGCATAGCTATGCAAATTTAAGTTGTACGAATAAAAGCTTAATCAACCCAAAAATCAAGCACAGAAAAAATCGCTTGACCTTCAAGCCGGAGATTGGCAGTAGTGTGCATGTTTGCATAGGCATTCATCATTTTTTGTTTTCATAAATTTTTGGAGTTGAAAATGTGGAAAACCTTTTGTGCCCTCTTGTGTGGCTCCTTAATGGCTTCAAGCGTGTTTGCGGCTGAAAATATTCTTCCTTATGGTCTTAAATCTGGAAAACCTTACGCTGGTACAAATTTAAATATTCTTTCGGTTGTCACTCCACAGTTTAAAGCCTACGAGTTGCGGGATGAAGAGTTTGAAAGCCTGACAGGCATTACTGTTAATTGGACTCATATCCCATTCGTCTCCCTTCAGGAGAAGGTAGCAAGTGTCGGAGTAGCTGCTGATGGTAATTTTGATGTGGTGAACTATTTAGATTCCTGGGGGCCTGCAAATGCTTATTGGCTTCAACCAATCGATGGATGGTTAAAGCAAGATGGCATAAGCATGGATCGCTATCCTGAAGCATTTAAAAAGAGTGCAATGTTTCAGGGAGAAACCTTAGGGTTCCCATTGCGTGCCCATCCCCAGTTAATGTTCTATCGCAAAGATCTGTTCGATAAGCATGGACTGAGTGAGCCAAAGACTTGGGCTGACGTCGTCAGCGCAGGGAAAATGATCAAGGAGAAAGAGGGAATTGGGGGACTCGCCTGTTACTATGGGGCTGATGGCAACAGACAAAACCTGTTTATTTGGCTGAACTACCTCTGGGCAGCAGGAGGAGATGTTTTTGACAGTCAAATGAAACCCGCTTGGACAACTGCAGCAGCGATTCAAGCAACCAAAGACTACATCGAAATGCATACCTCTGACGATATCTGTGGGGAGGGTGCTGTTTCGAATGTGGAACAGGATGCAAGGATCCAATTTTCGCAAGGGAAAGCAGCTATGATCCCAGTTTGGTGGTGGGCTTATAGTGGATTCTACAACCCCAATCAGTCTACTTTGTCGAAGGAGCAGGTTGCTTTCATAGGGATGCCTTCCTACAAGGGGGAAACGGTAACTTACGCGATCAGCATGCCTTTCAGTATTTCGAAGCATTCAAAGAACCAGGAGGCAAGCTGGGAGTTCTTGAAGTGGCTCTCTAATCCAGAGCTTGACCGAAGAAATGCCATTGAACGAGAGGTCGCGGGTGAGGCAATCGTGAACAATGTCGTTACCCACAAGCAGAGCCTTGTAGATCCTGAGGTAAATGCTGCGAATGACAACATTCAGCAAGCCGCCGCTCTGAGTCTTGCGAATTCTGACATCATGCCTCAGATCCCTGAATGGCCTGAAATTGGAGACTTGCTTTCGAATGCGATTCAAAAAGCCTCCACGGGGGGTAATGTCGAGGAATTGATGGCAGAAGCAGGCCAGCGAGCAGAACGTATTCTACGAAGAGCTGGTTACTGATTCGGTCTGAAAATGCGTGACCGACACCTTAAATACCTATTCGTTTTACCGGCATTGGTGTTGGTGTTGGTTACGTCCTTTTGGCCGTTGCTCCAATCATTCTGGCTCAGCTTTCGAGAATGGAAACTCAGTCGAGCTCGTGAGTCGAGACCTCTCTGGGAACCAGAATTTGATGGCTGGGAAACCTGGCCCTACCTCTTAGAGAATTACCAGCGAGCCCTAGAAGATGACCTACTCTGGAATTCCGTGCAGGTCACAACCACTTTTATGTTCGCTTCAGTAATTGTGTCTGTCGGTTTGGCTTTGGGGTTGGCTCTTCTGCTTGCTCCAGGAGGCAAGTTCAGATTGACTGTGAGGACACTGCTCATTCTTCCATTTGCCATGAGTCCTGCGCTGATTGGAATTTCTTGGCGGTTCATGTTCCAACCTGATTTTGGCTTGTTTCAGGCTGTCTTTGGTGCCGTAGTGCCGGGTCTGGCAGATGTGGATTGGCTTGGAGACCCTACCTTCGCTCTGATTGCAATTATTGGTAGTGACGTTTGGCATTGGACACCCTATTTGACGCTTGTATTCATAGGAGGGTTGGCTAACGTGCCCCGGGACGCACAAGAAGCGGCAATGATTGATGGAGCTTCCAGTTGGAGAGTATTTGTAGATGTTACTTTGCCAGCTCTGATACCCGTTCTGGCAGTGGGGATTATTCTGAAGAGTATTTTCTCCCTGAAGATGTTTGATCAGGTCTACATGTTGACTAATGGAGGGCCAGGTAATGCCACCCAAACTCTGGCTCATTACATCTATTTCCACGGGTTCAAGTATTATGATATGGGCTATGCCTCAGCAGTTTCCTATCTTTTGGTGATTCCAATGCTAGGGTTGACCTGGCTTTACATGAAACTTGTTTTCCTGAAACGCTGATGGGCAACTCAATTAGAAAACAAGTAGCGGATCTTTTTCAATTTGCGCTAATTCTTTGCGCAGCGGTAGTTATCCTCGTTCCAATTTATTGGATTGCCTCCGGGGCTTTCAAACAACAAGTTGATGTTTTCCAACTCAAGCTTCTCTTCACTCCAACACTTGCCAACTTCAACGAAATTTTCCGTTCCCCATACAATCTCCACGAAAAACTTCTCAACTCCACACTAGTTGCCGGAACAACCGTTATTGTTGCCATTCCAATGGCAACAATGGCAGCTTACAGCTTCTCAAGATTTCGGCTGAGATTCGAGCGCACGATGTTCCTGATGATCTTATCTACTCAGTTTGTACCAGCTGTCGTGATTGTGCTTCCCTACTTTCTTCTGTTTAGAGATTTGGGTTTGCTGGATACAAGGCTTGCCTTAGTCCTAGTTAATTTGTCGTTGATCCTCCCCTTTGCTATTTGGATGATCAAAGGATTCATTGATGGCATCCCTTTGGATACTGAGGAAGCTGCCCTAGTTGATGGTTCGAGTCGACTTCAGGTGATTTGGAATATTGTTTTGCCCATGGCTTTGCCTGGAATCTTAACGGCAGCAATTTTCTGTTTCATTCTGGCTTGGAATGAATTTCTTTTCGCTGTGATCATTACTAATAGTAAGGCGGTTACGATGCCGGTGGGCTTATCACTTTTTCACGCTGAGGAGGGCGTCCTGTGGCATCTCATTTCTGCGGCTGGCATTCTAATCATGCTGCCAATGTTTGGGTTGGCAATGATCATCCAGAAACATTTTGTCCAAGGTATGACCCTTGGCGCAGTGAGATAAGTAGGACTTACTGATGGCATCTGTGACCTTAAAAGGTATTACGAAGCGCTGGAATGAATTTGTTGCAGTCAGAGATCTGAGCCTATTGATTGAGGATCAGGAATTTTTGGTGCTGTTGGGGCCCTCAGGATGTGGCAAAACAACCACGATGAGAATGATTGCCGGCCTCGAAGAACCAACCCTTGGAGAGGTTTTTATTGGTGATCGTAAAGTCAATGACGACCTTCCAAAGGATCGTGATGTAGCAATGGTCTTCCAGAACTACGGTTTGTATCCACATCTGTCCGTTTATGAAAATATTCGCTACCCACTGAAAGTCCGTAAAGTTCCCAAGTCTCTGCATTCAGAAAAAGTGCGGCAAGCTGCTGAAAAAGTTCAATTGGATCATTTGCTTGAACGCAAGCCCAGAGAACTTTCCGGAGGTCAACGTCAAAGAGTTGCCTTGGCCAGAGCAATAGTCAGGACTCCAACAGTTTTTCTGATGGATGAGCCTCTTTCGAATCTTGATGCCAAACTTCGTGTGACAATGCGTGCGGAACTGAAGCATTTGCAGCATGAACTGAAGATCACAACTGTTTATGTAACACACGATCAAATTGAAGCAATGACTCTGGCGGATCGTGTAGCAGTGATGGATCATGGAATCATTTCGCAGCTGGGACCACCTGAAGAAATCTACAATGATCCTGCAAATCTTTTCGTAGCAGGATTTATTGGATCTCCACCAATGAATTTAATGAAAGGAAAACTTCACGATAACAACTTTCAGCATCCAAATTTTTCAATCTCTATCAACCACGAAGCAAACCTGGAAGAAGCAACTCTTGGAATTCGTCCTGAAGATTTAATTTTGTGTGCTGCTCAAAAAGGAGTTCTTCAGGGAACAGTTTACGCCCATGAGTTAACAGGTGAATCGACTTTGACCACCATCAACGTTGGGCCAGATCGGCTAACGATACGAGGCCCTAAAGAATTCAAAATAAATATCGATGAAGCTGTTGGGGTACAGTTTGAAGCTAGCAAATGCTTCTTGTTTTCGAATCAAACCGGAGAAAGAATCTGATTTAAAAACCCAAAACTTCTCTCCATCCTCCTTCCTTGATAAGCTTGCTTGAGTTAGTTTCGTAAATTCCAACATTCAAGCATCAATTGATTCCATGCGACTGAACATCCTGCTTTTCTTGAGTCTAGCGCTATTTTGGACTGGGTGTGTTCAAGATAATCGATACGACTCACTCAAAGGGAAAACCCTAGAAGAAATCCAGGAAATTTATCCTCCCCAAGATAACAAGTCAGTAAAACTAGGAATCGCCTTTGGTGGTGGTGGAGTGCGGGGATTTGTCCATCTTGGGGTGATTCAGGCGCTAGAAGAAGCAGGGATTCAGGCAGAGATTGTGACCGGAACCTCAGCTGGTGCCATCGCTGCCGTTTTGTATGCCTCTGAGCTTCCTCTTCAGCAAATACAGCAGGAAATGATCAAGCTTGAAAGGTGGGATGTTACGGATCCGGTTCTTAGCCTGAAAGGCTTGATTCAAGGTAGAAAACTGGCTTTCTGGATCAACCAGATCTTGGGAAACAAACTTTTGAGTGAACTCCCAAAAAAGGTAGGAGTTGCAGTCACTGAACTAGTGGACAGTCAATTACTTCTCGTTGTTGAGGGCAAAGCAGGGGAGGCTGTGCAGGCATCATCAAGCATACCGGGTACTTTTGTTCCAGTGAAAGTTGATCAAGAAATCTGGGTGGATGGTGGAGTGCTCTCTGTCGTCCCTGTCCGATTTGCCAGGGCACTTGGAGCCCACAAAGTGCTTGCTATCGATACCTTTTGTGGAAGAGGTTATCCTATCAGTGAAAATGCATTTTGGACCACTACACAGGCTTTTCGACTGCAAATGTGTAGCGGCAACAAGAGTGAATTGGCAGAAGCGGACTGGTTACTAAGGCCGTATTTCGAGCCCAAAGACTTTCTAAGCTTTGCAGAAAGAGATGTTGCTATTCAGGCCGGTTATGAGGCAATGAAAGCACTTCTGCCAACCATAAAAGCGGAATTAGCAATTGGAAACTAGAATTTTAATCTCTGTCCGCGTCTCAAGGCTGCAATGGAATAAAAAGTCTCTCGCCATTGTATACCCCCCTGTCGCCATGTTCTAAAAGTGGAACAGGCTAAGGCCCATGCGATCACGAAAAGGAGTAATGGACTGATAAGCCGCTCCAACCACCCGAACCCTTGGGCTTTATCTCCAGAGATCCAAGCCAGCCAATATCCTGAAAAAGCCCCAATAGCAGCGAGACTTAACAACCAATTTCCAGAAAGAATAGAAAGCCAAGGAGCAACAGCAACAAACAGGATTCCATTGATTCCCAGGAATGCTCGCCAATATTGATATTGGGCACCAGCAAATAAATTTTTCTCGAGTCCTCTGATCAAATCTCCCAGACTTGGATACCACTCGACCCCGACGCACTCGCGTCCCCAGTAGACATCAAGTTTACCCTCAGTCTGCCATATCAACTGAGCCAATGCTAAGTCGTCTACAACCTCCATTTTGAGCCATGAAAGACCAGGACTTTTTGCCAATTGAGAACGCCGGACAAGGCCACAAGCTCCTACTCCCACAAAGGCTTTTTGGTTTTTGACCTCCCAAATTCTAGTAGCGAGAAAAAAACCGCTGAGGGAAACGGTGTAGAGAGCTCTCAAAAGGCTTTGTCGTGCTTGTACTTCGGGTACGACGCAAAGATAATCGACTGAGCTTCTTTCAGCTACGTCAATGATCCGATCTATACATCCTTTTTCGAAATGCACGTCCGCATCAGTGAATAACAACCATTCACCCGTGGATCTGAAGAAACCTTGGTGCATGGCATGCACTTTCCCAAGCCACCCAGAAGGCAATTCTTCAACATGGTGAATCGAGACTCTCGGATCTTTTTCAGCAAGTTTTGCCAAAATTTCATCAGTTCCATCTGTCGATCGATCATTAACCAAGATGATCTCAAGGTTTGGATACTTTTGGGCTAAAACCGATTTCAATGCATTTTTAACTGTATCGGCCTCGTTTCGAGCAGCGATGATTACACTTAACTTAGGGTAACTTCTATCTCCATCTGATGAGATTGCGGGGAGACTCTGAACGTGTTTTAAAGACAGCCAAATCCCCCAGGCCACCAGGTACCAAGGTAGGCATCCTAAAAACAGTAACGCTTCAAAAGACCAAAAAATATCAAACATTTGTTAAATGAATAAGAATTTGAAAGAAGCTCCAAATTTCAATGAAGTAGACGTTCAACTTCGAGAAAAGATTCGTAAACAGGGCTTGTCGCTTGGTTTTGATTGGGTTGGCTTTACCAGTGCCTCTAAAAATCTGACCCATTCTAGTTATTTAGCGTGGCTTGAGGAAGGGTTTGCTGGAGAGATGAACTATCTCCAAAAACATGCAGCTCAAAAGACTTCCTCTCAAAACGTCTTGGAAAGCGCTCAAACCGTCATTTCCGTTGCTTGCAATTATTTTCATGATGACACCTCGACGATAAAATTTCAGGATTCAAGTAGGGGACGGTTTAGTCGTTATTCAATGGGAGATGATTATCATCTGGTTCTCAAAGAGCGTTTGGAAGAATTTAGAAAGTGGCTTTTGAGCGAAGGGCTGGCTTCAGGTTTTGAGCAGACACGTGTCTATGTCGATACGGGGCCACTTCTGGAAAGAGAGTTGGCTTGGCGAGCTGGATTCGGTTGGTTTGGAAAGCATAGCAATCTGATTCATCCAAAACTTGGATCATGGTTGTTACTGGCAGAAGTTTTAATTGACTCAAAAATCTCTCCTGATCAGCCTTTTTCAGGGATTGATTGTGGATCTTGTACTCGTTGTATTGAAGCTTGTCCGACTGGAGCAATCGTCTCTGATCGACAAGTGGATGCACGACGTTGTCTTTCTTACCTGACGATTGAATTAAAAAATACGATCCCAAAGCAGTATAGGTCGAAACTACAGAACTGGATTTTCGGATGTGACATTTGCCAGGAAGTCTGCCCTTGGAATCGTAAAGCACCCAAAACATCTGATTCCACTTGGAAGGCTCGAAATGGTCTAAGAGATCGAAAACTCTGGGATTGGGTTCGCCTAGACCAAGAGGAATTTTCGAAGCAGTTCAGAAAAAGTGCGGTCAAACGTACGAAGCGAAGGGGTTTACTTAGAAACGTTGTGACCGCATTGAGTGCTTGTTCTCACCCGCAAGCCATATCTGGTCTGCTAATAGGCCTAAGAGACGAGGAAGAACTGGTACGTCAGCATTCTGCATGGGCCCTTGGTTTTCGCAGGCAAAGAATCACAAAGAGCATTCTTTGGCGTCACCTCAGAGTTGAAACAGCTGAACAGGTCATTATTGAAATTCAGGATGCACTTGCCAGCAAACAAAAGCATTCTAGCAAGCGAGAAAGAGCATGTTTGCTCACCCGACAAGTTTCATTAGCTTTGGCAAGAAAACACCGCTTGGGCCCTTCAGGTGGTAACCACCGGAGATCATCGCATAATCGGAGAACCAAGTTACTTCAGGATTGATGTCAATGATCGTTCCTCCATTCTGAGCAACAGTTTTGAGGATCACAGCTGGAAGTGAAGTAGCTCCGGTGGTTCCGATGGTTAATAGAAGATCTGCCTCCCGTGCAGCTTTTAAAGCACTTTCACTCCGGTACAGTTCCTCATTGTATATTTCATCAAACCAAAGAACGTGTGGCCGCATCAGATTCCCTGCTTCGTCACAGAGTTTAGATTTTACCTCTTCAGGTAGAGGCTCCTTCGGATCAAGTTCTTCAACAAAATCTGGCATTGGCAGCAAACTTGGCCTGCTTGAATCAAAGATGCGCATATAATTCAAATTGCCATGGATTTCGTAGACTTTTTCAGGACTATTGCCTGCTTTGAGATGGAGGCCATCTACGTTTTGGGTAATCAATTGAAATCTTTCACCGAGAAGCTTCTCAAGTTCCACAAAAGCTCGATGCCCATCATTTGGATGAGCTGAACGATGCTTATAAATTCGGGTCAGATACCAATGCCAAACCTCCCATGGATAGTTGCGAAATTTCTCAACTGTCGCCATTTCCATTGGCGTGTAATTCATCGATCCAATTTTCCAGTAACCATCTTCTCCTCGAAAAGTGGGAATCCCACTTTCTGCTGAAATACCTGCCCCAGTTAAGGCAATGATCTGGCAATCTGGATCATCAACAGCAGTTTTCCATATTCCTGCTAAGGTCTCTGAAATTTGGTACATATCAATTCTTAGATTTGTGATTTCTCGGAGCTTGATTAAATTTAAGTGAAAAAACACATTTTTTTCAGGAATAATCTTGTAAATAAAAATCTGAAATTATTTATTAAATTTAATTCAGAGAGAAGAAAATGAATCCAATCTGGAGTCCATCACCAGAATTTGTTCTACAAAGTCGAATAGAGCAATTGCGAAAACGAATCTGCACTGAAAATTCTATCAATCTGAATGATTACAGAGAACTGCATAAGTTCAGTATAGAAAATCAAGAAATTTTTTGGCGAACAATTTGGGAGGACATGGGACTTCAGGGAGTTCAAGGGGAAGTAGCTTTGGAAAAGCCCCAGTTGATGCCCGGAGCAAAATTTTTCCCAAAAGGAAAGATCAATTTTGCAAAAAACTGCCTGAACCACGACCAAGCTGATGAGGCAATTGCCATAATCTCTCATGATGAAACAGGTCTTCGCAGAGAATTGAGCTGGGGGGAATTGAGAGCAAATGTTGCTAGTTTTCAGCAGATACTTAGGGAAGCTGGTGTGATGGCTTCAGACGTGGTTGGTGGTTATGTGGCCAATGGCCTTGAAGCTGTAATTGCAGCTTTGGCAACCCTTTCTTTGGGAGCGATCTGGACCTCTTGTTCTCCAGACTTTGGTGTACAGGGGATGCTTGATCGGTTTGGGCAAACAAAACCGAAGGTGATCGTTGCAGGTTGCTCGGTTCGCTACAATAAAAAGCCGATTGATCTCACTCAAAGGATAATCGAGATCTGTCAGGAACTACCGTCCGTCACACATCTCATTCATTTCCCTGGTACAGAGGCTTTAGCGGGGACTGAGTTTTCGAAGCTAAACTTAACATCGCTTCATTTTCCTGAGCCAGCACCTTTGGGTACTGAATTATTTTTTGAAGACACTCCATTTCTGCATCCGGCTTTTATTCTCTACAGTTCAGGTACGACTGGTAAGCCAAAATGTATTCTGCATAGTCATGGGGGATCCCTCATTCAATTGGTGAAGGAGCATCAATATCACGTAGATTTAAGAGTTAATGAAAGGCTTTTTTTCTACACCACGTGCGGGTGGATGATGTGGAATTGGCTGATTGCTGGCCTTGCATCAAAAGCTACAATTGTTCTTTATGACGGGTCTCCTTTTTCAAGAGGAGCGAAGACGCTCTGGGAAATGTGTGAACATGATGATTGGGCTATTTTTGGCACCAGCGCAAAATACATTTCAGCCTTAGAAAAACAAAAATGGCAGACTCCCCAGAATATGAAATTATTGAAATTAAGAGCAATTCTTTCAACAGGCTCTCCACTAGCTCATGAATCTTTTGATTATGTGTATAGCAAATTAAAAGCCGAAGCTCTTCTAGGTTCAATCTCAGGTGGTACTGATATTGTGTCCTGCTTTATGCTTAGTTGTCCTGTCAGGTCAGTCTATCGGGGCCAACTTCAGAGTGCTGGCCTTGGGTTGGCGGTTGACATTTTTGATGAAGAGGGAAAACCAGTTCAGGAACAAAAAGGCGAATTGGTTTGTACCAAACCTTTTCCTGCTATGCCAATTGGTTTCTGGGATGATCCAGAACAAAAAAGATATCGTTCAGCCTATTTTGAAAGATTTGAGGGGGTCTGGACGCACGGGGACTATGCTGAAAGAACAGCCCAAGATGGATTTGTCATTCATGGTCGCTCAGATGCAGTCCTCAATCCTGGAGGAGTCCGAATCGGCACCGCAGAAATTTACAGACAAGTGGAAACCTTTGAAGAGATCCTTGAGGCTTTAGCAATTGGGCAGGATAAGAATAACGATGTGAGAGTAGTTTTGTTTGTCGTCATGAAAGAGGAACAAGAACTAACTGTCGAATTGAAAGATCAGTTACGTCGGCGAATCAAGCAGAATACCACCCCAAGACATGTTCCAGAGGTGATTGTTTCAGTTGCTGCTTTGCCCAGAACATTAAGTGGTAAGATCGTGGAGTTGGCTGTTCGAGCAGTCGTTCACAATTTGCCTGTAAAAAGTCAGGAAGCCTTGGCAAATCCAGAGGCCTTGGAGTATTTCAGAAATATTCCTGAGCTTCAGAAATGAGAGTCTTACTCAAGATGAGATTTTGGGAGTAAAATATTGCTACAGAAGTAGTATCCATCGGGTAATGCGGTGTTGTAGTGAGGCATGTTGATATCATCTTTTGTACCTGCTTTCCTGAAGTAAACCATGCGTTTTTCTACCACAAAATGTGAAGCTGCAACGTGGTTACAAATTTCAGTAACCCTTTCTTCCTGTGTAGTCGGGTATTCATGATAATAGGGGTGAGAGATTGGGTTGTTCTGCGTTTTGCAGGCTGAGAGGTGGAAAGCCCCTATTATAAATGAAGTAGCTCTCCAAAATTTTCTGATGGATCGAAGAGTAGTAGTCTCAGAAATAGACATCCCCGCTCAGATAATATTGAGATATTTTTGGAACGTTTTCGCCCATAAATGGCCTGAGAACACCAAAACGAACCTGAAATGGTACTGGAAGTGGCTCACGGCCCAATTGAGTTAAATTCCCGTAACCAAGTTCAAAATTCCATTGATACAGGCGCCGAGTGCTCCCGCTTTCAGAACCAAGTGCATCTGGTGCTTGAATAAACCAAGAAAACTCGGCTCCTAGCATAAAATTCTCGACCTCTAGAGTCCAACCATATCTCATGTCAAATGAGTTGCCAGGCTGGTAACTGACTTTCTCACCAGCTAAATTTTCACGTTCTCCCTTTAGTTGATTCAGCCCTTCAACCGAAGCGATTTGTAGCACACCCTCTGATTGGGGAGGATACCATTGGGACTGCAATTTCAGTCCAAAATCCATTTGCCCACCACCAATGGCCACAGGCTTGAAACCTCTTGCCTTTCCAGTTACTCCGGTCGGAAAAACTAATTTGGGAGTAAGGGTCCAGAGCCAGCGATAGCTTGAGGAGAGGTTGTAGCGCATCCAGAGCGCTACATCTCCTAGACCAGCTTGTGAATCACTTGCGACATTTTTTTCGACAGATTGAAGCTCAGCAGTTTTATTGATGCCATTGAATGTAAGCGAGGTACTTTGCTTCTTCTGCTCCCATGGAATGGTTGCTCCAAGAGCCCAGGTTTCTGTCCAACCATAAATCAGATCAACCCTGAGCAATTGTTCAGATTGATTGATGGATCCCGTAAATTCGTTTGAATATTTTCCAAGTACCATTTCCTTGAGGGATGTGTCTTTACCGCCTGCACCCCAAATTTCTGAATATTCTGGCAGAGTCTGATATCGAAATTTTGCTTCAATGACTTCAGGGGGTAGTGGTTGTTCAACTTCGATTGCTCGGAGAGTTTGATCAGAAGTAGCCCAGAGAATCAGTATGAAAGAAACGTATCGAAAAATTTGATTCATTTTAAGAATGA
>DJYX01000151.1:16088-24306 GCA_002450295.1 Deltaproteobacteria bacterium UBA6967
ATGATGATCTCTATTGGATAACCTACAACGTTATTGTACGAGCCCTCAATCCGCTCCACGAGTAGCGTACCTAATCCTTGGATTGAGTAAGCACCTGCTTTGTCGAGAGGCTCTCCAGAGGAGATGTACCATTCCAGCCATTTTTTGGGCAAAGATCTCAGCCAAACTCTTGTGGTGACATCTCCAATATGAGTCCAATTGTTCTTGGAGTCCATTAGGCAGTAACCAGAATGAACTAGGTGATCTCTGCCACTGAGCCGCTCTAAAAGCAAAAGTGCATCTTCAGGATCATTCGGTTTGCCTAGGACTTCACCATCAAGAACAACATCCGTATCTCCTGACAAGATCAAACTTTCAGTGAAGTCACCTTGAGTTGCTTCTGCTTTTTCCAATGCCATCCTTCGAACGTATGCGATTGGCTGTTCCCCAGATTTGCGAACTTCTTCAATATCAGGTGAAAAACTAGTAAATTGAAGGCCGAAACTCTCTAAAAAACTCTTTCGACGAGGCGAGGAGGAGGCAAGTGTGATGGGTCGATGTTGCTGTAAATTCATCCTATGGCTGGTCAAAGGCATTATTTAGTTGCCAAGAAAATGGCACTGTTTGATCTTGAAATGAACTGGCTACACTTCGACCGTAGCGATGTTCCTGATAAAACTCCAGAATCTTCCGGGCTACAGGTGCAGCAGCCTTGCCTCCTCCCTGACCATGCTCAACCAGGACAAGGACTGTAACTTCTGGAGCTTCTGCAGGGGCAAAGCCTGCGAACCAAGCATGATTTTGGTATTTTCGAAGCTCTTTTTCCTCGTTGGTGAGATTTTTCCGAGTTTCATGGCTGATGATCTGGGCTGTGCCCGTTTTACCCGCGACAGTGAAGCCATCAATTCGAGCAACCTTAGCTGTTCCACCATTTGGATCATTTACCACAGCTACCATCCCCTGAAGCAAAGGAGCTATGATTCTCTGGTCTAAGATTGTTTGGCTAGGTGACTCTGCCTGATCCCGCAAAAGCTTAGGCGGATGCCAGATACCCCCGGAAGCAATCAAATTTACAAAATTTGCGAGTTGAATGGGAGTGACACTCACGTATCCCTGGCCAATTGCTACCGATGGTGTTTCTCCCGGATACCATCTTTCATTGAAGGTTGCTCTTTTCCAGTCTGAATCAGGAATCAAGCCGGTCTTTTCACCAGCAACCCCCAAATCTAATTTTTCACCAAACATCATCATTTTGGCGTAATGAGCTAACGTGTCCACGCCCATTTCCATTGCCAATTGATAAAAATAAATGTTACAAGACCCTCGAATGGCTTCTATCAAGTCGACTGGGCCATGTCCGCCTGACTTCCAACACTTAAAGGGAGCACTCCGGCCCTTCACATAGAAATAGCCGTTGCAGGTTTCCTCATGGCTTGGATCGATCAAATGCTGATCCAATGCGGCGTAGGCTGTGACTAATTTAAAGATTGAGCCAGGCGGATAGGCGCCCTGAACAATTTTGTTTTCCAAGGGGCGATCTGCATCATTGAGCAATTGGTTCCACAAATTTGGATCAATGCCGTTAGCAAACCAGTTGGGATCATAAGCCGGCAGACTAGCCATTGCTAGGATTTCACCACTTCCTGGCTGCATCACCAGTATTGCTCCAGTCTGATTGTCCATTGCAGATTCAACTGCTTTCTGCAATTCAATATCAATGGTTAGTTGGAGAGTATTCCCAGGTACTGAAGCAATCACTGGGGGAATAGTCCTTAACTCTCTGCCAATGTGATCAACCTCAACTTGTCGCCCGCCATCAAGTCCGGTCAAAAATTCATTCAGAGTCATCTCTAGCCCAGCCTTCCCATCAATACTCCTGGAACGCTTTTGATTGCTGGGCAACTCCTCTGATCTTTTATTTGTTGCTCCCACATACCCAAGGACATGAGCAGCAGTTTTGCCATGGGGATAGAAGCGTGCCGCCTCCATTTCTACGGTGACTCCTGGAAATTTGTCAGAGTGAGTTTGTAAGAAGGCTGCTTGATCTGCGGTAAGGTCAGATTTTAAACGGATGGATCTGAAAGGCGTTCTACTAGCGTATTGGGACTTTCCCAGCAGTTCAATTAGGGACCACTGAAAGGTTTCTGAAAGCTTATTGAGAGTTTGGAGAGGATTTGGAGCGTCTTCCCAGACCATTTGTAGGTGGTATGCAGGACGATTTTCAGCTAAAATTTGACCGTTTCGATCAAGAATTTGTCCACGTAACCCTGGTTCGGGACGGAGCCGGATTCGGTTACCTTCAGCGTAACTCTGGTATTCTTCATGTTCAATCACCTGAAGATACCAAAGGCGACCACCCAAAAATGAAAATACAAAAGAGATAGCTAGCGCAATACAGATGACACGAGTTCTGAAAAGATCTTGTTCCGATAAGATTTTTGCTGGGCTCATCAATAATGCTTCCTCAATGGAAAACGAGATGTCCAAATCAATTTTGAACCTAGAAACATAGTCGCCAGCAGACCATGTGCCAGGGTACCGTAGATCACCAAGATAAGCAGACTTTTCAGGGCGCTATCAAGGAAAAGCCAGTTTTGTAAACAAATGTTGAAAATTTCTTGGATCGAAAATGTGAAAAGAAAAATTAGTAGAAAATACCCATCATAAATCACCTGCTTGTTTTGAAGAATTCTATGAAGGATGGCTAAGGAGAGTAGATATGAAAAACCTTCGAGGCCCAGCAATCCATGGCTCAGTGAATCCTTAAAAATTCCGCCTAGTCCTCCCCAAAAAACGGCACTTCGAAAATTTGCTCTAATCAAAAATGCCATACCAAGCCAGACAAGCCTGAGAGGAAAAGGCAATGGCTCATGAAATATGCCTCCAAAAATGACTTCGACGCCAAAGAGGATTAAAAAAACTAATCCTGGAAACATATCATTCTTGAGGTTGATCTGGATCAAACAAACCCAACTCCAGTGGAAGAATACCCACTGACTCTAATCGGCTGAAATCAACACCTGGTTCGAGGACTGCGGTTTGGAACAGTTGGTTTTCTGATTGGAGGATTTCTTTGATTTCTCCGACAAACAATCCCTTAGGAAACAATTGACTTAAGCCACTGGTAATAATCCGGTCTCCAATTTTCAATTCATCCCTGATTAGTACCTGCCTTAGTTCAATCCCCCTACCTGTGCCAGCCACAATCCCCCTACTCCTTGTTCGTTGCACTAAAACAGGAAATCGGCTCCGTTGATCTAGGATGATTTGAATGGTTGATTGTTTTGCTGAGACATTTTGCACTCTGCCCACCAACCCTTCTGCGACGGCAACAGGTTGCTTTACCTGTATGCCATCTTGCGTACCAAGATTGAGCCACCAAACCCGAGTCAGCGGATCTGTGCTGATTCCTAAGATATCCCCAAAGATAACTGGTTCAGGATAGCTATTGGCCCAATTTAACTGAAGGAATTGGGAGCTGCTCCGGGCAACTGTCTCGTTGAGTACATTCAAATCAGTATTGAGATGAAAGATCCGCTCTTTCAATGACTGGTTTTCTTTTTTGAGCTCTTCAAGCTGAACAAAATATGATTCAAGCTCTTCAAAATGTTTTGAAAACCAAATATTCGCTCTTTGAAAGGGACTGGCGATGAGGTGAGCTGCCTCGGTGATCAATGAGGCTTCCGATCGATCCGCGCTTTGGTAGGATTGATAAAGAAGGATTGCTGAAGAAAGGAGAACTACCCCTAAGAGAAGCCCCCATAAATTTCTACGCAACCAGTGCATCTGAAATCCTAGGCGATTTCACGTAAAACAGAAATTGGTTGTAGCAAATAATCAGATTTGTTGATTTTCTCGAGAGCTTTTTTCAACAACGCTTCTTGACAAGCTTCCAATGTGATTGTGAAGATTACAGGATGAGATCCATCCTTTTGGTGATATTGAGGCAATTGCTCAAGTGCGTAAATATTAATCTCATGTTCCGCTAAAACTTGACCAATTTGACCAACAATTCCGGGCTGGTCCTTGACTGTAATCCTTAGAGTGTGCCGGAAGATATACTCCTCAAAAGGCTGAAGTCTATATTGCTTTGTTGAAGGGCTATTTTTTGTCGCAGATCCTTTGGAGATTTTCTCGAGATCAGCAACCAATGCGGAAGCTGTTGGTAAACTCCCTGCCCCCTTCCCAACCATCGAGATTTCCTCACTAAATCTACCTTCAATCGATACAATATTGGTGGAGCCACCTATCTCTGCTACGGCACCACCCCTTGGAACCATCAGTGGCAAAACGAAAGCCTGAAGATCTTGCGCTTCTCGTTTCAGATAACCGATGAGTTTGATGCGCCGATCCATCCTTGAAGCGTAAGCAAAATCTGCAGGTTCCAGGTGCTCAATTCCCTCAAGAGTAATTTGATCTGGAGCCAGCCAAACACCAGTGATCAGATAAGTCAGAATGACTAATTTGTAGCGAGCATCATATCCCGCAATATCATTAGTCGGATCAGCTTCAGCAAAACCTAAATCCTGAGCCTGCCTCAAAGCGACTTCAAAAGATAGTTGCTTCTGCTCCATTTCGGTCAGGATATAATTGGAGGTTCCATTAAATATACCGCTGACCTTCTCAATATCATCCACATGGAAGTAATCTTGTAGCAGCCTCACTACCGGGATTGCTCCTGTAACACTGGCTTCGAAAAGAAGTTGTCGCCCATTTTTTTCAGCTATGGCGAGTAATTCTTCCCCATGCACTGCCATCAGATCCTTGTTGGCAGTAACTACATCTCTTCCAGATTCAAGGATTTTGGTAATCAACTCACGAGCGAATGTTTGTCCTCCGACAGTCTCTACAACTACTTGAATGGAATGATCAGCAAGCAACTCCTCAAGTGAGGAATAGAGTAAAATTTGATCACGTTGTGTCCAAATAGGTAGGTTTGGATTTTCTTGGTTCTTCTCTAAAATGCCTGCTAAATGAACAGCGCTGTAATCTGCCTTTCCATGCTGCCAGAGGACTTCTGCAACTCCTCCTCCGACAGTCCCCAAGCCAACAATAGCTACCCGACATGGATCAGGGTTATGTTTTGATTCGGATAAACTGGACATGCTTACTTCTCCTGATCCGCTACTTTTTTCTTCAGAAAGTTAAACCAATTTGGACGTGCTAAAAGTGTCTTTTCAAGAACGTACCACCCTACCTTGTCTATATTTAGTACCTCTAAGAGCACTTGTGGTGATTTGATGTTTCCATCTGCGACGAGAGGCCGCTCTGTGTTTAGGCCAATCAATTCCAATAAGGACTCCTCCGAATCAAAGCATCGATTCATTACATGCACTGCAAATGGATGGAAAATATCAACCCCACTTTTTTCAAGGAGTTCAAGTGTTTCGTGAAGATCAGTGATGGAAAATCCATCCTCCATTTTATCAAAAATGGAAAAATAATAACTGATCGGTATGGAAACACTTTTCCGATCACGAATGGCTTGGATGATTTGACAAGTCAGCCGCAATCGGTTTTCGATGGTTTCAGATCCGTAGTCGTCGTCTCGATTGTTGAACCTGACAGAAAAGCATTGATCTAAGAGCAGTTGGTCTCCACCATTAATTTCAATAAAATCGAATCCAACCTCTTGAGCTCTCTCTGCAGCGTGAACAAAATGTAAAATGATTTCTTCAATGTCTCCCTCGTCAAACTCTCTACTGAGATCGAAGTCCCGGCCAAAGTTGTAGAGAGATGGCCCCACTGGATTTTCTCCACAAACCTCTTCCGAAGTTCTTGCGCCTGCATGAGAAAGCTTGATCCCAATACAAGCTCCCTCTTTCTTGATGGCTTTGACTAATTTTTCTAAGCCCTCTAGGTGCTCTTCCTCTGAAATACCCAATTGACCAACTGCCATCTTCCCTTGGCGGGCAACAAAAGCTGATTCGGTAAGCATGGTGCCTACGCCCTGCTTTGCCAGGGCTGAGTAGTGACGAATCATTTCTCCAGTGACAATGCCGCGGTGGTTTGCAAGGTTTTCTTTTGTTGGCGGGGCAAGGATTTGATTGCGGAATTTGATGCCGAACGATTCGAAAGGTGTAAACATAGGTCTTAACTTGGGTGGAAAAACTGAAAATGATCAGGGTTTGATGCGAGAAGCTTTCTCTTCAATTCCCGATTGGCCGAAACGACTCTTAAGTTCATTGTCAATATCTTCTAAAGATATTTCCTTTTCGGCCATCAAGACAAGGCAATGAAACCAGAGGTCAGTCAATTCATGCACCAAGGCAGCACGATCTTGACCTTTAGCAGCCAAAACTACTTCTGTGGTTTCTTCACCAATTTTCTTCAGAATCTGATCTTCTCCCTTTTGAACAAGGGATGCTACATAAGAAGAGTTAGTATCCCCCGATGCTATTCTCTGATGAATGGTTTCTAAAACTCGATGGAGCATTGGCATCTATTGGGGATTTGAGGAACTGAGTCTTCTCACCTGTAAAATCTCAATTTTTTTGCGAAGAGTATTTCGGTTGATGCCCAGAATACGCGCAGCCTTCTGTTGGTTCCACCGCGTTTCTTCCAACAACAATTGCAATAAGGGTCTTTCTATCTGGTGAAGAACGGTGTCCATCAAATCCTCTCTTTGCTGATGAACAAATTCCGGAATTACCATATGAAGTTTTTTGTAGGCCAACTCTTCCAGTGTTTCTTCAAATTCTGGGAGGGGAGCTTGGCTTAGTAGATTATGTGGAAGAGCATCTTTGGTAATGACTTCACTAACGTTCGTAATCATCAAACTTTTGACTACATTTTCTAATTCTCTGATATTTCCTGGCCAAGAATATTTTTGAAGAATTTCCATCGTCTCCTCAGTAATACTCTTGCGCCCTACGGCTAGTTCTTGACGGCCTTTTTTCAGGAAATGTTCTACCAGCAGAGGGATGTCCTCACGATGTTCCCTAAGAGAGGGGACACTAATTGGGAACACGCTTAACCGATAAAAAAGATCGGCACGGAATTCCTGCTCAGCAATCATTTTGTTTAATTGCCGGTGTGTAGCAGCAATCACTCGCATGGAAGCGGGAATCAACTCGCTACCTCCCACCCGCTCAAACTGTCGCTCTTGTAGAACCCTTAACAGCTTTGCTTGCAGCTTTAGGGGCATGTCGCCAATTTCATCAAGAAAAAGAGTTCCTCGACCTACGAGCTCCAGTTTTCCACGTTTGCGGTCAACAGCCCCTGTGAAAGCCCCCTTTTCATGGCCAAATAACTCAGATTCTAGTAATTCACCTGGGATTGCTGCGCAATTTATCGCGACGAATGGTGCTTCTGAACGGTCAGAATGTGCATGAATGGATCGTGCAATCAATTCTTTGCCCGTGCCACTCTCTCCTAGAATAAGTACGGTCAAATGGGTTGCGGCTACTCTACCAATCGACTTGAAGATGTCGCGCATTTCACGACTTCTGCCAATTAGTAATTCTTGTTCTTCGCGGTGGGTTAGTTGGAGTTGGCTTTGGCGGTCGGCTCTGTGACTACTTAGAAGGTGTTGACCTCTTTCAAGGATTTCCTCTACTTCTTGGATGTCAAATGGCTTCGTGATGTACTCAAAAGCCCCTTTCTTCATGGCTTCTACCGTGTTGAACATAGTGTTCTGACCGGTCATCACCGTGATCAATAAGGAAGGGAATTGCTTCAAAATTTCTTCGGTGAAAGCCAGTCCATTCTCCTGTTGCAGGTGAATATCAACAAATGCCATGTCGATGGATTGGCTTTCTAGAATTTCCAGTGCTTCTTGGAGATTCGAAGCAATGTGAGGCGTTGCACTGGCTCGCGAGATGGTTTTTTCTAGGACCCAACGAATACTTCGCTCATCATCGACAACCAGTACATTGCAACTCATATCTCGTCAACTGCTCGGAGATCTTACATAGCGCTGTAGCTCGTCTTTGAGAAGACGCAGACTTAAGAGTGCATCAGCACCTGCAACCGCTCGATCAGGCCCAAATTCACCACGAACCTTGTCTTGTAGCTGCATAATATTTCTTGAAACAAGGGTGCGGGCGGCGTTGTAGTAATAAGCGTCTGGCCGAACATCCACAAAAGGTGAGGTGTCACCAACAAATCGTGTGGATTGAGCTGAATCCTGTGTCACTTGAATAAGTACATCTTCCAACATCAAAGCATACTCAGCCCTAGTGATTTCTTTATTTGGGAAAAAGAGGAATTGAGGGTTAGATTCGAGGCCTCTAACCTG
>DJYX01000007.1 GCA_002450295.1 Deltaproteobacteria bacterium UBA6967
CGTACCCACCCAGTCACATTGATGCTGGTCTAAATCTGCAAGAGCCATTGCCCCTCCATGTCGCATTGAGTCAGCAATGATCTGCTTGGCCAAAACTCCTCGATAGAATGCTTCACCCTTGGTTTCTGCAATCAGTTTTAATGTCTTGGCTTGATCCAGGTTTTGAAAGCGTTCTCCCGCTTGGAGAGCTCTTCCCTGGGGCAGGAAAACCCTACGAAACTCCTCAAACTTGCCAAGAACTTCGACGGATTCTTCCCACATTTCTGCCGAAACGGGGCCAACTTGGAACCCAGACTCAGCATAACGGATTGCGGGTTCAAATAATTTTTCAAAAGGTAGACGACCAAAACGCTTGGACAGTGCCACCCAGGCGGAGACACAACCGGGTACTGTGATTGCCTCCCAACCTCGCTGAGGCATTTCCTTAAGGCCTGCAAAGCGTGCAGGGGTCCAAGCAGCCGGTGAACGTCCTGAAGCATTCAATCCATGTAGTTGTTGACCATCCCAGAGAATGCAGAAAGCGTCAGAGCCAATGCCATTCATCACCGGTTCAACCACTGTCAGGGTGATAGCGGTTGCCAGGGCTGCATCCACTGCATTGCCTCCATCCTGCAACATCCGCAAGCCAGCCTGAGCTGCTAGCGGCTGCGAGGTTGCCACGATGTTTTCTGCAAAAATAGGCATTCTGCGGGACGCGTAGGGCATCGCCCAAGAAAAGTTCTCCATGTAGTTCCTGTAAAATTAGAACGCTATCTGTACTGGAATCTAAGTGCGAGGACTTAGGTACTGATCAAATATCCTCGGCAGAGGACTCAGCTTGTTGGCGTCGAGTTTGAGCATCCAGGGAATGCCGGACCGAGCCAATAAGGTGCAAATTACTCTTCACCAGTTCAGCATTCAGTTCCAGCAAATTCTTGATCTGCTCTTTCAATTCCTTGATCTCTTCCGTCAGACGGGCGTTTAGTTGTCTCTCAGTCCAAGCTACTTCAATCAATTGTTCCAAGCGAGCATCCGCTTCCTTGGGTAGTTTTGAAATTCGTGACTTTTCCTGTTTTTTTCTTTTCTTGATAGTTGTCTGATAGAGTTCAGACAACTTTTCATAATCTTCTTTTTTCAGAAAACGCTGATTCCCTTCTCGGGTTGATTCAATTCCATGCAAATTCATTAATTTATAAAGCGTATTTCTGGCACATCCAATCTTTTCTAATGCTTCGATAACCGGAATTCTTGTTTCCATAAATTCTCCTAGAAGACTGTTGAAATCAGAATCTAAAATTTCATAGCACATATTATGATAGTTATCAAATCATGTTTATAACAACTGAATTTTAAGTCATGAAATTGAATATCGAAAACTGAACAACTGTATCTGATGGGGGGAATTGGATGGATAAGAAGTAATGCCCACAGGATTTATCGTGGGCGGATTGCTATGAGGATGTTTTAGTTGGCGAGATGGTTACCGAGGATTGCGTCCACACCTTTCTTCATGAGACCTCTGGAGACAACCATTCGGTGAATTTCCGAGGTGCCGTCGTAAATACGAAGTACCCGACAGTCACGATAGATCCTCTCCAAGGGAAAGTCTTTGCAGTATCCCATGGCGCCGAAAAGTTGGACGGCCCGATCCGCAATTTTACCGAGTGTCTCTGCAGAGTTGATTTTCACCATCGAGACTTTTTCACGAGGATCCAGACCACGATCAATCTCGGAAGCAGCATCTAAAACCAAAAGATGAGCACAATTTAATTCGATCAGACTATCAGCGAGCATTTGCTGGATCATTTGAAACTCTCCGATCGGCTTGCCAAACTGCTGACGCTGATTGGCTCGATCCGTCATCATTTTCAATACTCGGCGACCCATCCCAATGGCTCTCGCACCGATGTGAAAAAGGCGGATCCGTCCGATCGTGGAGAGCAGTAGACTCAGGCCTCTTCCTCTCTCTCCTAGTAAATGTTCAGGACCCAGTTTGACGTTATCAAACTTGATCTCAACATGCGTGCAACCTCGCAGACCCATCATCGGCATGTCACGAACGACCTTCACTCCAGGCATAGATCTATCCACCAAAAACAATGAAATTCCCCGAGAGCCCTCTACACCCTCAGAACGGGCTGAGACAACATAGAAGTCGGAAAACATGCCATCTCCCACGGGGCACTTGTGAGCGTTGAGAATCCAACCATCTCCATCCGGCTTAGCTGTCGCAGTTATTGCTGCAGAGTCAGATCCAGCTTCAGGCTCTGTCATCGCAATTGAACAGGTTCTTTCTCCTTTCACACAAGGTAGCAACCATTGCTGGCGCTGGTCCTCGTTACAAGCCAAGAGGACTTCGTAAACATTTCCAAAGGCACGGCGAACCAGTGGATCTGTGGTCTGCCCCATCTCTTGCTCCAGATAAACCATCTGGATTGCGTTGAAGCCTCCTCCACCAAATTCAGCGGGAATATTCATCCCATAAAAGCCCTGAGTTCTAGATTTTTCAAAAATCTCTCTCGCCAAGTCAGAATCCAATGCACCTCTCAACTCCACCTCATCCTCCAAAGGTTGCAGTTCCGTTTTGATAAAATGGCGAAGTTTCAGAACTTGGGCATTTGTTTTTTCATCCAATGTAAAATCCATTCAATTTTCTCTTTGGTTGTTGGCCAAATTTATCTGTGCTGTCCGGAAGAGTCTCAGGTGCTTAACAACAAAATACGCTACTCCGCTTCCTCATACCGGCGGATAAATTCTGCAGCTGGAATATCAAAATCTCGCACATGGTGTTCGAACCAAGCCATGTAGTCATATTCAAGAAAGTTCCAAAGTTGCAGTAAATCTCGCTCCTCCTCCCAGTTTTTTTTGGCTTCTTTGATTGCCTTCAGAGTCTCTGAGTGAGCCTCTACATGCTTTTTAAAGTTGGGACACATCACTCTCTTCATACAGGCTTCTTCTTCATTGAAATGATGTAAGACCTGCCTCTCCAAGCGCTGTATCCAATCTTCAATTTGCTCGTCATCACTGTTTGGGAGAACTTTCATGAACTCATTCAACAAGTCGATTTCTTCACGATGAAGATCATCGATCACTTCAAGATGAGTTGATGAGTAGTGTTTTGGTTTTGAGCTAAGCATTGATCTTCTCTATGGAAATGCTGCTTAAGTAAGTAAGGCACCACAAGAAAACTCAGTTGAGTCGAATAATCAAACCAG
>DJYX01000130.1 GCA_002450295.1 Deltaproteobacteria bacterium UBA6967
GTTTGTGGTGTTGCAAGGTGCTGATCATTTACGATTTCACCAGGTAGCTGACGAACCTATCAAAGTTAAAGCGACCTGTTATCCCCAACCCTAAGGTAGGAACTGAGAATGCTAAACAAACTCAGAAGAATCTTGACGGCGGGTTCGATCGCAATGGCGGTCTGGGCCACCCCCTTGTTTGCCGAGACTCAACTAAGAATGACTTGGTACAACGACGGGATTGAAGGTGAGGTCATGCGATCATTGCTGGATCGTTTTGAAGCCCAGAATTCAGATATCAAAGTCACCTTGGACGTGGTGCCATACAAATCGATTATGGAGAGTCTGCCCGTGCAGCTTGCGGCTGGGGATGGACCAGACATTGCCCGTGTCACCGATCTTGGTGGTCTCTCAAAATACTACATGGATCTCCGACCACATTTGAGTGATGCAGGTTACTGGGAGAAAAGCTTTGGACCCTTCCTGAAGTGGTTGCGCCAACCAGGAGACACCTCAGCCATTTCTGGATTCATGACTCAGTTGACAGTCACAGGGCCCTATGTCAACAAGACCTTGTTCGAGCAAGCAGAAGTGCCAATGCCTGGCAAAGGAGCCACTTGGGACGATTGGGCGAAGGCCTCCAAGCAAGTAGCTGATAAGTTGGAAATTCCTATCCCAATGGCCTGGGATCGCTCTGGTCACCGTGTCTCAGGACCTGCAATCGCAATGGGTGCCAAAATGTTTGATGGCAGTGGCGAACCCGCTCTGATTGATGAGGGTTTGAAGCGTATGACACAGCGCCTCTATGACTGGCATCAGCAGGGAATCATGGCTAAGGAACTCTGGGGTTCCGTCTCTGGATCGGCATATTTAGGTGCAAATGAGGATTTTACCAACGCTCAGGTCGTGATGTACATGAGTGGTTCTTGGCAGATTCCTCAGTTTGCCCAGAATATTGGTGATGCTTTTGATTGGTGGGCGGTTCCTGCCCCTTGTGGTCCAGCAGCTTGCACTGGCATGCCCGGTGGAGCAGCCTTGGTAGCCATGAAAGATACCAAGCATCCTGAAGAGGTGGCTAAGCTAATGGACTGGTTGGCTCAGGAAGAAAATCTGGCAGAGTTCTACGGTCGAACGCTGTTTATTCCAGGACATCTTGGGTTGGCAGAAAAGGGTGTTGATTTTGATACAGACGATCCCCGTGCGAAGCATGCTCTGGAAACCTTTGCAGGCGCGGTTCCTGGAATTTCCCAGACAGCCTTCGATCTTCAAGGTTATGTTTACAATCGTGTGATGTTCAACGCACTGATCTCGCGTCTGAATGAAGCCATCATGGGTGAACTGACTCTGGACCAGGCCTATGAGCGGATGGAGCAAGATATTCAGCAACAAATCGCTGAGAAGAAGCGAGGCGGCTGATTTTGCTGACCAAAACACGAATTCGCAGACTGTGTGGATTCGTGCACTCTCCATTTTAATCGTCGATTCCGCCAACTGCTCCCGTGGTTTGGCGGATCCCTCCCCCTAAAGAGTCTCCCAGCTTCAAAATGAATTCAGAACTTGCTCAACATTCTCAGTTCAAGGATGCGGAGACGGGTCAGTTCCACCTCAAAACTCTGATCACTTGGCCGCTTTTCCTGTTGTTTCGTTTCATTGAGTGGCCGATGAAACGTCTCCAGAGTTTACTTGGGCTTGGCCCAATGCCCTATGTTTTTCTGTTACCCAATCTATGTTTCTTTGGGCTTTTTGTTGTTCTGCCTTTGTTTGTGAACTTCGCCTTTTCACTGACAGGAGGAACAAACCTTTATCTGGATGACCGCGCTTTCACAGGTACAGAACAGTATGCTTTTTTGTTGGACTGTGGAAATTACGCCGACCCATTGAGCTGCCGAGAAGATCGTTTTTGGAAAGGTCTCTTCAACACGGCAACCTTCATTACCCTTCAGCTTACCTTTCTGGTTCTATTCTCGTTGATCACGGCGCTGGTGTTGAATAAAAAAATCCGGGCACGTGGATTCTTTCGATCAGTTTATTTTTTTCCAGTTTTACTCTCCCCGGTTGTGGTTGCGCTGATTTGGAAATGGATCTTACTCCGTGATGGCATTCTCAACGCCTGGCTTGTAGAGTTGGGTTTTGACAAGATCCTTTTCTTTGTTAGTCCAGCATGGGCAATGTTTTGGGCGATCTTCATTTCTATCTGGGCTCACATGGGCTTCTACACCCTCATCATCCTTGCAGGGCTCCAGGCAATCCCTCCGGATCTTTACGAAGCAGCGGAGATGGACGGAACAAAGCAAGAACGGATTTTTTGGCGGATTACTCTTCCTCTACTTTGGCCCAATCTGTTGGTGGTGATTGTGCTAGCCTTGATCAAGGGAGTGCAGACGTTTGATGAGGTCTACGTACTAACCGGAGGTGGGCCGGGCACAGCCACTCAATTCATTGTTCAATACATCTACAACACTGGCTTTACGAATCAGATCCAAAACTTTGGCTTGGCTGCAGCCGCCTCAGTCATTTTGGGAGTAGTTTTGTTCGGTCTCACAATGTTACAGTTGGCAGCCACTAGATGGAAAGACAATGGCTGATTCAACCTCTCTT
>DJYX01000150.1:0-4789 GCA_002450295.1 Deltaproteobacteria bacterium UBA6967
GACACAATTCATCACAACCAACACCATTCCAAATGTTCTTAACCGGGACGATCAGGGTAGACTAAGAAAAAAGACTGTTGTGCTGAAGTTGGAACCCTGGATCGGCCATGCTGTTCAACATTGCCTGGAGTATGGAGAAAACCCAGATGAAATCTATGATGCTTCCAGTGTTGGGCATGCGGATGGATTCTATGCCGTAGACATTTCTTCCAAGAATCCGATTTCTGACCGCTCTCAACTTGGTCAATACGAGATGATGATCTGACATCATGGAAAATGAAAACGTCCTAATTCTTGGGCTGGGTGGGGTTGGCATGCATCTGACCAAGAGATTGAGTAATGAAGGACACGCCGTCACGGTAATTGAAACAGATCCCCATCTGATCCGTCAAGCCAGTGAACAACTTGATGTTCGGATTGTTTCAGGCAACTCCATGCAATTGCAACTTTGGGAGCATGCCCAGGCGAAGCAAATGGACTTGATGCTGGCTGTCACAAATGATGACGCCACAAACATGATGGCTGGTTTGATTGCGGATAAATTTGGAATCAGAAGGAAGATTGCTCGGGTACGTTCACTGGATTTTGAAAAAGGTAGCCTACTGCCGGCAGAAGAACTCAAGATTGATCTGATGGTTCATCCAGAGGAACTGGTCGCAAAGGAAATCGAGCGATTAGTATTGAGGGCTTCGGGAAATGACATGATTGATGTCTGTGAGGGACGAATGAAAGTGCTTGGTCTACGTGTGACTGAGCAAACTCCTATCGTTTGGAAAACTCCCAGAGAACTTGCTGCTGTATATCCTTTTCCATTTCGCTTGGTTGCAATCGCTAGGGGCATCACTACGATGATTCCTGGAGCCAATGAGGTCGTAAGACCTTTTGACCAGGTCTTCTTGTTTGCTCTTGAACAAGACATCCCTCGTATCATGCGTGAGATGGGAGTGCAGCAGAGGACTCTTCAAAGAGTGATGATTCTAGGAGGTGGGCGAATTGGTCGTCGCGTGGCCCAACTGCTAGAAGGTTCGATGAGTGTGGTGCTGGTTGAAAAAGATATTCATATAGCAGAAGAATTGGCAGGGATGTTGAGGAATACTCAGGTGATTCATGGGGATGGTACAGATGCCAATACATTGATTACCGCCAATCTTGATGAAATGGATACTTTCATTGCGACAACCGGAGAGAATGAGACCAACATTATCAGTTGTCTTCTGGCCAAGCACCTGATGAATAAGCAAAATCGGGATCCAAACGGAAGTGTGGGGAAAACAATTGCGCTAGTCAATAAGGAGGATTACCTTGTGCTGGCCTCTACAATTGGTTTGGACATAGCACTGAATACGAAGATTTCTGCGGCTAACGAAATCTTAAAATTTATCCGCCGGAGCGAATTGTTGTCAGTGGCACACTTGCATGGAGTGGACGCTGAAGTTTTGGAGTTGCTCGCACCATCCGGTTCCTTGATTACAAAAAAACCGCTCCGAAAATTAGCGAATTACATGCAGGATCATCGAATCCTCGTTGGAGGTGTTGAATCAGGAGGTGAGTGGCAGGTGGCCGTTGGTGATACTCATATTCAACCAGGAGATCGTGTGATTGCGGTATGTCCCTCGTTGAATTTGAATGATGTCCGTAGACTGTTTCAATGAAACAACTGGCGGTTGTCATCGCGTTGGTAGCTTCGAGCTTGGCAGCTTGTGTCGGTTCAGATTCGTACTATGTCTATCCTTCCGATTACTCCAATGAGCTAGAATATGTCTGTTTGCATGTGATGCAACGGGGTACTCGTCGGTTCATGGTCAATGATCAGCATGCGGTAATCCCTTTGCAGGCTGCAGGAAGTGGAGTCTTGCCGGAAGTCCAAACAGATCTGGCACCTGGAGGATATTTCTGTGGAGCCTTTGATGATAGGCAAGTCCCTTGCTCTAAAGGAAAAACGAGTAACTTAGATGGGACGACCTGCGCCTTTGCTCGATAATTTTGTAATGAACTCAAATTTTGAGTGGGCCATCATCATTTTCGCTTCCCAAATGAAAGGTTTTAGAACTTTTCACGGTTTTTGCACCGTTTCTAAACGCACTTTGAGCTACATGGAAGAAGACTGAGTGAGTCGTTGCTGTTAACACAGCTTGTCACCTTATCTACACTACCGGTCCCCCCGGAGAGGAGCATGGATGCCTTCTAAGAGCAAAAGCACTAATCTGGTTGTTGGTTTAGATATCGGCACTACCAAGATTTGCGCAATTGCTGTCGATGCCAATAGTAAAGAACAATTACATGTTGTCGGTGTAGGAACTGCCAAATCAGAAGGTTTGCGCAAGGGCGTCGTCGTTAACATTGAAAAGACTGTCAATTCAATCAAGAAAGCCATTGAAGAATGCGAATTGATGTGTGGTCAGCAGATCAATTCTGTATATGCTGGCATTGCTGGGCATCATATCAAGGGGCAAAATAGCCGGGGAATGGTTACGGTACACAATCGTACTGTCTCTGAAGAAGATATTCGAAGAGTGATTGATGCTGCGCAAGTCTTGATTCCAAATGATCGTGAGGTGCTCCATATTTTGCCGCAAGAGTTCATTGTTGACGAACAAGATGGGGTACAAAATCCCCTTGAAATGGCAGCAGCCCTCCTGGAAGTAAAAGTCCATATTGTCACGGGATCGGTTACTTCAGCTCAAAATATCGTAAAGTGCTGTAATCAAGCTGGCTTGGAAGTTGATGATATTGTGTTAGAGCCATTGGCTTCCAGTCAGGCTGTGCTGAGCCCTGATGAGCAAGAAGTTGGGGTCGTCTTGGTAGACATAGGGGGTGGCACAACTGATATCACAATTTATTCAGAAGGCAGCATCGTCCATACAGCCGTGCTAGCATTAGGAGGAAACCACCTCACCCACGATATTGCAATAGGCTTAAGTACACCCCTAGCGGAAGCAGAAGAGATCAAACATGAGCATGGAGTTGCAATGGTTGATCTTGTAGGGAGTGAAGAAACAATTCATGTCCCTAGTGTTGGAGGACGAAACAACCGTAGCGTTCAAAAGCAGGTCTTGTCTGAAATCATTGAAGCCCGTTTCCGTGAGATCTTCGAATTCATCGCCCAAGAAATTGAGAAATCAGAATATCGCAGTGTGATGGCATCTGGGGTCGTGATTACAGGTGGAACCTGCATCATGCCCGGTGCAGATGGCCTGGCTTCACAGGTCTTAAATCTTCCAGTAAGGGTTGGCTTCCCCGAGAATGTTGCAGGTCTACAGGAGTTAATCTACTCTCCAAAATATGCTACCAGTGTTGGCTTGGTCCGCTATGGAATCAATAGTAATCAAGGCAAACTGAACTTCAGTGGTGACGACACCAATATGTTCCACAAAGTCGCCCGAAGAATGAAGGAATGGTTGCATGAATTTTTCTAAACACACATTACCTCACCTATCTAGGGTGAATGCAAAGATCAGAAGGAGCATACGGTGCTTGATTTAGGATTTGCTAACATCCAACCGGTGCAAAGTGACACTCCCAACATCAAGGTCATTGGGATTGGTGGTGGGGGTGGCAATGCCATCAATCGAATGGTTGATGCAGGGATAAGCGGTGTCGAATTCATTGCTGCAAATACAGACCTGCAGGATCTCAACAAGTCTAAAGCCACCTACAAACTTCAGCTTGGGCGCTCTAGTACAAGAGGCCTTGGTGCAGGTGCGAAACCAGAAGTAGGTCGTGCAGCTGCAATGGAAAGTGAAGCTCAAATCCGGGAGAGCATTGATGGGGCTGACATGGTCTTCATCACTGCTGGGATGGGGGGTGGAACTGGAACTGGGGGAGCCCCAGTCATCTCAAGGATAGCCCGGGAATCACGCGCGCTGACAGTTGGTGTAGTTACTCTTCCATTCAATTTTGAAGCGAGCAAACGTCGTCGTTTAGCAGAAGAAGGCATTGAAGAACTCCAAAAGCACGTTGATACGCTGATTATAATTCCCAACAACAATCTGTTGGGAATTATTGACCAACGAACTTCCTTGGTGGAAGCGTTCAGTTTTGCTGATGATGTCCTTCGGCAAGGAATTCAGGGAATTTCAGATCTGATCACGTTAGACGGCATCGTCAATTTGGACTTTGCCGATGTCCGTACAGTCATGGAAAACAAGGGCAAAGCAGTGATGGGTACAGGCCGAGCCTCTGGTGACAAGCGTGCTAGAAGAGCCGCAGAAAGAGCCATCCATAGCCCACTTCTCAGTGATTGTAATATCAGAGGGGCTCGAGGCATTCTGATGAATGTTGTCGGCAGCGAGTCTATGACACTTCATGAGGTTCATGAGGCTTCATCGTTCATTGAAGAACAAGGTCATGAAGATGCCGTCATCATTTGGGGTGCTTCAATTAATCCAGGTCTGGGTGATGAGATTCTGATTACGGTAATTGCAACAGGATTTGATAATCAACCATCTGTTTCAACGAAGAGTCCCGCTCAAGAAATTACCGAAGAGGTTGCAGAACTGCCAATTGCTGAAGAGCAAATACCGGATGTAAAAGAGGTAGAAGTTGAGCCGGAGAGGATGGTCAGATTTGAGCCGCCAGAGCCTACAGTCGCTGCAGTGATTGAAAAAGAGGAAGAAGTAGAGGTAGACGAAGTAAATGAAGAAAACACTCCAGGGATTGTTTTCGCCCTAGAACCAGAAGAGATTGAAGAAGAGGAATCATCATTTGCGCCATTGGAAGAGCCTAGAATCACTCTAGTAGCTGAAACCGAACAGGAGGAGCCTCACCCTGAAATGGATGAAATTCAACC
>DJYX01000150.1:5176-32124 GCA_002450295.1 Deltaproteobacteria bacterium UBA6967
ATGAATCGGAAGAACCTGCCTTTTATTCTCTAGGAGGAAGTGAGGTTGGCGATGAAGAGGTTGAACCTGTAATGTATGTTGCTGCACCGACAAATCATTTTCTAGAGGAAAGGGTTCCGCTAGAAGAACCAACCGAAGCGGTGGGCCAGGTTGAAGTTATACCAACAATCCAAAAATCAAACACTCCACCTGATAGAACGGAAGACTCTGTTATCGTTGAAACGGTGGAACCAGTAATTGCAGTAGCAAGTGCTTCAGGAGCAAGGATAAGGAGACCAGAAGGGGTAGAAATTGAGACAGCCCCAAGGGAAATTTTTAACTCGTCTGCGGCTAAGAAGTTGACGGATGCTCATCAGCGGCGATCTCAGGAACTCAGGGAGATGCCCAAAACTACTGAAAACATTACAAATAAAGTTGATGTGACGGAGAAGACTACTATCTCGGCTGCTAATCCAACACTAACTGCGCAACCGACTATTCGGGGGTTTCAAAACCGCAGGGACTTTCACAAAAATTTAGACATTCCGACTTTCATTCGTAAAAAACTCTCACCGCCCAGTAACTGATCCAAAGAAATTGACGTTCAAAGAAATCTTTTGCAGTTTTCTTTGAACAAGGTGATGCTCCTTCCCTCGATGCATCCCTGAAAGTCAATTTTCCTCAGCGTTTCAATCCTGCAATGAGACATTTATATTTACCAAGTGTATTGAGTCTTGGGCTACTTGGTAGCTTGTTAGCTTGGATTGTGGCGCAATTTGTTTCAATTCTCGCTGAGAGTCTTCTTATTTTGCCAGAAACGACACTTCCATTATTACATCACATTTTGGAAGGAGCGTTATTTGGAGCAGGCTTGGGGATGGCACTCCAAATCCGTGAGATATACTTTCAAGGAAGTGAAATTGAATCCTTGGTCAAACAAGGAGTCAATGGTTTGTTTGATGGTTTGTTACTAGGCTTAGGTGTGACTCTACTCTCTGTGACATTTTCTGAAAGATTTCCACAGTACCAATTTGGAGGACTGCTCTATGCGGTTTTATTGGGAGGTGGCATCGGAATTCAAACTTCGAGAGGATGTAATGCTTGGAAGGTCCGCCTACAACTTGGGCTCTTAGCGGCTGTCGGTGGCGGAGGAGCTCTCTATATTTTATCAACATTGCAGTCGGTTTTTCTGATTCAAGGATTTGCTAGTTGGATTCCGCTGTTGTCAATAGGTTTTGGTATTTCCCTGCTATTGGGACTGCCAGAAGCACTGTTCAATCGTTCCCGATTACATCTACTAACCGGGGAGCGTGAAGGACATGTTTACTGGCTCCATCCGTTTTATAGTTCACTAGGGTATAGCCTTCAAAACAATCTGATCCTACATCCCTTTCGAGAAGTACGTGGAGAACAAGCTTGTATCGAGCGAGATCGGGGTCAAATTTTTTTAAAGAATTATGGTGATTCCCAGGAAGTACTGTTGAATTACAGGCCTGTTGTGCAGCAAGAACTCCAGTCAGGAGACCTTATCAAGATCGGAACGGCGCTGCTGCAGTTCACCAAATAGCAATGCCTGATTCAATTCGTAACTGGCAACGACTTCTCATAGGAGTGTTGCTAGTGATGGGGCTGGTGCCAACGCATGCTAATGCGGATATGCAATCCCCAAGTGTACAATTTGTTCTGCACGAACCCACCTCGTCTTCTGTTGATCCGAACAAAATCTCGCCCCCGCTGGAACCAATCGACCCCTTACAATTTGGAATCCTGATCGGTTTAATGTTGACCTTAGCCGGTTGCCTTTTCTGGTTTTGGCGATCGCGCAGCCAACCTGTACGCAAAACCGAAGTGGAACTTGGTTTTGAAATCATTACTCCTGGAGAGAATAGTCGATTTCTACCCTTGGAGCTAAAGAACTACACCTTGGATTATCTGAACGATATTGAAACAAAAAATAAGCTCAGATTGTCAGCGAATTTAGAGAAGGTTGCACTGACTCCAAAGCAGAATTCATTTTACTTGGAAGACCGGAATAGTAAGAACGCTTTGTTGGTGAATCGTCGCCGCATGAACAAAGTTTTGTTGCAAAACGAGGACGTGCTGGATATCGGTGAGTTAACTCTGCTTTTCAGAAATCGATTACCTGCCTTTGTGCTTCCCTCTGCTGAAGAAGGGAACCCGTTGCTCTATCCACGGCGATCGTTAACTCCGAAAGGCCCCTTACCCTCTTCAACGGCTTCTCTGCGCTTTCTCGGTAACCGTCAGGATTTTCCATTAGTACGCAACATTATGATACTAGGTAGATCTGAGACATGCGACATGGTACTTGAGGATTCAAGTGTTCACCTCAGACACGCGCGCATCTTTCGGTCGGGGACAGTTTACAAGCTCCAAAACCTAAGTACAGAAGGGACTTATCTGAATTCAAGACGTGTTGAGCAAAAGGAGCTTCATGATGGAGATGAAATCGCTGTGGGACGTTATGTGTTCATTTTCCAAAGTGGCAAGAAACGATGAATAAGCAGTCGCGGTTGCTTTTTGTGTGCATGGGCAATATCTGTCGCTCCCCGACAGCTGAGGGAATCATGCTCCACCTGATCCGAAAAGATGGGCTAGAAGAGTTGATTGAATGTGATTCTGCCGGGACGCACGGATATCATGTTGGAGAGCCAGCTGATTCAAGAATGCTGAAGCATGCTCAGATACGAGGATATGATTTACCAAGCCGTTCCCGTAAACTTCATCCAGTGAGTGACTTTCCTTACTATGACTGGATTCTGGTTATGGATGATCGTAACTACCAAGATGTAATAGGTTTGGACTCTTCTCGAGAATATGCATCTAAAATCCGAAGGATGACTGATTTCTGCCAATTGATGAAGGTAAATGAAGTCCCAGACCCTTACTATGGTGGAGATGCAGGCTTTGAACTAGTGATTGATATTTTGGAAGATGCTTGTGCAGGATTGATGGAGAGGTTAAAAGCTGAATGAATGCAGGTCTCCGTGAAAGTCTACAAGCGGTTCTGGAACAACCTATTCTAGATTGGTTGCCGGTTTCAGGTGGTTGTATTAGTGAAGCATGGCAAGTCAGAACAGCGCAGGAAACTGTATTCGTTAAGTTGTCAACGGGCTTATTGCCAGGAATGCTTGCAGCAGAGGCAGAGGGTCTCAATGAGTTAGCAAAATCAGGTGCGATCCGTGTTCCTGAAGTCATCAGGTTGACAGAAAATTTTCTCATTCTGGAATTTATACCAACCGCCATCAATCCCCCTTCAGATTTTTGGTCCAAGTTGGGTCGGCAGTTGGCTAATTTACATGCTTATTCCGAGAAAATCCCTGGATTCCATCAAGATAATTTCATCGGCCGGAGTCCACAGAAAAATCACTGCACAGCAAACTGGAAAGAGTTTTTCTGGCAAAGCAGGCTGTTACCCCAATGGGAAATGGCAATGCAGCGTGATATCCCAAACAAAATAAAACTACTTTGGCAGCAGTTGGAGAGTTTTTGGCCAGCACCGTTGGACGGCTCATCAGCGCAGGCTTCTTTGCTTCATGGAGATCTGTGGAGCGGAAATGTTTTGGTAAGCAAAAATGGTGAGCCAGTAGTGATTGACCCAGCTGTCTATTATGGTGATGCAGAAGCAGATCTGTCGTTGACTTATCTTTTCGGAGGCTTCCCTACCACGTTCTATCAGGCCTACCAAGAAATACGCCCAAAAAGGGAGGGCTTTGCTCGAAGACAAAAAGTCTATCAACTCTATCACCTACTGAATCACTTCAATCTCTTCGGTAACAGTTATACGCAGTCAGTCGAATCCTGCCTTGGGGAGATCACCCGTTAATGACTCTTTGAAGTCAAAGTAACTGAGTACACTCAATGGAAGTAGAACTCCTAAAAGCACTTTTACAAGCTGTACAGGAAAACAATTCAGAACTGAAAGCTATTCGCCGTTTGCTAGAAGCTCAAAATCGAGAAGGTTTGGTGATGCCAGAAAGTCCAAATCCACCAAATTTACAAGAAACAGAATCATGGAACAATGAGGTGGATCGCTTGTTTCGTGGGGAGTTGGGTTAGTTGATAGGAGTTTTCAGAGCTTTAGTATAGATGTTTTCATATTGGGTGGCGGTGTTTTCCCAAGAAAATCTTTGGCGCATACCCAATTTAATTCTGTTTTCGAATGAAGCGTGGTCGTTGGTAAAACAATCAATCCCTCTCTTTATAGCACCAAGAGTATCATCCGCATTGGGCTCTGTAAATACGAACCCTGTTCCGTTCCCACCGGATGTGTCGTTCTCCCAAACCGTATCTCGGAGACCGCCTACGGCTCTAACGATCGGAAGCGTGCCGTAGCGAAGACTATACATCTGATTGAGTCCACAGGGTTCATAGAGCGAGGGCATCAGGAAGAAGTCACTTCCGGCTTCAATTCGATGAGCTAAGGCCTCATTATAACCATCGTGAAACTGCAATTTCTCTGGATTCATCTCACTCAATCTGGTGATTTCCTCAACAATCCAGCGCTCTCCGCTACCTAGAATTGCAAACTGAACTTGCTCACTCAGAACTTTGGCAATCGCCGGTAAAGAGAAATCAAATCCCTTTTGTCCTGTCAACCTACTAACAATTCCAATCAAAGGAACTTCGGGAGCTTCTGGTAGTCCCATCTCAGCTTGCAATGCCGACTTACATTCAAATTTTCCTGATAAGTTTCCTAGATCATAGTTGGAAGTAAGATAGGGATCATTTGCAGGATTCCATACCTCGTATTCACAGCCATTTAAAATTCCACTGAAAACTTCTTTGCGTGCCTCGTAAGACTCATGTAGACCATGACCTCCCAGTGGAGTTTTTAGTTCTTCAGCATAACCAACACTCACTGCATTCAATTGATCCGCAGCTCTAAGCCCGCCTTTCAATAAATTGATTTGTCCATGATCTTCAAACCCCGCTGGATGAAACCAATCATCCCCGATCTCCAAAAAGGATTTTGCAGAGGCTGAGCAATGCCCCTGATAGCCGCCATTATGAATGGTCAGCAGAGAGCGTGTCTTAGCAAATTCGGGATAGGTTGTACGATATTTGCGCAGATAAAGGCATGCTAACGCTCCTTGCCAGTCATTAACATGAATGATGTCTGGAATGAAATTTTCAGCTAGACAGAGTTGAAGCGCAGCTTTGCAAAAGAATCCAAAGCGTTCTCCGTTATCTGGATGGGGATTGCCGCCTACATCTTCGTAGGGATGGCTACGTAAGAAAAAATCATTGTATTCAATCAGATAACCAGTTAACCGCTCTAGCTCTGTCTGTTGAACTGCACAGAAAAGCTCTGTGTCTCCCATTGGAACCCCCAGTGAGGAGACTGCAGTTGAGTAATTTTTAGTTCTTGCAATGGAAAGATAATTAGGAAGAACAAGTCTTACGTCGTGGCCTTTCTGACGAAGCGCCAGGGGAAGAGCTCGAGCAACATCAGCCAAGCCACCAGTCTTGATGAGTCCGGTAGCTTCAGAGGACAAGAAGAGAATATTCATGCTTAGTTGATTGTAGAACCTTTTGGAATTACCACAATCCCAGAGTCAGTCACATGGTAGCGCTGGCGATCAGCTTCCAAATCATAGCCAATCACAGTATCTGGGCCAATCTTGACCTGCTTGTCGATGATAGTCCGCTTAATTCGACAATTTCTGGCAATTTCAACGTCATTCATGATGACTGATTCACTAATGTGGGAGTAGCTATGGACTCGGACGTTGTATCCCAAAACACTATTGATCACTAAGGCGCCACTGATGATGGATCCAGCAGAAATAATCGCATTGATCGCATGGCCCGTTCGCAGATCGCTGAAGTGTACAAATTTTGCGGGAGGCAAAGGAGGAGTGTGGCTTCGAACTGGCCACTTCTGGTTATAGAGGTCGAATTCTGGTTTGATACCGACCAGATCCATGTTTGATTCCCAATAAGCGTCCAAGGTTCCTACGTCACGCCAGTAGCCAACCTCTTCTTCGACAGCACCAGGGACTCTATTTTGAGAAAAGTCATACACGAAGACTTGGCCGCGTGGAAACATTCTTGGGATGATATTTTTTCCGAAATCATGATCAGAGTCAGCGAACTGAGCATCTAAGATGAGTTCATTCACCAAGGCATTTCGTTCAAATACGTAATTGCCCATCGAGGCAAGTACATGGTGTGGATCATTTGGCATCGGCTTTGGAGGGATGATCGGCTTTTCCACAAAGCCTGTCATCCGCCATTCATCATCAACCTCAATGATCCCAAAATGTTTTGCTTCGTGAAGCGGCACGGGAATAGCTGCCACAGTTAATTCAGCGTGACGCTTGGTGTGGAAGCGTAACATCTGGCTGATTTCCATCTTATAGATGTGATCTCCTCCAAAGACACAGACCAGATCGGGATCACTGTCATAAATCAGATTTAGGTTCTGGTAAATTGCATCGGCTGTTCCTTCGTACCACTTCTTACCAGTTTGCATCTGGGCGGGAATCGGATCAATGAAGAAATTCGGAATACCAGAAATCCTCCAGCCTTGCCGCAGATGTTCCATCAACGAGTGAGATTTGAACTGCGTTAGTACAAAAACCTGCATCAGTCCAGAATTGATGAAGTTGCTTAGTACAAAATCAATGATTCTATAGTTTCCACCAAAAGGTACGGAGGGCTTTGCGCGCACAGCTGTCAAAGGATGTAATCGAGTTCCCTCTCCGCCAGCTAGGATCATGGACAGGACATTGGTACTCATGGTGTAATCTCAAAAAAGTCAGTTTTTGAAAGACTATTTAGTAAGCCTGATAATTATGAAAAGTAAGTTAGACAGACTATTATAGTATTGGAGGATACGAAATTTCTAATAATTTTGCGTAATCGTTCATAAACTGGTAGGCATGGGCTGTCAAAACTTTTAAAGGATCACCAAAGGAAAGAAATGAATGAGCAGTTTGTTGTCCCAAGTCTGGGCAATTGTCGCATCCAATCACCTTTACCACTTAGTACAAGCTCTAAGGAGGACAACTTTCGATTTGTTGAGGACTCACAGAGGATTCTATATCAAGCTACCTTTAATAATCTTGATCAACATGAATTATTTGGAGGAGAGTCTCCCGTAAGCTTTGAAGCTGCCGGTCCAAGAGCGATGACGTTTTTTGATGCTTCCAAGGTCAGAGCGGGCATTGTGACTTGTGGAGGACTCTGCCCTGGAATCAACAATGTGATCAGAGCTCTGGTGATGCAGATGTATCACAACTATGGTGTGCGTAAGATCTATGGCTTCCGCTATGGTTTTCAGGGATTTATTCCAAAATATCGACATGACATTACGGAATTGACGCCGGACTCCGTTGTGAACATCCATCACCAAGGAGGCAGTATACTCTCCAGCTCAAGAGGGCCTCAAGATATTGGAGAAATTGTAGACTGCCTAGATCGGCATACAATTAAAATACTGTTTTGTATTGGCGGGGATGGAACTTTGCGAGGCGCACATGCAATTGCCCAGGAAGTCAAAGCTAGAGATCTCAAGATTGCTGTAATTGGTGTGCCAAAGACGATCGACAATGACATTTCTTACTGCTCAAAAACCTTTGGATTTGAAACGGCTTTTTCTAAGGCAGTAGAAGCCGTTCAATCAGCACATGTCGAAGCTTATGGGGCTAACTACGGAGTCGTTGTGATCAAGTTGATGGGTCGTGATTCTGGGTTTATTGCAGCAAATACCTCTTTGGCCTGTCCTGATGTGAATTTTGTCCTAATCCCAGAAGTTCGCTTTGACCTGCATGGCCCAGAAGGAATGATGGCGGCCATGGAAAATAGTTTTGATGAGAAACAGAAGAGAGGACAGCATCCGCATTCTGTGATCGTCGTTGCAGAAGGTGCCGGTCAATACTTGATGTCGAATAGAATAGAAAAGAGAGATCCCTCGGGCAACATTCGTTATAGTGATATTGGGTTATTCCTAAAAGAGAGTATTCAGAAGCATTTTGAAGGGAAGATGCCTGTTAGCGTTCGACTGATCGAACCAAGCTATTTAATTCGATCCTTGCCCGCTAATCCCCATGATGCGATTTTCTGTTATCACCTTGCTGATCACGCTGTTCACGCAGGAATGGCTGGTCGTACAGACGTTATGATAGGTTACTGGAACAGTCATTTCACCCATGTTCCGCTGGAAGCTGTGGTGCAGCAGAAAAAACGAATTGATCCTAATGGAGATTTCTGGAGACAGGTTCTGTTTTCAACAGGACAGCCAAATCGGATGTATAATGAGGTCCCTGAAGAATCAGACGCAAAATCGCTGAATTAAAGCCTGCTTAAAATCCTCTAATTTTGTCATTGGCAGATCATTGATCCCAGCAGCGGCTGGTCTGCCACCTCCCTCAAACCGAAGACATATCTCATCAGCCCCAACAGGGTGTATTTTCGGGGAACGAACACTGACTAGCTGAGCCCTTTCGGGTTTTTCCACCATCACAACCTGAGCTTGTTCAGGATGATTTCTTGCCTTCAAATTGCTGAATGCTCCGACAATTCGATGACTCCAAGCCGCATCAGGCAACTGATAGATGCGTAGGTTTGAGTTTTCAAAAATGGTTGGTGCTTCTTCAGCGCGTCGTAAGTCCTCTGCATATCCTTCTCTTAGAGCCAAGAATTCCGGGGCTTCTCCATAGAAATCCAGTGGACTCTGGTATCCTTGCATTTTCCAAAACAGCTCTTCGGGAGAAAACCAGAGATCGTCGACTTTTCGACCATAACCGTTGTAGTTCAGCAGTTCGCCCAACTCCTGAAGTTTTTCAACTTGGGATGAACTTAGATTAGTCTTCTGGGCTAGTGTTTTTGCGGTATCTATCAGGTTATCTCCGAAGGCTGCTGTAATCGCCCAATCTCTGTATTTGCCCTCGAGCATTTGATCCACTATGACACTTGTGCACACTGCAGGATCAGTATCAATACAACTAATAAAATTCTTGTGCTCAGGAATGGGGCCGGAGTTGTGATGGTCAATGTAGGTCAGTCGATGGCCGTCTTGGAGGAGACGTTCTGCATCACTACGATTGGCACGCAGTGAAATATCCAGGACAGTAATTTCCGTGGGATCAACTAAAGGAATCTTGCGAAGAAGAGAGGTCTCCCGTTTGGGACCAGTGACTAGGTGAGAATGTTCTAAAGGTTGATGAAGCCTCAACTGCTGCAGGGCACAGAGCCCGTCAGCATCCCCGTTGAAGACATCATAAGGCATTTGTCGCTAGCTTAAGATGAGTATCTGTACCGCTAGCGAGCAGGCGAAACAGACTACGCCCATTGCAACAAACATTGCCGGTTGGTAGGGATTCCAGCCGCGCCGTGATGCCGGTTGGTAACGACGGACAATCATCCGTTGGCTGAGGGAATCTGAAGAATGGTGGGTGTCCTGAAACTTTCTTTGCTGATTCATGGGACCTTGCTGGCAAATCCTATTTGCAAATCGAGTGAATTTGTCTTAGCAGACTCAGTTTAGATATATTCTGCAAAAGAAAAGCCAAGCATTTTGAACCTGCATTTTGAAGGATTTATCCTTCAAGGTCTGCAAGTTTTTTGTTGCGATTGCGCAACCAATGATCCAGCAGAACAAGATTTATCATTGCTTCAACCATGGGTACGGCTCTGGGCAAGACACAAGGATCATGACGGCCTTTAGCTCTCAATTCAGTACTCTCGCCTTCACGAGTAACAGTCTCTTGGGCAAAATTGATCGTTGCTGTGGGTTTAAAAGCTACTCTCAGGTCGATAGCTTCGCCATTACTAATGCCGCCCTGAATACCACCAGATCGGTTCGTATCAGTTCGAATACGCCCATCTTCTGTGTGAAAACGATCATTGTGTTCTGATCCACGCATCAGGACAGAATCGAACCCAAGGCCAAATTCCACACCACGAGTCGCTGGGAGCGACATCATTGCTTTCGCCAAATCTGAAGTCAGTTTGTCAAAAACAGGCTCGCCTAGTCCAGGAGGAGCATTTCTGATCTGGGCTCGGATCAGACCACCGACGCTATCTCCAGACATCCGAGCTTTGTCGATACAAGCGATCATTTGCTCAGTGATCTCTTGATCTGGGCAGCGAACCATACTGGCTTCGACTTGTTCCAAGGTCACACTCGCAGGATCCATAGTGGTTCGGAGGTCATGGATTTGTTCAACCCATGCCAAGGTTTCGATACCTCCCAGTTGTTGCAGCAACTTGCGGGCGATGGCACCGGCTGCAACCCGACCTATTGTTTCACGTGCACTGGCTCGACCACCACCTTGCCAATTCCGGAAACCATACTTTTGATCGTAGGTAAAATCAGCATGACTTGGACGATAGATCTCTTTTAGATGATCATAAGCTTGTGGGCGGGCGTCTTGGTTATCCACCATGATGGAGATGGCAGTTCCAGTAGTTTTTCCTTCAAAAATACCTGAAAGAATTTTAGCAGTATCGGATTCCTTACGCTGTGTTGTAATCTTACTCTGCCCCGGTTTTCTCCGATCCAGTTCACCTTGAATGTCTTCCAAATCAATCTGCAACCCTGCTGGGCAGCCATCAATCACGACACCCACACCGCCACCATGAGACTCACCCCAAGTTGTGATTCGAAAGGTGTGACCAAAACTATCGCCCATTTTTATCCCTTTTCGGTATGATCGTATTCTTGGAAATTATATTCTGATGGATTGATAATCCTTCGACTTCATCTATTCAAGAGAGCTATGCGAATCCAACAAAGCATCGAAAACAAACTTCAAAATCAATTGGAACCCGAGTTTCTTCAAGTGGAGAATGAGAGCCATCAACACAACGTTCCCTCAGGATCGGAATCTCATTTTAAGGTGACAATCGTCTCTGCTGCTTTTGAAGGAATTAATTCTGTCAAGAGGCATCAACAGGTCTACCGTGTGTTGCAGGAAGAATTACAAGGCGGGGTTCATGCCCTCTCGCTCCGTTGCCACACTCCAACCCAGTGGTCAGAGTTAGGCGAACAGATTCATCTAACTCCTCACTGCCGAGGAGGCAGCGGGCACTAGTTATTGTCCTCTTCTTCAGCGGCCTCAGCGGCCTGGGTTTTCCCATGACACTGCTTGTATTTTTTTCCACTGCCACAGGGACAGGGATCGTTCCGGCCAATATGCACTTTCTGGATGGGAGTCGGTTTCAGTTCCTCTGGCTTTGTATCAGGACTTTCTCCATGCACCATCGTCATCTTTTGCTCAGGCATGGTTTCCTGAATTGGCCGCACCGGACTTGGACCAACCTGAATTTTGTAGAAGAGGCTGACGGCTTCTCGGCTGATTCGAGCCATCAGGTCTGAGAACATGTCGAAAGCCTGACGCTTATATTCGTCCAAAGGCTTCTTTTGAGCGTAACCAACTAGGCTGATACCCTCGCGGAGGTGGTCCATTGAAAGCAGGTGGTCTTTCCAGAGTCCATCATTGATCTTGAGAAGAATCTGACGTTCAAGATCAACTACCATCGCATCGAACCGAGCAGCCTGATCTTTTTCTTCTTCATTAACCCCAGCAGCGGCTTGTTCAGCAGCAAGGTTTTGACCTAGTTCGCTGTGGAAATACGTCAGTTTTTCTCGGTAAAGATCCTCGACTTGCTGATGGAACTGTTCCCTGAATTCCTCAGCATCAAGCTCTTGTTCGTGCCAATTTTCCTTGGGTAGTTTGCCAAAAATATTGGAGAACGCCTGATTAAATCCTGATGCATCCCACTGATCTACGTACTTTTCACTACAGTGCTGATCAAATAACTCATCCACGACATCACCAGACATTTCTAGCATCAGTTCCTGTACAGAATCTCCCAGGATTTCTTTTCTACGCGAGTAAATGATGGATCTTTGCTTTTCCATCACATCGTCGAACTGCAGAACATGTTTTCGGATGTCAAAGTGGTACCCTTCCACCTTTTTCTGGGCATTGCCAATGGCCTTGGTAATGAAGACATGCTCAATCGGCTCATCCTCATCAATTTGAAGCCGATCCATCATTTTGGAGATTCGTTCGCCTCCAAATACCCTGAGCAGATTGTCTTCTAGGGAGAGCATGAATTGAGAGGAACCTGCGTCACCTTGGCGTCCGGATCTTCCTCGTAGCTGATTGTCAATCCTTCGACTATCGTGACGCCCCGTCCCCAAAACGAAGAGTCCACCTTCCTGAAGTGCTTCCGAGGAGGGTTTAATATCGGTTCCCCGCCCCGCCATATTCGTTGCTATGGTGACAGACTTAACTTGACCTGCTTTGGCAATGATTTCTGCTTCACGTTCATGATTTTTGGCGTTCAAAACTTCATGTGGGATCTTGGCTTGGCTTAGTAGTTTGCTGATTGCTTCTGAGACTTCAATGGATACGGTACCCACCAATACAGGTTGTCCTTTTTCGTGAAGTTCTTTGATGGTACTGACCACTGCACGATATTTCGCTTCTACCGTTTTGAAGATCACATCAGGTAGATCTTTTCTCGTCACGACTCGGTTTGTTGGAATAACAACTACACCCAAGTTGTAGATTTTTTTGAACTCGTCTTTTTCTGTTTCAGCCGTTCCGGTCATTCCGGAGAGTTTGTCGTACAGACGGAAATAATTTTGGAAGGTGATGGTTGCAAGAGTTTGATTTTCACGCTCAATCCGAACTCCTTCCTTGGCTTCCAAGGATTGATGCAAACCATCACTGAAGCGACGCCCTGGCATTAGGCGACCAGTGAACTCATCGACGATCACAACCTGTCCCTTTTGAACTACGTAATCGACGTCACGGCGGAAAACATAATGTGCTTTCAGTGCCTGATTGATATGGTGCAGCACCTCCATATTCTCATAATCGAATAGGCTAGTGTCAGGTTGAAGTAAGTGTTTCACACGCTCCTCCATCAACTCCGAACCTTTTTCTGTGAGGTTAATACCGCGGGATCGCTCATCTAATCCATAATCACCCTCACGGACCGTCTCATTGTCCTCTTTCTCCTGCCAATTTGGATCGATATCGTGTTGTTCATGGGTTGGAAGTTTGGGTACTTCTTCACGGCGGATTTCACGGTTCAGTCCATGGACCAGTTTGTTGATGACGTAGTATTTTTCGACATTGTCTTCTGTTGGTCCACTGATGATCAGAGGAGTTCGGGCTTCATCAATCAGAATACTGTCCACCTCATCAACAACGCCAAAATTAAACCCCCGCTGAACGTAATCTGTCAGCGCGAACTTCATGTTGTCACGTAGATAGTCAAAGCCGAATTCGTTATTTGTTCCGTACGTGATGTCACATCCATAGTTGTCACGGCGACTTTGGTCACTATACCCATGCTGGATCAGGCCTGTATTCATTCCGAGGAATCGATAAATTTGCCCCATCCAGTTGGAATCACGACGTGCAAGGTAGTCATTTGGCGTGATCACATGCACGCCAAGTCCGGTCAAAGCGTTCAAGTAGACGGGGCAAGTTGATGCGAGGGTTTTTCCTTCTCCAGTCTGCATCTCAGCAATGTTGCCTTCATGTAGAGCAATTCCCCCAATCAACTGAACATCATAATGTCGTTCCCCGATGACTCGCCTAGCTGCTTCACGGACCAAGGCAAAGGCTTCTGGGAGCAAGTCGTCAAGTGCTTCTCCATCTTTGTGTCTTTTTTGATATTCCTCGGTCTTATTTGGGAAATCAGCATCTTGCAACTGCTCCATCTGTGGTTCCAGTTCATTGATGCGGACCACCAGACGGCGGTAGCGTTTGAGGGTGCGATCGTTTTCGCTACCGAAGATCTTTTGGATCAGTTTCATGGCTTCCTAAATGTGCGAAACACCAAGACAAGAAATCAGGGCTTTCGCCAGATTTGGTGAGGGCCTGAGGCGAGTTCACTAGGTTTGAATAAGCAGATTGTCGATCAAACGAGTATTACCTACAAACGCTGCAACCATCAAGCAGACATTTCCGTTAAATTGTGAAACCGGTTGAAGTGATTCTGCATCAACGAAGCTGAGGTAATCGATCTTGATTTGAGGTACCGCATTCAGTTGGCTTTTAAGGGTTTGGGAAAGTACCTCTAGATTTTGCTTTGGTTTATTTTGAATGATTGCTGCGGCCTGCTGCAATGTTTGGTAAAGGAGTGGGGCTACTTTTCGCTCTTCTGAATCAAGATACGAGTTACGTGAGCTCATTGCCAACCCATCCTCCTCCCGCACAGTGGGAAATGCTTGAATTTCAATTTGAAAGTCAAGGTCACTCACCATTTGACGTACTACTTGGAGTTGCTGAAAATCCTTTTGACCAAAAATTGCGAAAGTAGGTTGGGTAATTTGGAATAACTTACAGACGACAGTGCAGACCCCACGAAAAAAATGTGGACGACTCCTGCCTTCCCATCTTTCGACTAGTGGTCCGCTGGGAACGACATAAGTGGAAAAACTATTGGGATAGAGGTCCGTTACGTTGGGTGCAAAGATCTGGGTTGCCCCAGCTAATTGGGCCCTCTCAATATCACTGGCCAAGCTCCTAGGATAACTTTCGAGGTCTTCTTTGGCAGCAAACTGTGTGGGATTGACAAAGATCGAAACGGCGACTTCCTCTGCACAGTGGGCAGCATGCCGAATCAATTGAAGATGCCCCTCATGGAGAGCTCCCATTGTCGGAACTAGTCCAACAGGGTTCCTCCAATTTTGCCTCAGTAAACGAAGATCTTTGGACGTTTTGATTGGTACAAGTGAAGTTGATGAAGTCATTAATACAAAGCAAATTGGAATGGGGTGGTGTTAGCCCTTAGTAAGTAATCTCATAATGGAACTAGCAGATTGTTTGGTAACAGCAAGCCGTACCCCTTTTGTGGTTTGAAATATCTGGGTATTCGTAGTAAATGATCGTTTCATTTGATGAATATTTTGTGACTAATTGTTACGGAACACCTTATCGCAAAATTAAATTTATTCGTTGATTCCATCTAAATGAAAATTTCTTGTCGAGATTAGCCAATGAACCATCGCATCCTGGTGATTGATGATGATCCGAAGATTCTAGAAACCTGTCAGATGATTCTGGCTCCAGAGACATCAAAAGCTGGGGAAGAACTAGAATCTATGGCAGGTGAGTTGTTTGAGGAAGAAGTAGAGAATGGTCCAGATGAAACCCTGAATATCAAATTTGAAGTAACGACAGCTAATGAGGGAAAGATTGGAGTTGATGAGGTTGGTAAAGCTCTACAAGCTGAACAACCATTTACGATGGCATTTGTTGATATCCGGATGCCTTACGGAATTGATGGTCTCGAAACCGCTCGTCAGATTTTGAGTATTGATCCGGATATGGAAATTATTATTCTTACCGGATACTCAGACACCCCACGCCAAAGTATGGCTCGGCAATTGGGTGTCAGTAATTTTCAATTGCTAAAAAAACCGTTTGATCCTGATGAATTGATGCAAATGGCTCAGTTCTTGGCTCATCGACATGATATGCATCAGCGCAGAGGTGAGCAAAGCAAATGAGAAAAAACATGAACAATGTTTAGGAGTTTTCAGCTATGCGTGTCTTAGTAATTGATGATGATCCTAATATTCTGGAGACCTGCCGCTTTATTCTTGGAGATGAGGATCAAAGCGCAAAACAGGATTTGCAGATGATGGCTAGTGCTCTCTTCGATAATGTAGAGGAAGTGGAAGAAGAGATGGCCAGTAACTTTGAGGTGACTACGGTCAATCAGGGTTTGTTGGCTTTGGATGAAGCAAGTAACGCAATTAGCGAGGGCAACCCTTATCAAATTGCGACCATTGACATGCGGATGCCACCGGGAATCAATGGTCTGGAGACCGCGAAGCGCTTGATTGAAATTGATCCCTCCATCGAAATTGTGATTGTGACAGCCTACTCTGACACCTCAAGAATGAGCATGGCCAAGGAACTAGGTGACGGTCGATTTTTACTGTTGAAAAAACCTTTTGATCCAGACGAACTAACCCAAATCGTTCAATTTTTGGCAAATCGAAGAGACAAAGAATTCTTGGAGAATTAAAAGTTGCTCACTAAAGCCGAAGTGCAAAATGCATAGCGATACTGAAGGTAGTCCCTCATGACTCATCGGATTCTCGTAATTGATGACGATCCAAAAATACTAGAGACTTGCCGTTCAGTTCTGGCACCGGAAGCCAACGTGGCAGGAGAGGAATTGCAGGCCATGGCAGATTCCCTCTTCGGTACTCAGCGAGTGGCTCCGGAAGAAGGCGTCGGCAAAGTACGTCAACACTTTGAAGTAACCACGGTTAACCAAGGGTTGCTGGGCTTGGATGAAGCAGTCAGGGCGAACAAAATTGGCCAACCGTTTTCAATTGCCTTCATCGATATGCGAATGCCTCCAGGCATTGATGGCCTAGAAACTGCGGAGCGGCTTGTCACGATTGATCCGTATATTGAAATTGTGATCGTTACAGCTTACTCAGACACATCTCGTCAGAACATGGCTGATCAACTTGGTGACAGCAGGTTCTTACTGCTAAAGAAGCCATTTGATCCAGACGAATTGACCCAGATGGCCCAGTTTCTCATCTACAGACGAGAAATTGACCAATTGAACAGAGCGTATGAGCGTTTTGTCCCCAAGGAATTCCTAAAACTGTTGAACAAGGAAAACATTCTGGAAGTGCAGATTGGTGATCACGCCGAAATGCCTATGTCCGTTCTCTTCTCAGATATTCGCTCCTTCACATCCCTCTCCGAACGTCTTTCGCCTGCAGAAAATTTTCGCTTCATCAATTCCTACCTTGGATTGATGGGACCGGTAATCCGGAGGAATCGAGGCATCATCGACAAGTTTATTGGTGATGCAATCATGGCACTGTTCCAAGTGGAACCAGACGATGCTGTGCGTGGAGCCCTTGAAATGATTCGTTCGCTTCGCTGGTACAACCAGGGCCGTTCACGTGCAGGTTATTCATCGGTGCGAATCGGGATTGGTATTCATAGTGGGAATGTGATGCTGGGGACTATTGGGGAGCACTACCGAATGGAGAGCTCCGTGGTAAGTGATGCCGTCAATCTGGCTTCTCGCATTGAAATGCTAACCAAGCCTTTTAAGACCGATCTGTTGATTAGTGAAGGTACATACAACGGTCTGAAAGACCCGAGTCAGTACATGATTCGCCTAGTAGACATGCGCAAGGTGAGAGGTCGAAGTTTGCTGGTCAAACTTTATGAGGTTTTTGACGAGGAATACGAGGACTTGCGGGAGTTCAAAAAAGAAAATTTAGAACTGTTTGAGCTAGCGGTGAAATCATTTCACGCTTCAGAATTTGAGGGTGCTCGCTCCCAATTTGAGCATCTGGCTTCAATGGGAGTTGAGGATAGCCTTGTGGAGCTTTACTTGGAACGCCTTAAACACATCGCTGAATATGGTGATGATGCCCCGATTGATGAGCATTTCTAAGCCAATCCGAATCTTTTAAATCAGCTGAGTTCTTGATGAAGTTTGTTCGAAGCCTACAAAACGAGATTGTAATTTCGTTTATCCTACTCGCTATGTTTCCAAGCCTCATTGGAGGCGTAGTGACTCTGATTTATTTTCAGAACATGATGGAGAAGGAAGCGCAACAAAATCTGGAACATGTGGCAGAACTATGGGCTCTGGCATCTGACCAGTGGTATCAAAATGCGGCAAAAGATATTCGACAGTTAGCCAATGCCCCCAATCTATGGCAGGCGGAAGCATTTGCACAAAGAAGCCTCTTTGAACCAGACCACTATGCTGGGATCTGGCAACTGAACTCGGAAGGCCAGTTGCTGCAAACGATCAAAGCAGGTGAATTGCCAGAAGAAACGGTATGGGAAACTCTTAAGGAATTCAATCAAGCTGAGCTTGGCCCTCTGCAGCTGCTCAAATCAGGAACAATTGCGCTACCGATTCGGGTAGAAGTAGCTAATGAGGGTCTGGTTGGTCCAGGTCAGGCCAATTCGAAACTGTTAGCTCTGCTCAGCAGTCAATCGATAGTGGAGTTGTTTACAGCAAGATATCAAGACGGACAAAGCAGAGGATTTCTTGCCGATTCAGCGGGGAATTTACTCTCGTTTATGCCTGATAGAAGTCTGTCTGAAGAAACTTGGCAGTTGATTGAAAACTGTCGTGACCAGATCACTGGATCTGGGGTTGTGGTGAATGACTTCGGTGATGATGTAGTGACAGCTTTTCGCTGGCTAGGCTATCCGAATGCTTGCCTAGTTATAGAAGTCGATCGGGAAATCGCTATTGGCAAGCTTGGTGTACGTTTGCCTATACTAGTAACTCTGATCTTCGGAATCATCATTGGAATTTCGCTGTTAGGAGTTCGTTTTCTGAGTCGTCACTTGATGCAGCCTATTCATGAACTCGTCGGTATTGTCAATCAGGTTGCAGATGGAGATTTCACCTCTCGGCCTAAGGAAAGTCAATTAGTAGAGATCAAGAAGCTTCATCGAGCTTTTACGGATATGGCGAATAGCTTAGAAACCTACAACCGTTACCTTGAAGAGCGGGTTTCCCAGCGTACCTTGGAATTGAATGAAAAAAATCTACAACTTCGCGAAACCATGCGCTTGCTCGATGAAGAAAAGAAAAAGCAGGTACAGCAGGCATACAACGCAGGTATTGTTGAACACGCAATCAGTGTTCTGCACAACATCGGGAACGCTATTACCCCGCTAGCGGTCCGACTGCAAAAGCTTCATCAAAATAAGGCAGAATCCCAGTTTTCCAGCTATCTCCAACAATTATGTAGTTTGTTGGAACAGCACCAGGGTGACCTGGGAGATTTTTTCAGTTCTCCCCGCGGTCAACAGTTTCTGCCATTCCTCAAGCAACTCACGCAAACTTCTGACCAACAGAAAGTGGATGAACTTAAGTCGATGGATGTGATGGCCCATCAGCTTGATCACATCACGGAAATCATTGCTTTGCAGCAGAAGTATGCTACGCAGCAGTCGCAGACTGAAGAGATTCAGATTGCGCAGGTGATTGATGATGCCATGGAAATGATGAAGCCAGCATTCGATAAACGAAACATCATGGTCATCGAAGAAGTTCAACCAGAGCTACCAAAAATTCAAAATGATCCAAACAAGCTCGTTCAGATCTTTATGAATTTGTTCAAGAACAGCATTGAGAGCATTGATCAGTGTCTGCGTGCCCCCAAAGACGGGTATCAGGGGAGGGTCAGAGTGGGAGCTACGATCCTGGGAAGCGATCAACTTCAGATGTATGTGGAAGATAACGGCCAAGGTGCTGAACCAGAGTCCCTGAAGCGGGCCTTTGAATTTGGATACTCCACTAAAAAGCGTGGTTCTGGTTTTGGTTTGCACGATTGCGCAAATTTTATACGTTTTCACAAGGGTATCGTTGAGTTGACCTCCGAGGGGGTTGGAAAGGGGGCAAAGATCACTTTCACTCTTCCAATCACCAAATCAAAAAACGAAACAGAAGTCTAAGAGATCTATCAAATTTGACGCTTTCATTTCCCAATTTTAGAAATCAATAGATGTGGACAGATAGGTAATCAGTTCATGATGGACGCCGAGCAACAAAATCAAATTCAGATCAAACGTGATGCACTGAACATGAATGTGATGTCACTGAAGCCAGAGCACTTTCAGGATTTGGCTCATGTTGGCTCAATCCTCACAGAACTTGAAGAATTCGCATCATTGATGGATGGACTGGAGCAGCCTCAATTCAGCAAAATTTTGAAGGAATTAGGGCATCGGCTTGGCCAAATTGTGGCGGAGTTGTCTCCATACGAATCTGGTCTGGAAGAATTTCAGCAACTTCATGAGCAGTTTGATAATGCATTGGAGCTTCTCTACGCAGGAGACCAAGAGGACGCTGATAAGATTCTGATCCATGCGTTGGATAGTAAATCAACAGATGGGAAGAATTTAGAATCACAGGATCACTACAGTGATTACGCCAAGATTATCCAGCACTGCACTGATGAGATGAAAGGAGATGAAACCCTTGCGGAGTTCATTAGTGAGACTGAGGAAGGGCTCCAGAATACAGAGGAGACCCTACTTAGATTGGAAGAAGATTTTGAGGATCAAAAAGCGATCTCTAGTATCTTCCGTGTCTTTCATACAATCAAGGGGACTGCTGGATTTTTAGGTTTGACAGATCTAGGAAGCTTGGCTCATCGGACAGAAGATTTGATGGTTCAGGTCAACGAGGGAGAACGCGAAATCACATTAGAGATCCTTAACGCAATCCTGTGTGCGACGGATGGTTTATCCAAGTTGATTAGCCAAATGAAGGCTATGATTGCAGGAATGAGTTCAGACCCAGTGGATCTTCGAGAGGCCTATCAACTTTTGGATTATTTGCTAAGTGATGAAGTTTCGAGATCCGCCTCGGTTTTAGAAAATCCTACTCTTGAAACTATTAGCGTAACCTCACAACCTCACTCTGAAGATCAAAAAGCTCTTACCGAAACTCACCCTGAAGCGGGTCAGAATTTAGCGAAGACTTCGAAGTCTCCCACCACTAAGGTTTCAAAAACGAATGAGAACGTGGCAGCAACTCAAGTCATGGATATGCTGAAGATTCCAGCATTCAAACTTGATGAGTTGTCTGAGTTCATTGGTGAAATGGTGGTTGCGCTCTCGGTTTTGTCCCAGAACCCAACGATTGCCAATCTGGAAGATCGCAAATTACATGACCGATTGGATCAGTTGAACAAGATCACAGAGCAACTTCGGGATCGAATCCTCAGTATTCGCATGTTTCCGGTCAAGAACGTTTTTTCAAAGCTGACAAGGCAGATGCGAGATCTCTCAAAAAAATCTGGTAAGCAGGTCAAACTCACGATTCAGGGAGATGAAACATTAGTTGATAAGACGATCATAGATAGCATCTACGCCCCATTGATGCACATCATGCGAAATACGGTTGATCATGGAATTGAAACTCCTGAGGAACGAATAGCAGCGGGTAAGTCCTCTGAGGGAACCGTCAAACTCTCCGCACATCACTTGGGTGATTCCATTCTGATTGAAGTGCGTGATGATGGGCGTGGATTGGATCGTCAAAAACTACTTTCAAAAGCCTTGGAACGTGGCTTGGTCAATGAGCGAGAGAAACTCACAGATCAACAAATCTTCATGTTCATCTTCACGAGTGGTGTTTCCACAGCTAAAGAAGTGACTGACATTTCTGGCCGTGGGGTCGGTATGGATGTGGTGAAGAAAGAGGTTGAGAAACTTCGTGGCAAGATCAGCGTGGAGACCGAGGCTGGAAAGGGCACTGCCTTCTTGATCAAACTGCCCTTGACGACCTCAATCATTGAAGGGTTAGTAGTGCGTTTGGGCGAAAATCGCTTTGTTCTACCCATTCTTGATGTACACCTGACGCTGATTCCAAAAAAGGATCAACTTTATGACGTTCAAGATCGTGAAAGTGAGTGTTTGATTCTGGCTGGAGAAGTCATTCCAATAATGCGGCTTCATGAGTTTTTTGATGTCGAGGCTGATGTGATGGTCCCAGAGGAAGCAATCATTGTAGTTGTTAAGTACGGTGATAAAAAATATGGACTGATGGTCGATGAACTACTGCACCGGCAACAAATTGTGGTAAAGAATCTTGGAGAAACCTTCATCAATCTGCCTGGAATCACAGGAGGAACAATTCTGGGTGATGGGAGAGTCGGATTGATTCTAGATCCAGAGACGCTGATTCATCGCTCACACAACATCAACGTGACGATCAATTGAACACGCAAGATCAGTCGAGGTAAAGTGATGAATGATCTATTTGAAAATTCGGAAGGGAAGTTACTGACTTTCCTGCTAAGAAACCAAGAATATGGTATCAAAATTCTTGAGGCTCGTGAAGTTGTGGGCATGATGCACATTGATCCAGTCCCGCATACCTCGGATTTCATGAAAGGAGTGATCAATCTTCGTGGAAAGATCATTCCAGTGATTGATTTAAGGACCAAGTTCAAGATGCCTCAGGCGGCTCCGACCAATGAAACCTGCATCATTGTTGTTGATTTTGGCAACGCCTTCACGGGGATCATCGTAGATTTTCTGATTGGGGTAACCCGAATTGAAGAGGTCAGCTTTGAAGAGACTCCACAGATGAGCGCTAACATTAGAGCCGAATTCATTTCAGGAATGGCCAAACTGGAGGATCGGGTCGTGATTGTTCTTGAACTAAAAAATGTTTTGTCTGCGAAGGCAATGGTAAGTATCTCAACAAATCAACCTGAGATCGCATTATGACTGTTTCCATGCGAGGGCTTCTGAATCGGGGGGTCTGTGTCTTTGCTTTGCTGATTCTTCTTGGAGGAGAATTGTTTCTCAGAAGAGAAATGCTGCTGTCGCTCGAAGATTCCTCGGTAGATCAAGCGACTTTAGATACGCTGCATGGACTCTCGGCAACACATGAACTATGGCTCATAGTACTCGCGGGAATTCTCGCAATGCTGTCGGGATTAATTTTTTGGAATACAGGAAGCGCCAGTATCAAACCTCTGAAAAAGATGGTTGAAGAATTGATGACGGCTTCTTCACAACTTCGTAAAGCGTCTGAACAAGTTGCAAAAAATTCTGCTGAGCTTTCTAACGATTCTATGCAGCAGGCAAACAGTGGAGAACTAGCTTCTAATGTAATGCACGAAATTGCTTTGCCATCGATTGCTATCTTTTCCTCAAGTTCTATCCAAGTGGCAGAACAGATTGAGGATATCAATGCCCTGGCTCGCTCTGTTGAAGAGAATACACAGCGCACCTTAGAACTCTCTGCAGAAGCCCGCGCAGCGGCAGAGAGCGGGGTTCAGGCGATGAGTGAGATTAGCAGTGCGATGCGAGGTGTTCAGGAAGGCAGTTCCCGAATTACGGATATCATTGAGGTGATTGATACGATCACACATCAAACGAAGATGCTGGCAACCAATGCAGCGATTGAGGCAGCCCGGGCTGGTGAGCAGGGGAAAGGTTTTGCGGTCGTTGCTGATGAGGTGTCTAAGTTGGCAGAAAATTCTAAAAAGGCTGCTCGTGAGATAGGTGAACTGATTAGAGAAAGTGTTGCCAAGGCCAGAGATGGAGGAAAGCTTGCTGCCGATGGAGAAGCAGCCCTTCAAAATATCCTACAAACGGTGGTTGAAGTTGTGGACCTCGTAAGCGATGTTGCCCTTTCTGCTTCTGAGCAAACAGAGAAAATGCGAGAAGCTGAGAGGCTGATCATTGAAATCAAACAGGCTTCAACAGATCAAAACAAGCACACTCCTGAGTTGGCGACTGCTATTCAGGATATGATCAAAGTTGCTCAGAAATCAGCAATGAATGCTGAGTCTGGGACCGTTGCAGCAGAACAACTTTTTGCCCAAGTACAGATCTTGAGTGACTTGGTAGATCGTCTCGCATCCCAGATAGGTACTTCCAAAAAATCTCAAATAGCACCAATGCAAGCTTCGAAGCCCAAAAAGGAAGCTGTCAACAATGCTCGCTTGCTGCCTGCTCCATCTAAAAAGTCAGGTCCAACCAAGTTTAATCCAGAGATGAAACGCCCACTGGCAATGAAAGCTTCGACTTCAAATATCAATCAATCCAGTTCTTCCAAATCAAAACCTGATCCTCAAAGCAAGCCCTCCGATATCATTCCCATGCGGGACGACTTCTCAGAATTCTGAGAGATTTCTTTACAGGGTTTCTCTCCAAAGCGAGCAATCTTCTTATGGTGTCTCGATTGGGGCTAACGTCCCGAATTCTGCTTGCCAGTAGTTTTGTAATAATTGTGCTTGCTCTACTACGATTAGGTGTCAATTGGGTGTTGATTGAAGATCAGGTGATGAAAGAAATTCTATTGGAATCCAAGGCACTGACTCAGCAGGCTCAGATTGTCTTGAAACAAAGTGCTCAGATTCATGTTCAGTACGTTGAAAAATTGGTAGAGAAGGAGCAATTAATCACTCAGAATACAAGTAGCATTAAAGGCCTTCCCACCAGCGTAATCCCCATTCATTTCGCTCAGGAAGTTGCTCAGCAAGGATTGAAAAGTGAGTACTACAGTTTACGAGTAATTCGAAAAAATATCTCAAATCAAGCTGTGCTCACAGATTTGGCCGTCCTTAATCATCTGCGCGAGAATGAGCTTACTGAACTAATTAAATTGGATGAAAAACAGAATGTTTTCCGCTATGTCAGTCCCATTCGAGTGGGCCAGGAATGTATGGTCTGCCATGGTGCCAAAGAAAGTCTGGAGCAGGACCCATCAAGCACATTAAATAATGAATTGCGTGGTTGGAAAGTTGGGGATATCCCAGCAGCATTTGCTGTGATTGTGGATCTTCAACTTATTTCGGATCGATTCCAAGAAACCATACCAAGACTCCTCTTGGTGAGTCTAATCGCGCTTTGTTTTGGGCTGGTGATCGCATTTATGGTCACTTATTCGATCTTGAGACCGCTAAAGAGTTTTGTCATTCGACTGCATAAAATGGCTCAGAAAAACGTAAGTATCGCTGAACAGGTTAGCCAAAATAGTAATAGCCTGACTTTGTCGAATGGGAACCAAGCCACTCATCTTTTGAAGGTGATGGAAAAGATTAAGGAACTTGGAACACACGCTCTGGAAAATCTAGACAAGGCCCAGTTGAACATAAATTCCACTAATCAATTGACCGACTCGTTTCAACTGATCATTGCTCAATCCCAATCCACAGAGCAGGCTGTTTCAGACATGAAAAACTCAATCAAAGAGGGCTCTGAATCAATGGTAAATATCATGAGTGTGCTACTCTCTGTCAGAGATAGTGGCTTGCTCATCAACAAAATTTTGGAGTCCCTGAATAGTATCACTCAGCAGACGAAGATGTTGGCTACAAATGCTGCGATTGAAGCAGCTCGAGCAGGCGAGCATGGAAAAGGGTTTGGAGTAGTAGCCAATGAGGTCGCTAAACTCGCTGAAAACTCAAAGCTTGCTACTCATCAGATTTCAAAGCTGATCTCAGATTCAGCACAGCAAGGTATGCAAATAGGCGAGTTGGCTGATAGGGGAGGTCAATCACTGAAGCAACTAGAGAACAAGTTTGAAGCTCTTTCAGATTTTGTAGAAGACTTGGCAAAGTCTGTCCTTCTAAATAGTGACAATGTCATAGCTATCAACGACCGAGCTTCTAAAGTGAGTGAGTTGTCAATGTCCCAATCAAAGGAAACGGAAGATCTGCTCTTTCTTCTTCAGCAGATGGATGAAAATGAACACCAAAACAAGAGCTTTACAGATAAGACCTTGATCGAAGCCCATCAGCTACATGAAGGAGCCTTGCACTTACTGGGATTGATCAAAGAGATTGAATGGCTAATCTCAGGTGATGAAAATTCAACCAAAATTTCGAAAAACAGGCTGGATAATCCAAGCAAATTAGAACGTCTGCAATTACCTTCAAATACAAAAAATTTGGGTGGTTGAACTTTGCAGATGTTACTTCCTCAAATGGATGATTCGGAGTTTGAAGACTTCCGAAAACTGATACACGAAAGTATCGGTATTAGCCTGTCACTGCAGAAGAAGCAGTTGTTGATGACTCGACTGTACCGACGGATGTATCAACTTGGAATCAACTCTTATGGAGAGTATTGGGCGCATGTCCTGAATGACGAAACGGGTTCGGAAATGGTTTTGTTGTTGAACGCCGTTTCCACGAACAAAACGGATTTTTTTCGGGAAAGCGATCATTTCACTTTTTTGAAAAATGAGGTTTACCCCCAACTCCAAAAACAACAAACGATCCGTATATGGAGTTGTGCCTGTTCAAGTGGTGAAGAGGCCTACACAATTGCAATGACGTTGCTTGATGCATTTGGTGGAGTATTGGGTGGTCGAGACGCAAAGGTTCTAGCTACTGATATCTCGACTCGCATGCTGGATCAGGCGGAACTAGGCCGCTATCCAGTCAATCAGTTGCCCTTAATACCGGAAGTTTTGCGCAATCGTTATTGTCAGATTCTCCCGGAAACGAATGGGGAGATGTTTCAGGTTAGTAGTCAATTAAAGGCATTGATTCGATTTCGCCGGTTGAACCTCATTCAGGAATATCCTTTACGGACCCAGTTTGATTTCATCATGTGTCGAAATGTCATGATATATTTCGACCGGGATGACCAAGAAAAATTGATTGAACGGTTGAGCGGCTATATCAAACCTGGTGGTTATCTCTTTGTGGGTCACTCAGAAAGTTTGATTGGTCTCCAGAATTCCTTGAAATATGTACAAAGCTCCATTTACCAGCGGATCTAATCGTGATGAATCCAACTCTTTATCCAAAATTCAGAGGCAAATAAAATGACAGGCGGGCCAGTCAAAGTGCTGATCGTGGATGATGCACCGATCGTAAGAAATGTCCTCACAAAAGAACTCAGTCGTGATTCGCGTATTGAAGTCGTTGGGGCTGCTGAGGATGCTTACCAAGCTAGGGATATGATCATTGAAAGGAATCCTGACGTGATCTCCCTTGACCTGCTGATGCCAAGAATGGATGGCTTGGAATTCATGGAGGTCTTGATGAAACACTGGCCCATGCCGATCATTGTGCTGAGTTCAATCGTCGATGATCATTGGGATCAAGCCCTAAGAGCCCTGGAGTTGGGGGCTATTGAAGTGTTCGCAAAACCAAACCCAGAAGATCCTGTGGCCTTCAAGGCAATGTTGGCCCGCTTGACAGATACTCTTGTCTGGGCAGCGAGGATTGACATGAACGAGGTGTTGCAGAAAAAAAAGATCCAGAGCAAACCAAGTCCTCTGAAATCCCCCTCTCTAGCAAGGGCTGCAGACAAGATAATTGCAATTGGTGCTTCAACAGGTGGGGCCGAAGCTTTGCGAAATATTATTCCACTGTTACCCCCAACAACGCCGGGTATATTGATTGTCCAGCACATGCCGGAGCACTTCACACATTCCTTTGCACAGCGACTTGATCAGATGTCACAGATTGAGGTGAA
>DJYX01000150.1:32504-87508 GCA_002450295.1 Deltaproteobacteria bacterium UBA6967
GGGGATCATCACATGCGATTGAAAAACAAGAATGGAAAGTATGTAGTGGATATTGTCAAGGGACCGCTCGTTTCACGTCATCGTCCCTCGGTAGATGTACTGATGCAGTCCGTCGCAGATACTGCAGGCGCTGAAGGGGTAGGTGTGATGTTAACCGGAATGGGGAATGATGGGGCCAAGGGGATGCTGTCCATGAGAGAGCGAGGTGCTCGAACTATCGCACAAAGTGAGGAAACCTGCGTGGTGTTTGGTATGCCCCGTGAGGTCCTGAATAACGGTGGTGCAGAAACCGCTGTACCGCTGCCTGATATCGCCAGTAAGTTGATGAGTTTAGTCTAGTCTTGGCGGTATTCACTATCCGATTGGCAACTCAATCGTGAAGCTTGCTCCTCCGTCCTCTAGGTTCTTGAAGCGCACAAATCCGTTGTGATCAGAAATTGTTTGATGAATGATTGTTAGCCCCAAGCCGGTGCCATCCTTCTTGGTGGTCGCATACGGTTCGAACAAACGATTGATGATTTCTGGTTCGATTCCAGTGCCGTTATCTGAGACTTCAATTCTCGCGATACGCAACTCCTCAGCGACACTTGTCTTGATTTGAACCGTCCCTTGCCTTAACAGACGGGATAGTCTGCCTTTATTCTCAACAGCTGTAACTGCATTATCTACTAGGTTGACCACCACGCGCTTCATTTGCTCTGCATCAATGGATAATTTGGGCATGTCCTCGCAAAAATCAGCTACCAACTGAATGCGAGTGGGCAGGTTCCCTTCATAAAGATCCACCACCTCTGATAGCACACCATGGAGATCCGTAGGTCGTAAGTGAGATTCTGGAATTCTTGCGAACTGTGAGAATTCGCTAACCATTCGTTTGAGTTGTTCCACCTCGTTGATGATTGTCTGTGTGGCATGCTGCAGAGGTTTGGGATCATCAACTTTGTTTGTGTACTTCCGACGAATTCGCTCCGCAGAGAGTTGAATGGGAGTAAGCGGATTCTTGATTTCATGGGCTATCCGCCGGGCAACTTCTCGCCATGCCTGGGAACGCTGTAGACGATGAATTTCAGTGATGTTGTTGTAGACAGCGATCACACCGATAGGTTCATTATCTCGATTCTGTAGTGTCAGCAGAGTAACTGCAACTTGGATGGGCTGTTGTTGGTGAATCAAAGTCAAGTGACGATAGACGCTCCCAGACTGATGCTCCTGTAATTGTTCCCACATTTCGATAAAAGCTGGGAGTGCGTCCTCTGAGAGCACTTCATCAATCCGATTATTTTCACTAACCTTGTCTTCTCGCCAGGGCAACAGTTGGTGAGCAGCTCGGTTCACACGACGGAGCCTACCCTCCGGATCCAGCAGGACTACGCCAGTACTGATATTCTCCAAGACTAATTCCAAGAGTCGGTGCTGTTCTTCCAAAGCTTGATGGCTTTGTTGAAGGTGCTCCGTTGTTCGTTCGAGGGCGATCTGATTAATTTCCAGATCTTGACTCATCGAATTGAAGGCTCGAACCAATAAACCAAAGTCTTTGTCCAAGGTGGACTTGGGTTTGACCTGATACCCCAATTCCCCATCAGCAACTCTTTGAGTGGCTTGGGCTAGATCTTCAATTGGTTGAACAAATCCACGTGCAAAATAAAAGGCCAGCCAGGTCGCAACAAAGACTATACAGAGCGTCATCAGCAGAAAGATCACTAGATAGTACCGGCGCAGCAAGTCCTCTGATTCCGTAAAGAATCTTGAATTGCGTTCCTGTTCGATGATTCCGTTGATCGCCTGAGTAATCGGTTGAGATGCAGGATGGAAAAGTTCGAGCAATAACTCCTGATTTTGAGGAGCTTTAAGTTTGTGCAAAGAGCGATAGAGAAAACGATCTTGTTGTTCTTCTACCAACCACGACTCTTCCTGTTGAAGAACTTGGTACCACTCAGCAGTACTCGGTGCTTTCCAAGAACGCTTGGCTTCTTCGGTACGAAGTTTTTGGTGGATAATTTCTCGCTGGGGATTATAGATCGTGAGTCCATCACCCAAGGATCTGCCAAGTCGCTCATCCAGCTCTTCTAGGTTTGCGAAGAGGTCGGGGTTCTGCTGAAGGGTCTGCCGGAGAACCCAGCTTTCCAATGCTAGCATCTCTTTCAAGTCACGATGATAAACCTCAGAGACCTGACGTGCGTTATCAACTACTGACTCATGCTGTCCAGTCAGCCAGGATTCCAATGTAGTAGAGATGAAACTACTGGCAAAGAGGTGGAAGGCCATTGCTGGCAAGGAAAGAAGTGTGAATGCCGCGATCAACTTGGTCTTCAGAGTAACACCAAGTACCTGCTTGTGCCGCTCAACGACAAGCTTCAGCAGGTTTTTGGCGATCATGTAGAAGACAACCGCCAACAAGACGATGTTGATGTTGATTGCTACAAAGAGGATCAGGCGGGAATTGACACTTCCAGTGTCTGGCAGTCCTTGGCGAGTATTGAAGTAGACAAGAAAAACAATCAGTAGCAGGAGGATGGCGGTGGCCAACAACCTGTGGCGGATGCGAGGGTCGGCCTCGAGAAGTGTGCTGAGGCCCGCCCGCGCTTCGGCAAGGCGGAGACGCATGGCGACTTATTGAATGACGGACTTGTAGTAATCTTCCTTGGAGGCCACTTGGTTGTGGTCTACTTTGTATTCCTCACTGTGCTTAACGAGCAACTGTTGTGCTTCAAAGACACCGTTCTGCATACGACCTTCGACCACCACTCCCTGGCCCTCACGGAACATATCCGGTTTTACACCTTCATATACCACTGGAATGGAGCGCATGGAGTCTTCGGTGATGTGAAATGCCAGCCGAATACTACGCGCATCCCATTCGACAGTACCTGGTTGAACAAGCGCACCGATTCGAATGGTTTTTTCTTGAAAATCAGTGGGTGCCGCCAGAACTTCCTGGGGAGTATAGAAGTAGACAGTCATCTCTTGTAGCCCCTGCACAGATAAGGCCGCTAATACACCAAAGATAACAGCACCTCCAATTACGAACTTATGACGAGTCTTCATTTCTGGCGTTGAGTTTCCTTAAGAGTTTTCAAAGATTGTTGAAACACTTTACGTTTCTGTTTGATCCAAGAGATGTAAATCACGAAAGCCAAAATCCAGAGTCCATAGCTGATTAGCACATATTCCAGATTCATGGGCATCAGCTGACCTCTTGGGCTAGTGCTTCATGAAGTTGGTCCTGGTTTTCTTCCATTTGCCAGCGCAGCAGCAGCAAGTATCCATAAAACAGCAGCATGGCAAACATGCATGCCAATAGAGGGTAAAGTAATTCTGGAGGCATAGCAGGTTTGGCAGCACCTTCCTGTACTTTGAAGAGTGTAGAAGGCTGGTGCAATGTGCGCCACCACTCCACCGACTTGTGTACAATTGGGATATCAAGAAAGCCGATAATACCAAGCACTGAGCTAAATCTGGCCTCTTTCTCACGATCTTGAACGGAAAGTCGCAGAAGGAAGTAGCCGAGAAAAATTAGAAACAGCAGCAAGGTAGTGGTCAGGCGGGCATCCCACACCCAATAAGTTCCCCAGGTCGGACGACCCCAGATTGCTCCTGAAAGCAAAACCATTGCGCAGAAAATTAGGCCAATTTCAGCAGAGACCTTGGCGATCCGATCAAAGACGAGAAGGCGTTTCCACAAATAGGCTATGCCAAAGGCGAAAGTCACAAAGAAGGCTAAGTAGGTGACGATTACGGAGGGTACATGAATGTACATGATTTTTTGGACAAAGCCTTGCTCGGTCTCTGTGGGAGTGAAGGCAAATACCCAAAGACCACATGCGAATAGTGTTAGTGGTGCGATGATTTCCAGTCGGGCTGTCCAGCGAGCGGCACTATCCATTCAGTAGTTCCTCTAGAAGCTGATTCACAATCTGTGGGTTTGCTTGTCCCTTGGTTTCCTTCATCACCTGACCAACAAAAAATCCTTTAATTTGGGTTTTGCCAGCTCGGAATTGTTCTACCTGCTTTGGGTTGTTACTTAACAATGTTTCCAACAACCCTCGTAGGGCGCCCTCGTCAGAAACTTGTTTTAATCCTTGAACTTCAATGATTGTAGCCGGATCTTTACCAGACTTCACCATTTCTTCGAAAACAGTCTTGGCAATTTTCCCACTTATCGAACCTTCCTGCAAAAATTGAATCAGACTAGCGAGGCTTTTGGCAGGAATGCCCACATTTCGGATATCCACCTTGTTTTCATTCATTAGCCGCATCAGTTCACCACTGATCCAATTACAAACCAATTTGGGATCAGCTTTGGCGGCAACTACTTCTTCAAAGTATTCGGCAACCTGCTTGTCTGCGACTAGCACTTCAGCATCGTAGGTGCTCAGTCCAAATGACTCCATGAAACGCTGTTTTTTGGCATCTGGCAATTCTGGAAGTTGATTGTGGATCTGCTCAACAAAATCTGAGGATATTCTGACAACTGGCAAATCAGGATCTGGGAAATATCGATAGTCGTGGGCCTCTTCCTTGGAGCGCATACTGTAGGTGTTCTTCTTTACTGAATCCCACAACCTGGTTTCTTGGACGATTCGCTTGCTATCTAGAAGCTCTTCTGTTTGGCGAGCAATTTCATAGGTGATCGCCTGTTGAACAAAGCGAAAGGAATTGAGATTTTTGGTTTCCGTACGAGTCCCAAATTTTTCTTGCCCGATAGGTCTTAGCGAGACATTGGCATCACAGCGAAAATGCCCCTTTTCCATATCTCCTTCGCTGATTCCAAGATACGTGACGATGGAATGCATCTTCTCCATGTAGGCTTTTGCTTCCTCGGGAGTACGGAGGTCGGGTTCACTAACAATTTCCAGGAGCGGAACTCCAGCCCTGTTCAGATCAACAAAACTGGAGTCACCATCTTCCTCATGAACCAGTTTTCCAGCATCTTCTTCCATATGGATACGTGTGATACTGATTCTGCGGGTCTGCCTATCCACCTCAATGTCTAGCCAGCCATTTTCACAGATGGGACGGTCAAATTGAGAGATCTGATAGGCTTTTGGCAGGTCAGGATAAAAGTAGTTTTTGCGAGCAAATTGTGAATCCAATCGAATGGTACAGTGAGTGGCCAAGCCCAATCTAATGGCAAATTCTACAACACGACGGTTCAAAACTGGCAGTGCCCCAGGTAATCCAAGACACACGGGACAGGTGCTTTCATTGGGAGGCTTGCCAAATTGGGTTGAACAGGAACAGAAGATTTTAGATTGTGTGGCAAGTTGGGCGTGGATTTCTAGCCCAATTACTGGTTCAAATTGCATGTTAGTGCGGAGAAAGTTTGACGTATGAGCGGGAAGCGGTTCTCAGTCCTTGAGTTCCTCTAATCTTGCTTGAAGTTCACGTACCTGGGCCTGTATGCGCTGACGTTCTTGTTCTTTGTTTTTAGGGGGTTCTGGCGTTCTTGCTCTGGTTGACGCTTTCGGTTTTGAATCAAGAAATGGATTGAAGAAAGGCATCTTCATTTCACCACCCATCAGCCAAGGATTTGTGAAACTTGAGAGTTGTCGTTGCATCGCATCGCGAGTGTCCAAATAAGAATCCAACATTTTTGGCACAAAGTCTGTGAAAAATTCACCGAGGATTCCTTCACGATTGCGAATGATTTGGTGAAGAAAAGACGTAGAGAACAGATAGATGCCATCACGTTCCATAACGATTTGAGTCAAAATCGCCTGAGTGATATCTTCTTTTGTTTTGGAATCGACCACCTGTACATCAAAGCCTTGTTGAATCAACTCTCCCAACTCTTCGATGGTCAAGTAGCGACTATGTGCCATGTCATAGAGCCGCCGATTCGAATACTTCTTGATGGTGATGACTGTATTGTATGAAGCTTTCCCCCCCATGCTTCTCCAAAAATTCCTTGTTGAAAAAGATGTCTGAACCTAGAGCAGGACGCCAACAGGCTCAAGTTAATTTAGAAATAGGAATCATCACTCAATATTTTTGAAAAATTCAGGTACATTTTTAAGTTTTACTTCATCCACAATATTGTCAATGACTTGGAAAGATTTCCCTCGCCCCCTTGTTTGCTTGGCCCCAATGGATGGGATCACAAACACAGCTTATCGTCGAATAGTTCGTAGCTTGAGCAAGCGCACCCTTCTTTTCAGCGAGTTCACCAGTGTAGACGGCTTGCTACGAAGCGAGCGACTCCGAGAGAGAATGGACTACCACCCAAGTGAGCATCCATTCTTTATGCAGTTATTTGGAAACGATCCTCAAGCTTTTGCCGAAGTCTCAAAAATGGTTGAAGATCGTGGAATTCTAGGGGTTGATATCAACATGGGGTGCCCTTCCAAAAAAATTGTCAATTCTCAACACGGTAGTGCTTTGATGAAAGATGTGGATGGTGCTTGCAGAATCATTGAATCGATTCGAAGCGCCTGTAATCTTGAAGTTTCCGTAAAGACAAGGCTGGGCTGGGAAAATGCTGACAACTTGATTCCTTTTGCAAAATCTTTGGAAGCTGCCGGAACTTCTTTAGTAACAATTCACGGACGCACTTATCGGCAGGCTTTCAAGGGAGACGCGAATTGGGAACCCATTTATGAACTGAAACGAAACTTATCCATTCCAGTTGTGGGTAACGGGGACGTTCAGGATTATTCAGACGGCATCAAGAAAACCAAAAACCTGGATGGCTTTATGATCGGGCGGAGTGCAATCGGTAATCCCTGGGTTTTCTGCAATCCATATGAGCGAGCAAATCCCTCCTTGGCCGAGAGAGTTGAAACCGCCATTCGACACTACGAACTCTTACGAGAATTCCAGACAGAGCATAGGGCCTTGAGAGAATTTAGAAAATACCTTGGAGAATATATTCAGGGATTTCGGCACGCAAAGGAGCAGCGTAAGCAATTGATGACCTGTGAGCGAGAAGAAGATTTTCTTAACCAGATGCGTGAGATAGCCAGCTGGGAAGCTTCTGACTCAGAACTAGCTTTTGCCAGCTGAAGCAAACATGCTTGTACCTATCCCAAACGATGGAGCATTTCATCAGAGTGCTTGCAAGAAAAACATTAGTTCTCTCCAGGATACTTCCAAAAATGTGGCTCATAATGACTTGATTTTGAGCCAGCTTAAAAATGATTTACTCCCCTATTTGCTGATCCAAGAGTTAGAAACATGCATATTTTAGTAACTGGAGCCGCGGGTTTTATCGGGTTCCATCTGACTCGTCGGTTACTCGAGCGAGGAGATACTGTCGTTGGATTGGACAACTTGAATAGCTACTATGACGTGAGACTTAAGCGAGATCGTCTCATGCTGCTGGAACAGGAAAAAAACTTTAATTTCATTGAAGCTAACCTCGAAGATTCCACTTCCATTCAGAATGTTTTTGACCAGCATGTTTTTGATCGAGTTGTGAATCTCGCCGCACAAGCAGGGGTTCGTTACAGTTTAGAAAATCCCAGAGCTTACATTGATGCGAATATCGTAGGTTTTCTGAATATCCTTGAAAATTGCCGCCATTATGAGGTTCCACATTTGGTATATGCTTCCAGTAGTTCGGTATATGGAGCCAACACGAAAATGCCCTTCAGTGTTCACCACAACGTAGACCATCCAGTGAGCCTCTATGCCGCAAGCAAGAAATCCAATGAACTGATGGCCCACACCTACAGTCATTTGTTTGGGTTGCCAACCACAGGTCTACGGTTTTTTACTGTCTATGGACCATGGGGTCGTCCGGACATGGCTCTGTTTTTATTTACCAAAGCAATCTTGAACGGTGAACCGATCCAAGTTTTCAATCACGGCAAGATGCGTAGAGATTTTACCTACGTAGACGACATTGTGGAGGGATTGATCAGAGTCACGGACAAAATTCCAGTAGGAAATGAAAATTGGAGTGGGGATAAGCCCGACCCAGCTACCAGTAAAGCACCCTATCGAATTTACAACATTGGTAACCACGAACCCGTTGAACTACTCCATTTCATTGAACTACTCGAAAAAGCTTTAGGGCAAGAAGCCCAAAAAGAATTTTTATCTATTCAACTTGGCGATGTTCCAGCGACGTATGCGAATGTGGAAGCACTAGAAAAAGATGTAGACTTTCGTCCAAATACACCAATTGAAGAGGGAATTCAGAGGTTTATTGCTTGGTACCGAGATTACTACAAAATACCAATTTCCTAATTGTTGATCATCCCACTCCTACTCCTTTGCCGGAAATCAGACTGGCTGGATTTCCATTCAATGAAACTTGATTCGCTCAAACGACTCTCTCCAGTTGCAGTTCATTAATCCCATTGGCCCTCTTAGTCTCCAGGATTTTTGTTGATTCCAATTCCCCACGCAATTTTGCTAATTTTTGTTGAGGTTCGAAGCCTTAACGTGATTTCTGTGTTCAATTAATGAATAAATAAATAATCAAATCAGTTATATCTTTTAATTTTTGATCAGTTTTTTCGATCAATAGAAAAAATTTATTTTGTATGTACGAAATTATTGACTACGATCAATGAAAGTGAAATCATAAAAAGCATAAACATTATCTAAAATATTGTTACTCACCTGCTGCCCCTCCCAACACCCAAAAACGGAGTCACCATGATGACCGAAAATAGGGAAAGCGCCAGAACACAGAGCCTCAAATCAAAAGTTATGAAAAGCCTTTTGGACGATGGCAAAGCGAAAGGCTATTTGACTTTAGACGACATCAATAGCCACCTCAGCGAACAAAATGATGGAGCCAAAGCAGATAATAGCCAGATGGAGCAGATTTTTAACGCTCTAACAGGTGCTGGGATTGAAGTGTTGGAAGATGAAGATTCTGAAGAAGAAAATGCCCTTAAGGATAGGGATGAATTAGAAATTGATGATTCCTTAAGCAGTGCAGACTTAGCGGCGATTAACAACGATCCTGTTCAACTTTATCTCCGAAAGATGGGGTGCATCAGTTTGCTCACTAGAGATGAGGAATTGCAGATTGCCCAATCGATTGAGGAGGGGAACTACGCTCTACTCCAGATTTTTGCTCGTTCAATTTTGGTTCTGGAGAACCTGAGTCAACTGAAAAGGAAGCTTAAGGAGGGTCATGTTCGTGCCAAGAACTTAATTGCTGGCTTGGATGAAGATGACAACGTTATTGAGGATGATGAGCGAGCGTCAAAGAAACTTCAGGATGTATTGGCTCAGATAGATGAATTTCGCCAACAAATGTTGGAGTTAGAAACTGATCCGACTGCTAAGAAGTTTGACCAAACAGAGCTTGAATCACTGCAGAAAAAAATCCTCAAGAGACTTGAGAAAGCAAACTTCAATTCTCGTCAGTTAGAAGCCCTCTGCTCTACAATGCTTCAGCATCACTCGAAGATTCGGACGCTGAAACGAAGAGTGCAGGTTTATGAGGAGCAACTGCAGATCGCTCCAAAAGATGCTTCACGTTGGCTAGAGAAATGGAAGAAAGCCCAGGGAGAGCGAAGGCGTGAGCGTTACTATGAACGAAAGTTCGAAAACGGAACAGGAATGCGCTTCCCTGTAGCCCGTAGGATCTTTGAAAAATGGCAGTTGTGTCGTCGACGTATCGATATGCTTCAGCAGCAAGCCGGAGACAATTGGTATGGCTTTGATACCGAGATTGAACACCTGAAAAAAGCAGAACTTCAGGTAAAACAGGCCAAGAGTAAATTGATTGAGGCCAACCTGCGCCTTGTGATCAGTATTGCCAAGAAGCACACGAATCGGGGTTTGCAATTCTTGGATTTGATTCAAGAGGGGAACCTAGGACTGATTCGAGCTGTTGACAAATTTGAATATAGAAGAGGCTATAAATTTTCTACCTACGCGACGTGGTGGATTCGGCAGTCAATCACAAGAGCGATCATTGACCAGGCAAGGACGATTCGTATTCCTGTTCACATGATTGAGACTCTCAATAAGCTATACCAGGTATCAAAGCAGCTTACGAATCAGCATGGGAGAGAGCCCAGTATTGATGAATTGGAAGAACATCTCGGTATGCCCCTGGATAAGGTTCGCGATGCCATTCGTATTTCCCGAGATCCGGTTTCACTCGATTCTCCAATTGGGGATGATGAAGATTCGCAGTTAAAAGATTTTATCCCTGATCAAAATGCTTTGGATCCGGTCGCGAAAACAACTACAACTCATCTCGAAGAGACGATCCGTCACTACTTAGGAACGTTGAGTGAGAGAGAAGAAAAAGTTGTCAAAATGCGATTTGGTGTCGATGAGGCAAAGGAGTATACTCTGGAAGAGATAGGTCTGAACTTTGATGTTACCCGTGAGCGAATCCGTCAAATTGAGGCCAAAGCTCTGCGTCGACTCCGACATCCAAGTCGAAGCGCTCCCCTGCGTTCCTACTACGATGAGTGAGAATCCGTTGGATTAAGCTTATCCCTGATGTCTCTGGAACTTTCTTCTCCCAGAGACATCAATATACTCTCCGAATTTGCGAACCACTTCTGAAACCCATCCAGACCACTAGTAAGAAACTCTCAGCGAAAATTTGTTTCAAAGAAGCTTGGGACAATCCGAGAGAGCCAAGACCACTCTTTTCCTGGAACGGAACCGGACACAAAGCCTACATGACCTCCTACTGGGACGAAAGCCGTCTGAATCAGATCTGACAATTCAGATGCCTGTGGAACAACTTCAGGAACCATGAAAGGATCATCCAGAGCGTGCACCAGTAGGGTTGGGATTTGAATTCTGGTGAGGTACTGACGACAACTGGCTTTTTCATAATAATCACGGACATTCTTGAAGCCGTGCAAGGGCGCCGTCAGCAAATCATCAAATTCCCAGAGTGTCTTTAGCTCCATGATCTGCGAAAGGTCAGATAATCCCAATGCATCCTTCAACAAGGCCCACTTGCGCACTGCGGAGCGTTTCAGCCGTCCCATCAAATATTGCTGATAGATTTTTGAAAAACCTTGGCTGAGTCGATCAGCGCAGAGCGCTAGTTTGTAGGGAACAGAGATAGCACACGCAGCTGCAATTTTTCTGAACTCATTCTGACCAAGCCAATTGAGCAGAATACTACCGCCAATGGAGAATCCGACGACTCCAATCGGTGCTTCTGGGAAGCGTTCCCGAAGTACCTCCACAGTCCAGTCTAACTCCTGCCAGCGCATCGCGTGATAGCTCTGCGCAAGACGGTTCGGTTTTTCTCCGCAATTGCGGTATTGCATAACAACAGCCCGCCATCCCAAGAAACCTAATTGACGCATTAGATCCTGAACATAATTAGAGCGGGCGCATCCCTCCAAACCATGTAGAATCAAAATAGTAGGTACTTTTGCAGTGGCTTCATACGTGTCCTTCAGCCAAAACCATTCAAGGAAATCTTGATCTGGTAGTTCGTGGGTTTCCTCAAATAAATCCACCGAAGGCACCTGCCGAACTCGTGCATTCCACAAGGTTTGGCTATGGGCTTCCGGAAGCCACCAAGCTGGAAGAAATCCTAGCTCGTTTGAAGTAGAAAATGGCTTGCCCTGTGATGATCTTTTTCTGATGATGACCTCCTTTAAGTCTTACTCACTATGGAGTGGTCGTGTCTGTTTTCTCTTCGCTTACCAAGTCTTTTGTTCAGGATCTTGCCATTGATCTTGGCACTGCAAATACGCTTGTTTGCACGCAAAAGCACGGGATTGTTATTCGGGAGCCTTCTGTCGTTGCCGTGAAGCGAATTTCCCGGGGAGAAATCCAAATTCTGGCGGTGGGCCAGGTTGCGAAAGAGATGATGGGAAGAACTCCACGCGGAGTTGAAGCCATTCGGCCCTTAAAAGATGGAGTGATTTCTGATTTTGACATTGCTCAGGAAATGCTGAGTTATTTTATTCGTGAAACTCAGCAACAATTTTCTGCATTGAAGACCAAGCCCAGAATTGTAATCGCCATCCCCTCCGGAATTACTCAAGTTGAGCGGAGAGCTGTCAGAGAAGCAGCGTTGCTTGCTGGAGCTAAAGAAGTCTTTTTAATCGAAGAACCTATGGCTGCAGCTATCGGAGCCGGTCTCCCAGTCCAGGACGCTACAGGTTCGTTGATTGTCGATATTGGTGGCGGAACCACGGAGGTTGCCGTTATCTCTTTAGCCAGCATTGTTTTTAGTGATTCAAGCCGAGTAGGTGGTGATGTGATGGACGACACCATCAGCCAGTACGCCAAGCAAAAATACAACTTGTTGATTGGCGAACGAACTGCAGAAAACGTCAAGATTCTCTTGGGCAATGCAATCGAGGGAAGTGCAGCCCACCAGACAATGGAAGTTCGCGGGCGAGATGTGATTTCAGGAGTACCAAAAACCTTACTATTTCATGAATCCGAGATTCGTGAATGTCTGGCTGATAACTGCGAGGCAATTGTAAAATTAGTTAAAAAGGCTTTGGAGCAAACCCCCCCTGAGTTGGCTGCAGACATCGTTGAAAAAGGCATTTTCTTGGCAGGGGGAGGCTCCATGTTGCCTGGTTTAGATAAATTATTGAGTGAGGAGGTCAACTTAAAGGTAATGCATGCTGATGATCCTCTGAGCTGTGTGGCTTTGGGAACTTTAAAGGTTTTAGCAGAATTGGACCTACTGGCTCAGATTGAACTCAACAATTAGTCCTTGCCTTTTGTGTGGGCAAATTTATCATCTCAAATTTCCGATAATTTTCCTCGGTTGGTGACGTGGCTGAATGGTCAGGCAGCAGATTGCAAATCTGTTTCATAGCGGTTCGAATCCGCTCGTCACCTCCACCCGCCTGCTGAATTCTTGCTTCCTCAGCAACGCTAGCCCGGATGGCGAAATTGGTAGACGCACAGGACTTAAAATCCTGCGGAGGTAGCCCCTCCGTGCCGGTTCGATTCCGGCTCCGGGCACTCAAATTTCATTTTGTAACATCCACCCTTGGTCTTCGCTGCTGAGTTGCTGATCTAATATAGTTAGTCGCTTTGCAACCAGATCAAAGGGATGACAACATCAGAATTGGTCTGAATTATGCCATGGTTTAATAGGCTGCAGGCGAATTTAATGAGTTGATTTCACTATTAGGGAGGCTGAGATGCAGAAAGAATTTGAAGACTATCAAAAGATGCTGATGCTTATTCAGCAAGACGTTAAAGACATGAGAGAACGGTTTCTTCTGAATGATTTGAATCCTGAGAATTTTCGCGATGGCAATCCTCTGGAAGACGACATTATTTCCCTCAAAAAATAAATCTTTCTATTTAATTATTGATAATACTGAGATTTTAGTCCTTTTCAGTATTATTTCAATAAACCAACACAGGCACTAACCTGATGGGAAGATTCTCACCGGTGATGTTTCTCATCATTGCCTTGACGATCGTTTTCTTCTACTTATCAAATAACAGTATCTGACTTTCCTATCAGTCAACAAAAAGTGTTGTTTTCCCACTGCCGGCGTTCATCGAATGAAAATTACCTTTCAGCATTACAACAAAAAGTTCAGCTCAATTTGGTGCTTGATCAGTGCCCAGATTATTTTGGTAGCCTGCTCAAATAATAGTTCAGAGGTAAAGACTGCTAACCAAAACCCAGAGACATGCAAGATGGCCTACGAATATGAGTGGGAGCATATCTACGACAGAAAGGTGTACATTCCCATCGCTTGTTGTAAATGCGCGGAGTAAGCTGATCTTCATAACAGCATGCTGATCTCTGCGAGAGCCCCTTCTTGATTTCCTCCGGTCATACTTTTGAAACCTTCCCCTCAATTCTGAAACTACTATGAAAAAAATTGGAGCTGCCCTTTTTGGGAACAAATCGCTGGAAGTGAGGGAATTTCCTGATCTAGAGCCTAGATTGAATGAAGTCTTGATTGAAGTGAAGGCAGCTGGCATTTGTGGTAGTGACTTGCATTTTTATCGCTCTAGTCCTGAAGAGTTGGGTGCTCGTTACGGTAAAATTGTAGGTCATGAGCCAGCAGGAATCGTTGTTCAAACTGGTGACGCTGTCAGTAAATTCAAAGTTGGTGATCGGGTGACCGTAAATCACACGCTAGGTTGTGGTCACTGCCAATACTGTCATCAAGGGGAAACTGTCCTTTGCCCAACTGGCAAAGGAATGGCCTTGGCGGATGCTGGAGCAAATACCAACGTCCTGAAGCTTCCGGAAAATACCTGTCTTGAACTCCCAGAGAATATCTCCTTTGAAGACGGTACTTTTATCGCGTGTACCGGAGCGACTGCGTACAATGCGGTCCAACAATTAAGGGGTCAAGCGGTTCGCAACGTAGTTGTCTTTGGGCTGGGTCCAGTAGGATTGTCAGCGATATTACTACTTGAAAAAATGGGAATCAATGCGGTAGGAATCGATCCAATTAAGAGCCGCAGAGACTTTGCATCCTCACTTGGTTGTAAAAAAATCGGAGACTTTACAGAGGCTGAAGGCCTCATCAAGATGTCCCCCAATCCGGAAGGTTTTTGCGGAAGTATTGAAACCAGTGGGGCAAGTAATGCTCAGAGTCAGGCAATTGATGTGCTGAGGCCAAAGGGAATAGCAATCTACCTTGGATTAAGCAAGGGAGTTCCTAGTATCTCCCCAGAGCAATTTATTCATAAGCAGATTAGGTTGCAGGGCTCAAAAGTCTTACCCTCTTGGGCAGCAGTTGAGATGATGAATTTTATGCAGGAGAGCAACTTCTCTTTTGAACAGCTTATTCGAGAGAAAATCCCTCTTCATAGAGCTGCTGAGGCCTTTGAGATGTTTGAGAGCGGAATGTCCGGGAAATTTATTTTATTGCCAAACTAGCCTCTAATTCAGCCGTAGAAACGTGATTTTCAGCTTCGTTCAAATAGCTGATATCAAATTAGAAAATCTGGAGAGTGTCAAAAAGAATGAATTGGATAGGGGGTTTTGTGTCAAATAAATTACATTTCCTAAGTTTATATTAGGAAATACATGAAAATATCTGAAAGTTTTGAATAGTAGTAAGTTTGAATTTGGAAAAATCAATGAGTGCTTGACTTTTAAGTGACAAAATAAAATCTTGTTGAATAATTTTTCCCAACATTTATACCAAAGCTATCTGAGTCAACATGTTCTTCGTGGTCTTTTTGAATAAATTTCCTGAAGTGCCAATCCACGTCTGTGAGGACTACCATACAGCCATGAAGAGCCTGGCAAAGCATCATCGCTATGGTAGAACCGGCTGGATCTCTGAAATGGATTTGGGCCTGCTCAATCATTACATCGAGGTCATTGACACAGAGCTTCACGAGATTTTTGACATGGCCAGGTTCGACTATCTAGAGAAGATGGTTCATGAGCAAATGTCAGTTGCATAAATCCAGTCTTAATCTAAATTGATACTAATTCCTACCTAAAATTTCTTTCTGTACTCGTTGTCACCAAAACATCTTTTGCTTGCTGCAGGAAAAACAGGCGAGATCTTTCACAGATTTCTATCCCGACAGTTCTGGGATTTTCTGAGGTCGCTAGACTAAATGCAAATTCTGATTAGTTTGCAAAAAATCCCATCTGATCACTTCCCCAAGAATACAACCCATTTGCCTTAAATTTGCTTTACCCCAAGCAAATTTCTGAATGTAGTTCACCGAATTTGGGTGAAATCAACTTCTGGGGGACCAGTGCTACATCTTCCAAGCACTTCTCAATTGGGAAATTTCATACTTAAGGTTTTCCAACTGATCATTACTTTCTTGTGCACAAACTCACTCTTGAGCGCACAAGAACCGATCACTGATCCGAAAATTCTTTGTTCACAACCAGAAAGAAAAGAGCTAGTTCTGCAATTCCAGAAACTGGGATTGGACACCAAATTTGTTTCTGATTTCTGCCAAAGATTTTCGCAAGATCAAATTGAAATAAAGCCCAGAGAAAAAACGAAGAGAGGACTGCTGTCAATCGAACAAATCTGGGCTGCAAACCAACTCCAGGGTAAGGTAAACGCAGTTCTATCGGAAGTAGGTCAAATCAATTCTGTTGAAACAACTTCTACACCTGATTTTCTCTTGATATCAGCTTCTGAATCGATAGACAACAGAGACCGCGTAGTTGCTAGTGTTGCCGATCAATCTTATGAGAATTTTGCTGATATCAACAAAAATCCTGTCGTTAGTGAAGAAATGGCGTCTAGCAGGCAAGAGTCAGAAGAAATAGTAATCAGCCAGAAAATCTCTTCAGATAATCATTCAAGCTTTCACGGTTTGAAGGAGACGTCCTATAAAAATTTTGACCCTACCTCAGAACTGGCTTGGCAACTGAGCCTGGGCAGCATCGAAACAAGTTTTTATGAGAGTGATTCTGGAACAAAATTAAGAGGAAATCATCTCGAATTTAGACTTCAAAGGTTTTTCACACCTCTTATTCTACTGGGGATATCACAGTCCTATCGGCGTCAAAACGGTACACTGCATCGAGAGCTTCTTAGCAGAAGAGTAGATCTTGAGCAGTTACAATTTACCGGCAGTCTGGGGATCGCGACAGAATCAGAAAATGGGCTAGGACTACATGGTGGTTTGATAGGGGGATGGTCAGAAAATCGGCTGAATTATAGACTTTACGAAAATGGGAAGTCTTACTTTTCCGATTCTATCGACAATGGTCAATTTATCTGGGGTTTTGAATTTGGGCCATCTATTCGATTTTTGAATCGATGGAAAATAGGTCTCAGATTACAACAGCAAAATTTAATCACCGCCGTAAGATTTGCTGAAGGCCATAAAGCTACGTTGCATCCACTTCATAGCTATCTGGTGTGGGCTGAATATATTGGACATCACAATTAATGAAAACTCGGTACTCAGCAATTTTCGGAAAAGTAAAAACGTCTTAGGAGTGGAATGGTAATTCCGAGGCTTCAGCTCATGAAATTCTAACTTTTTCAGAAAAGGCCATCACCATGAATCAAATTCATGCTTGGCAATAGACTTGAATGAACCGATATCCTACAAATTCCAGGGAATTTAGATCAAATTAAAAAAATTTTTTTGATAAGTGAAACAGATATGAATCTGCAAAAATATATTCTCAAGCTGCTCATTTTGACAATACTTTTGGGAGCAATGGTTGTTGCTTGCTCATCTGATGAAACAAGTGAGAAAGCTAGCCCAGTGCCAGAGCCAGATCCAGTTGTTGAAATTGATAATGACGGCCCAAATGTGGTAGCCAACGCTGTCGTTCCTAGCAATAACAGCACAGGAGTGTCAATTGGAACCTCAGTAAAATTTGCCTTTGATGAATCTATTGAAATCAGTTCGGTAACCACAGCCACAAATTGTGGGGCCACAGTCCAACTCTCCTTAAATAATTTTAGCTCCTGTGTTCCGTTGAGATCTCAAATTGATGTGGGGAATGATAATCGATCTTTTACGGTCTATCCGGTGGGTAATTTAGAATATAACACGAAATATGTTTTAAAGCTCACAAAGTTGATTCAAGATTCTGCTGGAAACTACCTTGCAAATGATTCGATACCACTAATTTTCACAACTGCTGCTGAAAACACCATCTCCCTCACAGATAGCGTAATGGGTGAGTTTGAGCAGATCTTGCGAACGGCCGCGGGGTATTCAGCTTCTCAAACCATGAGGAGTAAAAGTAGGAGCGTACCAATTACAAGTACTCAAATTGATTCGATTGTTACTGGAGCCAAAATTGAAATAGCTAACTCCGGACTCAGTAGATCGGAGGAATTAAACAAGATTCTTGAAGCAATGTTGATAGGATCAATGAAAGGCATGGCAGGCAAAGTTACGACATCATCAGTTCGGAAACCTACCCTTTCTGCTGTTTCATTTGGACTAGTAAAACTTCTCCCAGGCAGGGAGAAGTTCTACACAGACAATTCATCAGTGATTGTCACCAATTTGTTGAAGACTGGAGTTAGCCAACTTTCTTTCACCCAGGCATCAAATGATGATGTACCCGATGCTGTGGGTGGAATTTTAGAGGGATTGATTAGTGCTTTGGGTACACTGAGTTTTAGTGAATCGGAAAGGGTTAATAAACTAGTTCCTGAATTGTTGAATGATACTGTCCTAATCACTGATAAAATCTACACTTCAGCGGAAAGTTCTTTCTGGGAGTCAATGCATGAGCAAATTGGCGAAGTCATGGTGACTGGAATGAACAATTGGAATGATTGGTCTAGCATGGAGAGCAGATGGAATAATCATTTGTCGGCCGGAATATCTTCAATCATAAGTAATATGAAACAGATTGATGGAATCGTTCCAAGTAGCGCAGAAGGGTTCGTAGAGAAATCAGTCTACGGTCTATTTTCCGGTTCCACTAAATTAAACCCAGGTAACAACACCACTATTGATGGGATATCTGAGTCCGTGGGAAGTGCATTGCTAGAGTCAGCGAAAACTGTTTCCTTTGGTAATCAATATCTGAATCTTGAAAAAACAGTCTTGAGAGCAAAAGTAGGAGTTGAGAAAGCGTATAACGAAAACAAAAGTAAATTACAATTAACGATCGTTACAAAATTGGTTTCTGGGATAAACAGCAAGGCAGCTTCGTCCTATCCAGATATTAAGACTACGATCGAAAGCGTTTTGTCAGGAGGCAATACGGTTTCGGAATTCTCATCAGATAATGTTATTTCGATAACATCATACACTAGTGTGACCAATGATAGTACTCCTACAATCTTTTTCGATTCTAAAATTAATGGAACAGTGAGCGATAATTGTTCAGGATCAACAATTGCCGCTATAGTTGGAAACAATTCAATCACACTTGGATTTCTGACTGACAAACAGTATGACTGTTCCTTAACTATTACTGATTATGCTGGGGGAACTGAGATAACTGACATACCAAGATTTACTATTGATACAACAAAACCAAATATTTCTGACTTTTCAATAATTAGCAACACATCCGCTACAATTTCAGCTACTTTGGATGCATCTGATTCAGCTGTGGTTGCTAGCTATTACCTGTCTGAAAGTAATACAGAACCTACAATCGCTGATACAAATTGGCAGGGTTACAGTTCGCGATTCATCAATTATTCGTTTGCAAATGCGGTAGCTGAAAAAAAGACATTGTATGCGTGGGTTAGAGACCAAGCTGGGAATGTCAGTTCTGCGGCAACTGCTACCGTCCAATTGCAGGACAACGCTGCACCTAGCAATCTCAATATTTCAATTGCGAACGGTACATCTCACGTGAATAGTGAAACTGTCAAAGTCAGTATTGGTGGCACAGATAATTTTATAATTGGTGAGATGTTGCTCACTGAGTTCAGTCAATCCACACCATCATCAAGTGATAGCCGCTGGCAAAATTATTCAACATCAGCAACCTATACTTTTCTGGAGAATCCTATTGGTACTAAAACAATTTATCTCTGGTTGAAAGATACTAGCAATAATATATCCACCAGTGCCCAAGACAGTGTGACAATCGATTTAGAAAAACCTAATACTGCAAGTATTAAGTTCGTAACTGCAGACAACGCCACATTCACAACTATTCAGACTGTTACTCTATTATTAGAGTCTACAGACAATCGTACCAATGATTCTGGAATAGCTGGATATTATTACAGTGAAAATTCTACCCAACCTTCAATTGATTTAGCGGATTGGAGATCTACAAGTATCAATAAAATTTTCTCAACCACCTTGAGTTATAAACTGAGTGACGGAACTGGATCTAAGACATTATATGCTTGGTTTAAAGACCTTGCCGGGAATGTTTCAACAGTGAAAAGTGTTACCATCGAAAATAGAGCAGTTCCTAATGCAGGTGATCCAGTAACTTTAGCACAAAAATTAACTAAGTATTCAATCAAGCCGAGTCAAGATATTTATAGCACGATTTCTACTAACCAAAAACTTACTATCTTAGAAGATGATAATGTTGCCAGAGTAACCGAACTATTTGATGCAATAATAAGAAAAGTCGATAATTATAGTGTCACATCTACAAATGCTATTTCTAGTATTAAAAATGACAATGTTACTTTAGATTTTTATGGAGAACAATATGTGAATTATAATATAAATTTTACTGACAATTTAAGTTTCATGTTTAGGGGACTGGATAATTCTAGTGGTAATTTTTCAATTGATAATTCAAAAGCTTATGAGATTCATTTTAGTGGTGCAAATGTAGGTTCGACGATAACAATATCTAGGTTAGACAGTAGTAATGCGACGATAACTACTTCGTCCAAAACCGTGACACTTGCTGATAATTTTGAACCACATGTAGCTGTTCAGCATAGCAATCACTCTGGCCAAGACACTTCAAGATATGGTCAATCTGATAATGTGAGCAGTCCAAATGTCACTTCAAAGATGATTATTGAATTTGATGCTAATCCAACAAATGTAGCTAGTACTTTCGATAAAATGATTGATTTGTACTACTACCCAAAATTTAATTTAACATCATCTCTTTATGACAAATTTGGGTTCAGAGATTTGGCAGATAATTCTTCCTTGGCGACCATAGCATTAAGCGCTGAGGATTTAGATAATATCTCATACAATGCTGTATCGGATCAACGTCTAAAAAACTCAGAAATAACTCCACTTTTGGCAGTAAACTCACCTGGAAGTAGTTTGAATGCCTTCGGCACAACTTCTACAGGAAGAAGTGATGAATTTTATACAACAGCTGATTATAACGCATGGGCAACCACACAGACAATTCCTGCTGGTCCAACCTGTTTATATTACACGGCCGACTTATCGAATGTTACAGGTAGCTTCACAGGTAGTTGGTATCCTAGCAACTCGGCTGGTACAGCTACTACAGGCGCATCTCCAATCAGCGATAACGATAGTAGTCAAAATACGATTCCAACTACTTTGGCGGGCTACAGCATTTCATCAACCTACACCGTAAATCTCACTGGAGGTTCCACAGCGTCAGCCAATATTTTGCGCGGCCCATTGGGGTGTGGCACCCTGTCTCAAACAGTCCAAGGCTTCGTAAGATCAGTTAAAGTCAGTTTGACTGAGCCAATTTCACAAATTACAAACCTTTCGAACTTTGCTAGTACAACAGGTGCTCTCGGGCAAATTAACATCCCAACTGGAGAATTGAGTCAGAATATTATTGGTATCACTGCGGTCGATGGCAAAGACCATATGAATATTCAGCTAACCGACTGGAGGACAATTGATGCAAGCAAGCATTTCACCAGTGACAACCAGACTGTTGTTGCTAACACAGAATCAGGTGGAATCAGCAAGGAAAGTCTGATGCAGATTGTTGGTATGTCTGATTCAGACAATGTCTCCGCAACGGCTGGAAATGGAAGAGGAGTCGTATTTGTAGATGCTTCTCCTCCTTTGGCCACAAGCATTACTGCCTCAGATACTCAAAGTGAGATAAAGCTATCAATCACATTCGATCAGCCGGTACTAGCTGGAAAAGGTTTTGTGGTTCATGGTTATGGTGACAATGGTAGTACTTCTGCAAGAACAACTTATGTGTTTGAGCCAATAGCCTCAGGAGGATCAGGTAGTGTTTACAGGTCAAGACCGACCAGCAGTGTTTTTGATAACACTGGGATCAGTAGTGCAACTTATACATCAGTCGCTGCTGGAAATACTTTGACAGTATCGATCCCAGATAACGCGACAAATGATTACAGCAATTTCTTCAATGCACTAAGTCACCAGACTACTAATAGTTTGAATGCAACCGATAACGTAAGCGGAAATAATCTTGGAGATAATCAGCTTGATGGTGGGGATCCGACCTTCTTCCTGAATTATGATAACATTACTGATTACAACTATAATTCTTGGAACATAGTCGAATATTACGATTCTTATATTACAAACTTAGGTGGACCTTTGGACAATCGCTCTAACCAATTTGGTCCACGATTAGTTGGGAGTGACTCCTTAGTTCCAAAGATGATAGCCAAAAATGCAAGCGTTTCGAATGACAATGTCTTTCTGATGGAAGTGACTGATCACGGGCTACAAATTATTAGCGCCTTTGGAACAGGCGCCGATAATGGCAGCCATTTAATGGGTGAGGGTATTTACTTCGATGATAATGGCACTACAACCACTGGGGATGTAAACAATACTATCGATAATTCATCAACAGCTGTGCAAAATGATTATCCACTGTACCGTTTTTGGAATTCTGCAGGTACAAATGCACAGGACAATGCGTCCGCTAACAATAATACAAGAACACGGGCGGTAATCACCTTTGCGTCAGGGACTGTTCTGAAAGATGATGATTCAGACGGGAAAGCCTACATCAAGGGATATTTAGATAATGACAATACTAGTCTGACGTCCCAAACAACTACTGCTTTGATGCGGAAGTCTGCAACCTTGGCAAATGGTTTTACGGTAGGATTACCAGTCAGTGCAGGAGCTTTTTCAGTCGACAACAACACAAAATTAATTGTTGGAATTCCAAATTATACCTTCACAACAGATAATACTACTGCTGATAAAACCTCTGTAGGATCTGACGATATTCTTGTGATTGACGGGATTGAGGTAAACGGCGTTGAGTATGTCCTCCATCTATCTCCACCAAGTGTAGCCAATTCCGATACAGGATTAACTGCAACTGTCAGTTCAGGAAGTAGTGCTTATCCCAATCTGAAAGTATATCGGAAGGTTTATCTTGATGTGAATATGGTTGGAATGGCAGCAGACAATAAAACGAACAGCAATGATAGAGATGATCCTAGGGAATTAACGTTTAATTTTCTGGAAAACATTGCTTCTGCATCAGCTACTTACACAGCTGGGTCTCCAATCAATATGACAGGAGTTGACTTTACCGAATCTGCATCAGTTTCGAGTAACAACCGAGCAACGATCTCTTTGTCTGATCCAACTGGAACCACAGATTCTGCAGGGCGCTATGTTGGTGATGGAGCACAGATCTCATTAACTGCGACAGACTTTTCAGGCAATTCAAATACCTATTCGCTTACTTTCAAGTTGGGGCACAATCAAGAGTTACCGATTACAAACGTCAATGACATTGGGGACTTCAACCCAATTCATAATCTTATCGGGAGCACTGCAAATTCCAGCAAGAGGGCTTTACAAGCTCCTTGAGTATGTCCCATTCCTAGGCTGCGGCCTCGTGCCGCAGAACAACCCTGCCTTTGACTTCCGACCGTAAAATGGATTCTATCTCGTTCAACATCCCCTCCATCGAAACTTCCTTTAGACCCACTTTCAGGTTTGGCAGTTTCCAGTCATTTGCCAAAAGTTCCCACAGTTTTTTCCTTATGTCATAAGGACAATTCTGGGAGTCGATCCCAATTAATCTGAGTCCTCGCAAGATGAGGGGCCAAACGGTTGTCGACAGTTCTGCACCTGCAACACTTCCACAAGTAGTGATGACTCCACCAGGCTGCGTGGTTTTCAGAGCCGTAGAGAGGGGAAGTCCACCGACATTGTCAATCACTCCATTCCATTGTGGCTTAAGAAGTGGACGATTCCCTGAATCAACCGCTTCCTCACGATCTAAGATTTGTCGAACACCGAATTCTTTCAGCAGTGCTTTTCCATTATCATGTCCACTGACTGCAGCAACCTCATATCCGCCATTCAGCAATAATCTCACTGCAATTGAACCGACCCCTCCTGCAGCTCCGGTCACTAAAACGGGTCCATTTTCTGGTTTGCAGCCTGCCACTTTCAATTCCCAAAACGATTGTGCAGCAGTAAAACCAGCAGTGCCGTAGATCATTGCTTCCTGTAGGCTCAGGCTCTCTGGTAGGGGCAAAACCCACGCTGCGGGAACCCTGATGTATTCACCGAAGCCTCCATCTGTGTTCATCCCCAAATCGTAGCTAGTGACAACGACCGGATCTCCAGCTTTGAAGTCAGGATTGGTGGAAGCTGCAACAATACCGGAGGCATCAACACCTGGGGTGTGGGGGTAGTTTCGTGTTACTCCACGATTGCCTGAAGCAGAGAGCGCATCCTTGTAATTTAGAGAAGAGTAATGCACTTGAATCAACACCTCTCCTTCTGGCAAATCTTCCGTACTACGCTCGATAATGCGCTGCACAAATTTGCTATCTTCTTCAAAAATTCGTATCGCTTGGAAAGAGATGGGTGAAGACATCAGCAGACTCCTTTTAGAAATTAGAACAGGAAGATGGCAGCCTGACTTTTTGAGATGTGTGGGTCAGGCCTGTAGGAATATAAACGATTGGAGACTTTTTAGTAAGAAATGGTTGTCAACCTCCGATACGAGACATTCCCAAGTTGGATCCGGTGAAAGCAACTGGTTCCTTGAAAGCAATCGAGTGGGCAACTCGCTCGTTCAATTCGCTGGCAACTTCTTGCTGTTTTAGTAAGTGGTGAATAGCAGTAGGTGTTGGATTACTTAGGCAGCCAACGAGCTGGCCACTGGAGGTTAACCGTAATCTGGAGCAGGTAGAACAAAAGGGCGCGCTTTCATTGGGAATGATGCCGAAGTATCCTCCAGGCACCCAGTAGCGTTGGGCGGTAGCATCGTGCTCGGCTTCAACCTTTCGCCAAGAGTAGTGCTGACCGATCAATTCGAGAATTTCATTCATTGGGAAAAGTGGAAAATTCTCTGCTTGAAATAGGGGCCCCATTCGCATTAGTTCGAGATATCTTAGCTCGATATCTCTCTCAATGGCATAGTCAAGAAGATCAACGACCTCATGGTCATTGGCTCCTCGAATAACAACCATATTTAGTTTGATACGCAATCCGGCATTGAGAGCGGTTTCAATTCCCTCTAGTACACGTTCCAATCTTCCAGCACGCCCTAGTCTTTTGAAATTTTCAGGATCCAGAGAGTCTAGACTGATGTTGACAGAGTCCAGTCCTGCTTCTTTTAGGGGTGCGGCCAATTTGCTTAAATTCAAGCCGTTGGTAGTTAGACCGATACTCTCCACACCTTGTTGCCGAACACCAGCAATGAAACTGAGCAAATCTCGATGGAGCAGTGGTTCGCCACCTGTAATTCGAATTTTGGTGATACCGGAATGTCTAACCAGCAATGAGACTAATTTGAGCAGGTCTGAACTGGAGAGAGCATTAGGATCTGGAGTATGATCCTTGATACTCGTGACGCAGTAGGTGCAGGCCATGTTGCAGGATTCCCCTAAGGAAACGCGCAACTTGTTTATATTTCGACCGAAGCTGTCGAGCATGTGGGAATCTCCTTTCCAAACATGGGAGGCGATTCTGTTTCCGGAATCACCCATCGTCTAGGAAGCCATTGCCGAGACCTTAGGCCACCAAGATCGGAGACAGTATTAGTAAGATTAAAAAAACTTTATCGAAAGACGTTAGGAAAAGTACTCTAAAAAAGCAAGCATGGTCTCTCCTAAAAAGTCATTCCCATTTGGAAGAGAGGCATGTAAAGGGCCAGGAGAAGAGCTAGGACCATCAGCGCAACGAGCACCATGAAGAAAGGCTGTAGAAAAGCCTGCAATCGCTGACGATCTCGTTGGATCTGCTGAAGTTGGTGATCGGCGATTCTCTGAAAAGCATAGGCGATTTGTTCGCTGGATTCCCCAAGATCCAGTAACCGAAGTTGTTCGGGGTTTAAGAAACTTGCTTCCTGATAAGCTTGATAAAGCTTTCTGCCTTGCAGGAGTGACTGCTGGATTCTGAGCTGCCTTGACAGCAGATTTTTGGGAAGAAGAGGCGAAGCCAACTCAAGCGCTTCCAATAACGGTAGTTCGACCTTCGTCATCAGTGCCAAAGCTTGTGAATATAGTTGAATTTGTACGGTTTGCTGAAGCCTTCCCAGCCATGGAAGCCAGTTCAGAATTTGGCTGATCGAAATTTTGCGATGAACTGAAATGGTGATTAGAGCAACGGTGAGTAGGCTTGCAAGCCAGGGAAGAGGTTGTAAACGCAAGCTGTCACTGAGTTGAAGAAGAGAAGCAGAGAGCCAGAAAAGTTCGTCTCCTTGGGCAAGGTAAAGTCTACGGAACAAGGGAACCAATAAGATCGTTGTTGCCAGAAAAATAGCTAAAGCAAATCCGGCTATGGTCAATGGATATCGAAGCAACTGCCAGCGCTCTTGTCTTTCCTGCTCCTGCAAGACATAAAGTTGTTGAAGAGCCCTCAAAATTGTTGGCAGTTGATCCGAATTTTCAGCAACAGCTAGCAGTCGAGTGAACAAATCTGGAAAGCCTTGTGCGATTTGAAAGGACTCTTGTAGCGAATTTCCGGATTCAAGATGCCGAAGCGCATTATGCAGCCGAAACTTGTTGGTTGGATCACTTTGAGAACGAATTAGAAAGCGTAAGCAATCTTTAAGAGGCAGTCCTGAGTCTGCTAGTTGCTTCCATTGACCAGTCATCTCAGCCAGCCACGCTACGCTAAGGGACTTCTGTAGCTGGGTTGGCTCTACCGGATTGATTTGCAGCTGGAAAAATCCCTGATTATGTAGTTGTTGATGTATCTGCTCGAGGCTACCAGCCTCAATCAGAATTCCTTCACAAGGCTGTCCTTCGCTGTTGACCCCTTGCCAGAAAACGTGCAATCTCTGCATGACCTAAAGGTTTTAGGACTTGGTAGGACTTGTCATGGGAGTAAGTTGCTGTTACCCATCAAAGCGTGAGTAAATCATTGAGAAGTAGAGATATTGAAATTATTCCCCCAAAGGTGTTAGATGTGTCCAGGTTCAGATATTCCAGAAATTTCGGTTTCTTCTACAGATAACTACCGCTCTCCTTTTCATCCAGAGGCAGTAACTTCCGTTTCTGCTGCCCCTCCCCCAACCCCAACGGACCTGCAAATTTCTTCTCCAAATGAAGAAAATGCAAAGGCTGTAACAGTTCGAGCCTACGGATTGTTAGGATACACACGCAGCATTGATCTGCATTTTGAAATCAATGCCTTACACCCAGAGCGGATTTTCTATTTTGAGGGGAAACGCTACAAGATAGCGTCAGTTGTTGAGATGGGAGAGGGACAACTGGCAATCAATGCCGTTTCGATTGAATATCGTACTTGAATCTACTCATTAGACATTTCATTCAACCGATGTCGAGCCTGTGCTTGCCAGTAAGGAATAGAGCTTTCCTGTAGGTAGCGTTCATAGGCTTCTTGGGCAGGGGGATAGTTCCCCTGCATCTGAAAGAGATAGCCCAGTAGAAAGTGTCCGAACGGATACTGCCCGGGAAATTCTCTGATCAGTTCCTGAAGATCTCGAATCCCACCTTCATACTCTGTACGATCCGGTCTGTAATCCTGAATGCTTGCGTAAGAATCGAGAGAATCCTGCAGTTCTCCCAAGCGTAGATAGGTGATCCCAAGGTTCATCCGAACGTAATTGAGACTTGGCGCCAATTGCAGTGCCTGTTCTCCATACTCTATAGCCTTTTCATATTCTGCTAATAAATAATAGCCCCAGCCGAGATTGCCAAATAAGTAGGGATTACTGCTGTAGGGAGCTGCTTGTTCATATGCTTCTACTGACTTACGCACAAGCGGAAGGTCGTACCGCGCCAACCCATCAGGCTGAAGTTCGTATCCTTGATAATAGTAGGTAGTCCCTAATTCCTGATAAATCTGACCCCGTCTCGCTGCAGATTCTTCTGTCTCTAATCCTTGCTCCAGAATAGCTATCGCGTCCTCAAAAGCTCTGGAGTTAAACAGCCCCTTGGCAACTACGATGTGGTAATTCAGACCACTCAATCCATCTCCGTAGAGTTCATTTTCATAGTCTTGAAGCCACTTAGCCAATTCATCCTTAGCAGACTTTTCATCTGTTTCTTCTCCTAGCAATTTGGCGATGGTGTCTTGAAGCATCGGAACCAACTGGTCTCCCTGCACATAAAGATCTGAGCTACGCCAGGATGGTCGACCCGTATCCCAGAAGGAGTCCCAGGCACTTCGATTTTGTTGCTGGTTACTCATCGCCTGCATAAATTGAAACAGGTCAAAAGGTCTGGGGAAGGTAGTGAATAAAAGTGTGTAGAAAATTGTGAGAACCCCAATCGTAGCTAGTACAGGAGGCCACCACCGACGAAGGAGAGTAACTAGAGATAATTCATTTGGTGGAACTTGCGGAGGAGTACCAACTTCACGCCAAATTGCAGAAGCTTGAAGAGGGCGTCCGGCTGCGTGAAGTAAGTTGCCTAGGTGGTAGAGCCATTTACGTTCATCGGCCTCACTTAGTTCTTTTTCTTGGACCAAGGCGCGCGCTTCCTTATCGTTGCCCGACTCCACAAGTCTTGCTAATTCAAAACCTAGTTGTGAGGAAGATTCTGGCATTACGGTGCAATCTCATGTGCGGCACACCACTCTTCATAGCTCATTTGTGCTTGGTGGGCTTTGTGTTGTCGATGTCGCAGCAATCCGTAGTAGGTCAAAAAATAGCTGCCAATTGCAATTGGGAAAGCATAAAACAAGCTCCCCAGCATCATTGGTTCCCCCAATTCAATCAGTAAGTACTCTGCTCCTGAAACGATCGAACCCCATACACTCTCCATGCCGAGGATTTCGGTCAGGCGATTCTCAAAAGTCGCATAGGTTAACTGCTCTTTGCCCTGTACCCAGCAGCCTGTTGTGAGAAAGCCATAGTACATTGGTATCATTGTCAATGGATTACTGATCCAAACCATCGCAACACTGACAGGCAAATTAAATCTGAAATTCAAAAGATAACGGCAAAAACCCCAAACCAATGCCGCCAGGTACATTTGTATTCCCACTGTGGGTGTGAATCCCAGAAACATTCCGATTCCTACCCCCCAACTGACTTGACTGACTGAGGCCATGCTATGCAGAACAGGATGGATCAGCCTTTTGTTTATCAGATAGATAAAATATTTCATTCCCAGTAGACCTGGCTGCGCTTAACTTTTGAAAATTTTATTGATGCGTTCATCTTGGGAGAAACTTTCATTATTTTTCAAAACTTGTTTTAGACAAACCTGTAAGTCGCGTTTACCAAACTCGATCATTCTTGGGTCGAGTGGCCCAATCATCAGTTTCAGGAGAGCACAGTTGACAAAGGTGGGAAAGAGACAATCTTTGGAAAGATCATTTCTACGATCAAATCACAAAAATTGTAAAAAATTAATGGATTGATCTCAAGGAGAAGGCAGAGATATCTTTGATTCCTTTCAGGTTTGACAGTAGATGTCTTTAATCAATTCGAATAGTTCCAAGATTCGATCATTGGCAATCCGATAGAAGGAGAAGTTGGCTTCACGCCGTGATGTTACAATATCTCTGGAACGAAGAAGTGAGAGGTGTTGTGATAGTGTGGTTTGTTTCAAGCCCGTGTAGTATTCCAAATCCTGAACTGTTTGCTCACCTGTGCGCAGTGCACACAGAATCTTCAGGCGAGCTGGGTGTGCCAAAACTTTCAGACTTCGAGTGGCCTGATCAATATTTCGCTCTTGTGAACCAAAGAGCTGGTTGAGTTCGTCCCGTAAAGCTTCTGCGCGAGATGAGTAGGTAGTCGTTTCCAATGTCTCTCCTCAATGATTGTCCGATGGGGTGCCCCGAATAAAGAGACACTGCAGAAAAATTTTCTGAATTTTTGAAATGTCTTTATAGCATGCATGCAGCAGGATAGAAAGTAAACTATTTGAGAATATCAATATTCCAATTTTCCTTAAATTTTTCTGCGGCACGTATTCTGCAGCGTAAGGGATATGTGTACATTTTATTATCAGATCTTCAGCAATTAAAATGCTGAATTTAAAAGGAATTTGAGGGAATTTCATTTTGAATAATAAATAAAAATAATATTTTCAAGTTTTAGGTATGGCGCAAGAAAACTCTCCAATTCCGTCCTTGTTCAAAGGTGTGGAGAATCCACAGGAGGGCGCTCGACCAAAATTAGAAGATACGGAATCATCCACTTCGGAAGTGGCCAATGAGGTAGACGCATTTTATGAAGATTTGTCGGATGTGGACAAAGTTTCTGAATATCAAATGCATACATCTTCTGAGTCACCGAATCCTCCACAAAAAATTGTCGACACTGGAGAGCAGGGGATTTCAAATCGATCGATCGATTTAGGGGAGTTTAAGGGAAATCTTGTACTGTATAGAAAGCAACTTGTCGCAACCGCAGTTGCTTCAAATATGTTGGGGGTGGTGATGGGTTTTGGCGGTAGCCAATTCTGGACGACTGGCCCGGAGATAACTTCGTTGCAGGTATTATCAAACTTGCCACCGACAGTTGTCGTTCCGCTGCTTGACCAGGAGGATGAGGCACCTGCTCTGGGGGGCACAGGTGAACCGAACCAAACTGGGAGTCGTCAAGAAAAGTTGGTGCCACTTGTTCCGTTGCCGGATCTACCTGAGCCTTCAATTCGTCAAGCTTCGGCAGACCCACCTGCAGAGCAGAGCGGAAAGTCAGGACCGATTGTTGAGGAGCCGGTCTTGGTGGAAGCGCGAATGGAAAATCCGACTGAGGAAGAGAAACCAGCACCACCTCCGGTTACCGTTGCACCACCACCAGCTTTCAGAAATGAAAAAATTAATAAAATTGAGCATGCTGCTGATAAGAAAATTTCCAAACAAACTAACAACTCAGATCCGTCTTTAACACAGCCAAAAATAAAGTTTGCAATCTCAAAGAACAAAGAAATCAAACCAAGCTCCCTTAATCAGAATGAGCCAACCTATTTAGTCCAACTTGCCAGCTGTGTCACCGAGAATTGTGTGCTCGACTTTCAAAAAATAATGAAGCGTTTGTATCCACATCTTCCGGTTCGAGTTGTGCCATACACTTCGAGAAGAACGATCATTGAAGTTGTCTCCAGAGAAGCTTTCACCTTAGAAGATGGGAAACGATTGGTTGAGCAGTTGAACAGGGGCGACCAGATCAATTCAAAAGCATACTTAGAAAGCGTTCGAAGCAAATTTCAGGTGGTATTAGGGCAAATCCCCAAGGGACAAAAACCAGAGGAATTAGTGAAAAAAATGAACAATATGTTCATAGGAGAAGTCTCGTTTATCAAAAAATCAACCGAGCAAACGACAAAATATTTTCGGGTTCAAGTACCTGCCTTTGATGATCGTAAAAAAGCAGTGGCATTACAGAGGGAATTTCAGAAAGCTGACAAGCAGATGGCGAGCGCTTTTCTAGTTCCTAATCCAAATAAACCTTGAATGATAGACTCGGAAGGAGAACAATGTCACCAATGAGTAACTTGCTGGGGGGAATGATGCACTGGCTCAAGTTTGAGGCACAACTCTCAGCAGACGAGGTTGATGAACCTGAATTGAATGAGAAGAGAACCCTGCTCTACTTAAAACCAGAAGCCTTGAGACATGTGGTTGTCATCAATGATCTGGAAAAATATCAAAGTTCTCCAGAATTTGTAGAAGGTGGTCGTCTGATTGAAGTCAGCAAACAATATAATTACACACTTCGTCAAGTTGCTGATCTGGTTGAAGAGCCGATGCAAGCTGACAGAAGACCTCACTTGAAAACATTGACTGGATCCATTAAAGGTCGTCCGGACCTAAGGCTTGCCCAACCCGGAGAGAATGGGATTGCTCTCGCTGAATCTTCTTAAAGAATCCCGATGGGGGAGGGAAGCCTTCCCCTTTCCTCCCCGCTTGTACTGCTACCAAAGACCCACTAGACTAAACCCATCTAAACTTCTCTGTTCAAACAAAACTTTGAAATCAGGATCGCATGCAATTGCGAATTCTTTTGCTGACTGTACTTTTTTGGCCAATGCTCTCCCAAGCTCAGATTGCCAGCCACTGGAAGTATCAACTTTGGACCAAATGGCTCCCAGCACTAGAAATGGGTACCACTGAGGAACGCTGGCAAGCAAGGTTGGCTTTTTTGACTTGGCCTGAAGCGTCGTTGCCGGTTTTGCGTCAAGGCATGATGAGCTCAGAGAGCCCAGATAATTGGCGATTTGCCCAAGTTCTCGCCCAGATCGGTGATGAGAGTGACATTCAAAGAATGCTGGATGCTTGGCAAAGCTTGAGTAGTACCAGGCAAGATGTTTGGCTGGGAAGCTTGGAGAGGTTGTACATGCGCTTTCGTGAGGAAAGCCCACAGAAATTATTATTAACGCGTTTCCAGTTTGAATCGGATGAAGCTATCGAACCTCGAAGTGGAAGAGCCGATGGAGAGATCATCTATAAGCTCTCAAACTCAACAGCTTCCCCACGACTGGTTCAGGTTCGGATAAATATCTGGAGAGGAATGGCAGATCCAGACTGGCCAGAGCAATTGCACTGGCTGGAGGCCGGTAACTCTGTGGAGGTTTCTTTACCTGTCACGCTGCTGTTCGAGCCGAGAGTGCCCACAGTGAGATTGGATCTCGATGTGATGGAAATTGGTGTGAGGGAGACCTTACTGCATGAACGCTACGAGATTCCAGTTTCGGGAAGACCGGCCCCACCCAAATCAAGGCAGCGACCATTGAATCTTCCCAAAACAGATGAAAACGAAGCTCCTAAAAGACAATCAGAGGAAGCTGAATCAGGATGACAAGTTCTTAGGTGTGTCTACCAATGAGGAGTGCCGAATGACCTCCGCATCCACTGTATAAACCACATCCTCACAGATCTTCTTGGCGTGATCTGCTATCGACTCCATATAGTCAGAGATCGTTAGCTCTGTGATCAGAGCACGAACGTTTGAATTTCCTTTTTCCAATTCGGAGATTACCTTTTCTTTGATCAACCGGAACTGCTCATCGACTTCATCGTCACTGTTGCAGACTTCGCGGGCTGTCTCGGAGTCTAGGGCAATCATGGCCTCAAGCCCTTTACGAACCATCCACTTAACTTTCGCTGTCAAAGCTGCGAAGTCAATAATCCTTTCTCTGCTTTCTCCATTATTGCTAATGACCAACTGAGCGATATCTCTTGCAAGGTCACCGATTCTCTCAAGGTCGTTTGTAATTTTGATGGTCGAAATCAAAAAGCGCATATCGACAGCAACAGGCTGATAAAGTGCAATGATCTTAAGGCACTCCTCCTCCAGATTGATTTCGCGTTGGTCTACATCTTTGTCAAGCTTGACCACTTTTTCAGCTAGCTCCAGATCATTTTCAGCAAGTGCTCGCAGTGCATTCTCAAATTGTTCTTCTACAAGAGTTCCGAGCAGGTTGGCTTGTTGTTTGAGCAGGGCAATCTGACGGTGCAAATGCAGAGTGACCGTTGTGAAATTAGCAGTAGAGGCCATAAAAATTCCTTATCCAAAACGTCCGGTAATGTAGTCTTGAGTCCGCTTATCTTCGGGGCGGACGAAAATATCGTCGGTGTCGCCCACTTCCACCAGATCACCCATATGGAAAAAAGCTGTTCTTTGAGAAACCCGAGCTGCTTGTTGCATGGAGTGGGTAACAATCACGATTGTATAGTTCTGACGAAGTTCGTGGATCAGTTCCTCAATTTTTGCGGTAGCAATCGGATCAAGGGCAGAGCATGGCTCATCCATTAAGATGACTTCTGGATTTACGGCAATCGCTCTAGCAATACATAATCGCTGCTGTTGCCCTCCAGAAAGTCCTGTTCCAGGTGAGTTCAAACGATCTTTCACTTCCTCGAAGAGCCCTGCTTTTTTCAGACTATTCTCGACAATCTCGTCCATCTCCTGGCGATTCTGAGCTAGACCATGAATTTGAGGTCCGTAAGCGATGTTATCATAAATAGACTTTGGGAAGGGATTGGGCTTCTGGAAGACCATGCCGACTTTCTCACGCAGTTGCACTACATCGAGACCTTTGTCATAGATGTCTTCGTTATCCAAGGTGATTTTTCCAGTAATCCGGCAACCTTCAATAACATCATTCATCCGGTTGATGCATCGCAGAAAAGTGGATTTCCCACAGCCAGAGGGACCGATGAGAGCGGTAACACTATTTTCATAGATTTCCAAATCCACCCCATGCAAAGCCTCTGCTTGATCATAGAAGACCCTGACATCAGATGAATTGATCTTCGTGACAAGAGTTCCGTTGTTTTTTTTCTGGCTCATAACCGAAGTTCGTAATTTTGATTTGGTTTACCAGCGACGCTCAAATTTTTTGCGAAAAATTACTGCGAGCAAATTCATCAATACTAGAAAAACTAAGATCACCATGATTGCAGCTGCGGTCAGCTCAACAAAGCCTCTCTCAGAACTCTCCGCCCAAAGATATACCTGAACAGGAAGTGCTGCTGCACTTTCCAGCGGGCTAGTCGGAATATCGACCACAAAGGCAAACATTCCAATCATTATGAGCGGAGCGGTTTCACCTAAAGCTTGAGCTAGCCCAATGATCGTACCTGTCAAAGTACCTGGTAGCGCAAGTGGTAGGACATGATGAAGAACTACCTGCATCGGGGATGCTCCCATGGCAAGAGCACCTTGACGGATAGATGGAGGGACTGCTTTTAAGGCGGAACGGCAGGCAATGATGATTGTAGGCAAGGTCATCAAGGAGAGAACAATGCCACCAGCAAGAGGAGTACTTCTTGGAACCCCAAAAAAATTAAGGATCACTGCCAAGCCAAGTAGACCAAAGATGATCGAAGGAACTGCTGCGAGGTTATTGATATTGACTTCAATAATTTCAGTGATGCGGTTTTTTGGGGCGAATTCTTCCAAATAAATGGCAGCAGCGATTCCCATTGGAAAGCTGATCACAAAACAGACAACCAACGCCCAGAAAGAGCCAGCTAGTGCTCCCGCCAATCCTGCCAATTCTGGATTTCTTGAATCACCACGAGTGAAAAAGTTGATGTTGAAGGTTGACCCAACTCGACCTTCTGCGGCCCATTGATCCAAAAGTCTTAGTTGAAGATTACTAACGACACGTCTCTCTTCCTCAATATCCCGAGGTGCTGCTCCTTTGACAATTGTATCCACTGGGGAAGAAGCAAGAAACCATAACTTTTGCGTTGTACCAAGAATAGAGGGATCGGAGAGAACTAAGTCCCTTAAGTCTGTTTCTGCGCTCTCACTGAACATCTGTATAAGATCTCTGCGCTCTGAGCGACTTTTGATGTCTGGATTATTCTCAACAACATTCTTTCTGAAGAGACCTAAATAATTTGCACGAGCTAGTTCTTCATTAGAACTTTGGGGGGTGACTTTCAAGAAGTTAGCATCAAGGGTAACCTCAGACTGAATTTGTGTTCTCCAAAATGCTGAATATCCGGCTGTGAAGATTGTGTAGAGTAGAAAAAATACTGCAGACAATGCAGCTGCAATCGCTAATTTTCCATATAGCTTAAACCTTGCTTCAGCTGCATAGCGTTGCTTGAGACGAGCAGCCTTGGCTATATTTCGATCAGTCATATTTCTCTCGATACTTCTTCACAATCGCCAAGGCAACAACATTTAAAATCAGTGTCACAATAAACAAAACCAATCCAAGTGCAAAAGCCGAGAGCGTTTTTGGATCGTCAAATTCCTGATCGCCAATCAAGGCGACTACTATCTGAACCGTGACAGTCGTTACATTCTCTAAGGGGTTTAGTGTTAGATTCGCATTCAATCCTGCAGCCATGGCAACAATCATTGTCTCACCAATTGCTCTTGAGATCGCCAGCAGAAAGGCACCAACGATTCCTGGCAAAGCAGCAGGAATGATCACTTGTCGGATTGTTTCTGACTTAGTAGCTCCCATCGCATAAGAGCCGTCTCTCAGGGTTTGTGGAACAGCGTTGATAACATCATCAGAAAGTGAGGAGATGAAAGGAATTATCATCACGCCCATCACCAAGCCTGCTGCAAGGGCACTACGTGCTTCTACTTCTAGCCCAATGGCAATGCCACCGTCTCTAACAAGAGGAGCCAAAGTCAGGGCAGCAAAAAATCCATAAACGACGGTCGGGATTCCGGCTAAAATTTCTAAAATCGGTTTGGTCCATCCGCGCATTTTTGGAGAAGCGTATTCTGAGAAATAAATTGCGGACATCAAACCGATGGGACCCGCAACAATCATGGCGACGAAGGAGATGAGTAGGGTACCGCTGAAAACAGGGATTGCTCCCCAGGCACCGTCTCCAGCGACTTGATCTGCTCGAATTGCGATTTGAGGGTACCACTTGAGCCCAAACAAGAATTCAGTAATTGGAACCAGTTCAAAGAAACGGAAAGTCTCAAAAATTAGCGAAAGGACGATTCCAATTGTTGTGAGGATGGCGATGGTTGAGCTAATGAAGAGAAAACCATTGAACAATAATTCTACACCATGACGGGCCTTAAATCCTGGAGCCACTTTGGAACGAGTGAAGGCCATAATCAGCATTGCGAGCAAAATCGTGACGACGACCATGCTCCATTGACTTGATTGCTGGAGCGAACGCATCCATTCGGCAGTTTCTAGAATAAGAGGGTCTTGAGTTCCAAGAGCGACCCCCGCTGCAAGGTTGCGAACTTCTTCTGTCATGATCACATAATCTGTTGGAGTCAAGCCCCCAGATTGTGATTCCAAGTGACTTCTGATCAGGCTGCCCAACAAAACTGGTTCTAGTGCTGTCCAAAGCAGAATAAGTAAAATTGTTGGAATGCCACACCAAAGTGCGATGAAGTATCCGTGATATTGTGGGAGTGAATGAAGTTTTGTTTGTGAGCGGAGATTTGAAGCTTGTTTTCGGCCTATGTAAAAACCTGAGAGACTGATCAGCAGAATCGCTGCGAGAAGGTAGGGGAACATATGTGTTTCGGTACCGGCAATCCTTGGATTGCCGGTGGATTAATCAATTACATGCTGATTGGTGTCAAGTTGCGGATATTATTCCGTACTTTTTCCTGTGTGCCAGTTTCTAGGGGAACAAGCCCACGATCTAACAGGTATCCATAATCACCAATCGCAGCGTCACTCACAAACTCTTCCATGTATTCCTGCATTCCGGGAATCACACCGATATGAGCTTTCTTAGCGTAGAAAAAGAGGGGGCGCGCGATCGGATAGTCATAGCTCTGTATGGTGTCGAGGCTGATTTCGATACCATTGATTGTGGAGCCTTGAATTTTATCTCGATTTTGATCAAGGAAGCTAAAACCAAAAATCCCAAATGCCTCCGGATCGGCAGACAATCGATTTACGATCAGTGTGTCATTTTCGCCAGCTTCTTCAACAGCGCCGTCTTCTCTGAAGCCATCACATTCTTTACCAGAAACCATTCCAGCTTCCTTGCATCCTGGACCCATGATGAGGGAATCCCAAGCATCACGGGTTCCAGAGGTGGGGGGGGGTGCCAAGATTTTAATCGCAGCATTGGGCAACGAAGCATCTATTTCATTCCAAGTTTTAGGCTTGGGGCCATTCTCTGCCATCGCCATCCACAATTGGCCTGGTGTGAAATTCAGCTTTTGTGATTTAGAGTTGTTTGCAAAAGCAATCCCGTCGTTACCCACAATGATTTCAATAATCTCACTCACACCGTTCTTCGCACACAATTCTTTTTCGCTTCCTTTGATTGCACGGGAAGCATTAGTGAAATCTGGGTGGCTGGGGCCTAAGCCAGCACAGAAAAGCTTCATGCCACCACCGGTACCAGTGGATTCAATTACTGGAGTTTTCATGGAACCGCGTTGGCCGTGTTTTTCTGCCACCACGGTTGCGAAAGGATAAACGGTTGAGGAACCGACGATTTGAATCTGATCTCTAGCGTGGGCTAGGCCTGTCAACATCAGGGCCGCTAATCCAGTAGCTAAAGTTGCGATGGTCTTGCGGAACATTATTCTCCTAGGCTTATTGGGTTTCAGACCTTTCCGAGTACGAACAGGGGTCTGTTTTTCGCCAAATTGGCATCATGCTTTACAAGCAATGAGAACAAGCCTAGAGAATAATTATTAGAATTTGATTAAGGAGAAGTAATAAATTGATGTGAGGGTAAGAAAAGATTTGTGACGTAGAGGGATCAAGTAACTTTTTCTAGAAATTTCGGCAGAAGACGTTCGACTGATTCAACGATGACTTTAGTTTGATGATCAAATTCTAAATTGAGTAGGGTGGTTTGGGTTGCGTTACCAAGGGTGGTTCTGGAAAGGGTTTCGGGGATCAAACAAACTGAAAATCGATCTGGCTCTACATCAACCACCGTGAGGCTGATCCCGTCAACTGCAATCCAACCTTTTGGAACTAAATAGCGGTTCCAATGTGGGGCAATTTCGATCCAGATTTTATGGTTCCCAGGGCTTTGTTCAATCTGAAGAATTTGGGCCTTACAGTCGACGTGACCATTGACCTGATGCCCGCCAAGTTCATCTCCCATTTTGAGAGATCGCTCAATATTCGTGGGAGAACCAACTTGCAGCATCCCAAGATTTGATCGATCTAAGGTTTCCTGAATTACATCGAATTCTGCCCATTCTCCTTCCTGGAAATTCACAACAGTGAGGCACACACCAGACACTGCTACACTTGCCCCTAATTCTAAGCAAGTGCTCCATTCGTTCATCTGAATGCGCAGCTTTAGCCCACCGCTGACCTGCTTTGAGAATAGGATCTCTCCTTTGCCCTGAACAATTCCTGTAAACAATTCAGCCTTTTTCGGTGTGTGTGTAAACACCGTCCCAGTCGCCAGGGGGAGGCTCACTGATGAAGCGTTCACAACGCTCGATGTAAGTCAGGCAGGGCCCATCATTTTCGAGGTAGGTTAGGGCTTTGCGGAAGTGCTCAATAGCTATTGGGTAATCATGATCTTTATAGCATGAAAGACCCTTTTGATAATGCTCAAGAACATCTGTCATCGGGCCGCTGAGCTCATTCTTGAAGTCTAGGACCTCAAAAACTGGAACAGGCTCTTTCTTACCAACTACCCGAACAATGTCTAATTCTCTTGCATCCACATAATTTTCGGTTCCTTCAAAATGATCTGTACCGTAGTAGGTGTTGCCTGAGATCATCGTGAAGGTTTTGTAGAACTTGTTTGCGCCTTCCAGACGTGCTGCCAAGTTAACTGTATCACCCATGATGGTGTAGTCCATCCTTTGCTGTGATCCCATGTTTCCGACCACGATGGGACCACTGTTGATCCCCATCCGTGCAAAGAGTTGGGGGCTACCTTTTTCTCGCCAGTCCTTACGCATTTCAATCAATCGCTTTTGCATGTCGATTGTGGCAAAACAGGCGAGTTTAGCGTGATCCGGTTGATCCAAGGGAGCTCCCCAAAAAGCAATGATTGCATCCCCTTCAAACTTGTCTATCGTGCCAGCCCTACTGGAGATAAGATTACACATCTCGGTGAGGTATTCATTGAGTAGCGCAACCAGTTCTTCAGGCGTAAGACTCTCGGAGATCGTCGAGAACTTCTGAACATCTGAGAAGTAAGCAGTCATTTCACGACGTTCACCACCCAAACTGAGTTTTGAAGGATCCTTGACGATTACATCAATCACGCTGGGGGAAAGGTACTGAGAGAAAGCGTTCTTGATGAAGGCTTTTTGCTGTCTCTCCGCAATGAACAAGAAGAAGTTTGTCGCAATCATGCTGAGAATCATTGCTGGGATGATGTAACTCATTGAGAGTACATAGCCATGATAGACGTAAGCATAGATGCAGATTACCAGGTATCCAATGATTGCCGCAAGAAAGAGCGGGTTGTGAAGCTTTTCAAGCCTTGCAATGAACAAGAACAACAACATCATGCAGATGAGAATCATTGCTTCTATTTCATTACTTGCTGGATGAATAGGAGCACCATTCATCATCGTCCAGATCGTATCGGCTAGGATTTCAATCCCATAAATTTCCCCAACTGGTGTTGAAAAAATATCGTGAGACACTTCAGTTGTGTCTCCAACAAGCACTAGTTTATCTTTAACCCAATATTCCAACTCATAGATCTCATCTTCATCGAGATCTTCCAGACCGTAAATCTCGCCCTCATAAAGATTCAAGACCATGGCGGCGGTGATACCAGCATATTCATGGAGAAAAGTAACACCCGGTTTGTGAAGCGGGTAATCCAGCCAAAGATCGCCATTTTGGTCCAGTGGGATTTCCTTATCTCCAATGTAGAGAATGTTGTTCTCCAGTCTTGGTTCAACATTCCAATACATGGCCAGTGCTTGAACTGCCCACGGCCACATCTTGAATTCATTGACAGCCTGATCGTAGAAACGAAGTCGGGAGAGCCGATTACCTATTAATGTGTGATTGGTATAACCAGCAACAGTAGCCTCCTGTAGAACAGGAGTTGCCGTTGTCACTCCACGGATTTCTTCATCTACAAGGTTCAATTGACCAACTACCATTGTGTTTGGTTTCTCACCAAGCGCTTCTGCCAAGATGGGGTCTTCACCGTAGCCATTTGGAAAATCCATCAGCATATCAAGTGCAACGACCTTGGCACCCAGTTCCTGAAGGTTGGTGACGATTTCAGCGATGTGTTTTCGTTGCAGAGGCCAACTTCCATATTCGGTGAAGAATTCTTCATCGGTATCAACAATCACCATATCCTTTTCAGGAAAGGCATAAGCTTCAGGATTTGCAGTATGTCTTAGGATATGACGATAACCCTGCAGTTGATTTTCTGATCCTGAAAATATCTCGTATTGCTCAGCAGGAATCATGGCTAAGAAAAGCAGGATTATGATCCAATAATCTGGTCGGAGGAGTGACTTTTTCATGGAATTGTTCTGCGTTTTGGTGGGAGAGGAGGGCATCTAGAGAAGATGCCCGAAGTTGGTGAGTATTTTTTGTCTAGAGGTTTGCTTGGTATGTCTCGGTTACTTCTTCCTGCAGGGCTTGAAGTTTTAAACGAGCATAAACCTCGATCATAAAAGGTCTAAGATCGTTGATGTCATCATCATCACTATTCTGGCTGAAGAAGGATTCGTAGGTTTGCATGGCTGGGACGAGAAGTCCGTGCTCCTTCAGGACGCCTGCCATCATAAAACCATCAGTATCGTATTTCTTGACAGCTGTCACATCCTCTTGGAATTTTTTTAATTTCTTACCACTGAGCCAGGAAAGTCTCCTCGTTTTACTCTCACTTAGAACCTTGCCATCTTTGAGGACATCCACGCTATATTTCATTGATCTCTCCGAAAATGGCTCAATCTTCTGAAGAACAACTTTCTCTGAAGTCGCTGCAACATCATATGAGTTATCACCAACATTTAAGCGATACGAATATTCAGAGCCTTTGCTCTCCCAAGCAACAGTGGGGTAGTCATCAGAGAGAGATATGTTGCCCAAGTCCACGATCAACTCCTGACCTGGTTTGTTGGCGGAGCGACGAACTGTCGTATACTTTTGAGTAGTTGCAAATTGCTTATCTAAGCCAGCTAACAGCTCACCTGCTGCTTCCGTGGAACCTAGTTCACCACTGACTAATTCCATCCCTGAATCGGTAATCTTGATTTCAGAACTGGCCAGTAGGTTTGTTGTTTCCTGCGTAACCTGATTTGCAAATTTTGCCTTGCTTCCATCATTTAGACGAACCATGGAACCAGGAAACACGAGCTTGTTTCGACGGACGGGCTTCCAGCGCTTCCCATTTTTGCTGTATTCAACCTTCCCATCGACGTCATAGATCATGCCCACTGGGACTCTATCTGCCTGCACTAAGGGTACGACCAAGAAGGAGACCAAGGCGAGTAGGAGCAAAGAACGCATGATTTTCATAGCCATCTCCTGAAGAATTTTAAGGGATTCATCAGAAATCTTGATCTAAAAGATTTCTTTTGGGTGTAAAGAGCCTTATCGACTCACTAACTGGACAAAATTAATAGCTAGTATAGGATTCAAGAAGTGACAACACAAATCCCTGTCACTTTGCTGCAACAGCCTGGGTTGAAAGCATTGAAAAGAAATATGAAATTGGGCATTTTAAAATCATTTCAACAAAGAAAGTTGGATTTGCAGCACAAATTGAACACGGAAGGTTGATCGTTGACTTTGTTACAAAATTTTCCTTGGCTCTGTTTGTTACTTGGCGGTAGTCTAGGGAGTTTAAGTAGATGGTGGATCAGTCGGCAGTTGCAAATTTGGTTGGGAGATCAATTTCCGTACGGAACAATTTTTGTGAATGCTGTGGGCTCTGCTGCTTTTGGAGTTTTTGTCGTTCTGCTGGAAAAGCACTCTGGGGCTAGACTACTCCTTCTAAGTGGTTTCATGGGTGCCTTTACTACTTTCTCGACATTTAGTTATGAGACTGTCCTCCTGATGCAGGCTGGTGCCTGGCGCACGGCGCTACTGAATATTTGCCTGAATTTATTTGTAAGCTTGAGCTTGTGTGGTTTGGGTATTTGGGGAACCCAAACGCTCCGCTCCTAAAAACTTTCTAATCATCGGAGAATCATCTGTGCTTCGTAACCGAATCCTATCTGTCTCAGCAATGGAAATCTTGGATTCCCGAGGGAACCCAACCCTTAGAGCTACTGTTCTCCTTGAAGATGGGACCCTAGCTGACGCTTCTGTTCCATCCGGGGCCTCGACTGGTGAAAATGAAGCACTGGAACTGCGAGACGGGGATAAGAAACGTTATGGGGGAAAAGGGGTTCTTACGGCGGTTAGCCATGTGAACACTCGAATTGCTCCTGAATTATGTGGCTTACAACCAGATAATCAAGCAGAGATTGATCGAGTTATGTTGGAGTTGGATGGAACACCAACAAAGAAAAAACTAGGTGCCAATGCCATTCTTGGGGTTTCGATGGCTGTTGCGAAGGCCGCTGCCATCTCACACCAAATGCCACTCTACCAATATCTTGGAGGTGTTGGGGCATTTCGACTGCCAGTCCCCATGATGAATATTGTCAATGGTGGCGAACATGCTGACAACAGCGTGGATTTGCAGGAATTCATGGTAATGCCCAGCGGGTGTTCAACTTTTCGTGAAGCTTTACGAGCTGGAGCCGAAGTATTTCATGCCTTGAAAAAGATATTGCTGGAAAAAAACTATGCAACTGGAGTGGGTGACGAAGGAGGGTTTGCTCCAAATCTCGGTAGCAACGAAGAAGCTTGTGATCTGATCATTGAGGCGATTCAAGCGGCTGGTTACTCGCCAGGTAAGGACATTTCTCTTGCGCTAGATGCTGCTGCAAGCTCATTCTGTGACAAGCAAAATGGACAATACGACTTCCGTTGGTCTGGAACTGGCAGGCGATCCAGTGAAGAAATGTTGCACTTCTACAGAGAAATGTGCGAAAAATACCCGGTTATCTCGATTGAAGATCCTCTGGACGAAAATGATTGGTCAGGTTTCAAAGCAATGACTGAACAGCTTGGGGAGAAGGTACAGATCGTTGGTGATGACCTTTTTGTGACCAACACACGATTTGTTCAGCAGGGAATTGAGAGCAATGCGGCTAATGCGGTTTTGATCAAGCTCAACCAGATTGGCACAGTCACCGAAACTGTTGAAACCGTACAGCTCTGTCAAAAAGCGGGCTGGAACTACATCATCTCTCATCGTAGTGGCGAAACTGAAGATACTTTCATGGCAGATTTCGCAGTAGCCATGGGAGGGGGACAAATTAAGACTGGTTCCGCGTCACGTAGTGAGCGAATCGCAAAATATAATCGCCTGCTCGAAATAGAGGCAAGTCTTGGTGATTCTGCACAATTTGGACGCTAGGAGTCCGAAGAGCATTACCTGTTCAAACTGGAGGATTGATGTTTTGGAAACGTAAGTCAGCGAAAGTAACTCAGGCAGAGACGGTTTATTTGCCCAAGGGGAGCCAGGGAAGTGGTCATTGGAACTGCACAACCCCTGTTCGAATTGGTGGTTACTTCGAAGGACGGCTGGATTGCTCTGGATTGCTCTTGATTGAAGCCAGCGGTGAACTCTTCGCAGATGTATGGGTTCGTCAAGCTGTCATCCATGGACGTGTAGATGGTGACTTGTACTGCCAGGAGCAATTGGTCTTGCATCCGACAGCAGAAGTTACCGGCAACATTACCGTGCCCCCTGGTGGATTCGTGATGTTAGACGGAGCAAAAATTGGTGGTGGTGTTCGCTCCTGGACAAAGCACCAAGCTGAGAAGAGTGAGGAAGTGCTCCAGCAATTGACTCGTAAAACGAGGGGAGTTCCCCCCAAAACAGAATTGGATGATGACGACGGTTTTGCATCTGACCCAGAACAACTTGTCGAGCAGAGTCTTCACTATCTAGTATGAACCAAGTCACCTCCTGGCTGGGAACCCCTTGGTTCTGGCTGGGAGCAAGTCTTGGTATCGCCCTCACGCTCAATCTTCGCCAAAAACGCTGGGGACTTGGTCTCCTTACCGCACTACTTCTCTTGCATCTGTGCTGGATCAGCATTGGCAAGAATTTTTTCCTCCCCGATTGGTTAGAACAGCCCGATTTGAGGAAATCTTTTTGGGTTCGTGGTACCATTCATAGCTTCACTTCAGACTCTAACTCTTCACGCCTCTAGCTTCGTAAAGCAACCATTCTCAATCGCACGCATGAGTATGATTTCCTCGAATTAGCTGTCTCCCTGCCAAATGCGAGGGGCAGATCCCCATACTGGTATGTAGGGCGACAAGTTCAACTGGGAGGATTTCTGCGAGAATTCAATTGGGATGGAATTCAATGGAATTTACATTTTTCTGAAGCATTGCTTGGCGATGCCAGCCCTCCAAAGAATGGTTGGCAAAGGGCCTTATCAACTTTGCGCCTTCGATGGGAAACCCGAGCTGCTTACTACCTAAATGATGAAACGCTGGCGATGTTTCTTCCTCTGACTTTAGCAGAGAGGTCTGTCAGGCATCCTTCCTTGGAATTGTTCAGAAAAACGGGAATGGCCCATGTACTGGCAATTAGTGGACTACATATTGGCCTACTCTATTTTGGGCTTTTTGGGATTAGTAGACTAATGGGCACAATGAAGCCTAATCTCTGGGAAAATCAAAGTTTTGTGGCTATCAGTCAATGGCTACCTTTGCTGTTGCTTTGGGGCTACGTATTCCTTCTCGAATTTCCAATCCCTGCCCTACGGGCGGTAACCATGATTACTCTGTGGCTGCTATTTCGTGAATTGGGCTATCGATTGCCAGCCCTCTTTGCCTTATGGGTGACAGCTTTATTGTTTTTGGTGGTGGATTGGAGTGTGATGCTGACAGTCTCATTCCAACTCTCATTTGTGGCAGTAGCTTTCTTGGTTGGAGTGAGTCATTCACAAATTTTTGAAGTACATGGCAGGTTAAAATGGCTAGTCGATAGCCTTGTTATCACGACTTTTGTTTCATTGGGGACATTCCCAATCTTGTTAAATACTTTTGGGAGGATTTCGCTGGAGGTCTTCTGGTTGAACCTGATACTTGTTCCGATGATGGCAATTTGGATTCTACCTGTCTGCCTTTTAGGACTGGCCTGGAGTAGCCTTTGGCTTTGGTCACCTCCAGAGATGCTCGGGGAAAGATTCATTTTTGGTGTGATCGAGTTCAGCCTGGAAGCCTGGCTGAATCTATTGCGTTGGCTGCAGTGGGAGGAGTGGCGTTTTGAAATCAAAGGAGAATGGGAACTCCAGTACTATGTGGTCTACTATGCAACTCTTTTAGGACTACTGGGGTTAGGGAAGAGGTTTAGAAGTAGGAGGCTTTATAATTGATATTCGTACTCGCGATCAGAGACTTCTCGTTGAAGTGGCTCCCCACGTAAGTGTCTAAGTGCTTCTTCTGCTGATTCCAACTCCATCCGAAATCGACAATCGTATGAGCAAGAACCAATATGAGGTGTAATGATTAGATTCTCCAATTCCGTCAGCGGGCCTTTGTAGGGCTCCAATTCAAAAACATCAATAGCAGCACTGGCTAAAATGCCGTTTTGTAAGGCGGTAGCTAAGGCCTCTTCCTCAACGATTCCACCCCTTGCAGTATTGACCAGAGTCGAACCTGAAGGCATCAGCTTCAGTTCTTCTAGCCCAATCCGATGCCGAGTTTTTTTATAAAGCGGTACATGGATCGACAGAAGATTAGACTTGGTCAGCATTTCTTCAAATTCGACCTGCCGAATCCTTAACCCACAATTGCGCAGAGCTTGGATTTCCTCTGACTTGTCCAAACTATCGTGTATTAGCACTTCTTTGGGCTGAAAGGATGTTAGAATACGGGCTACCCGACTGCCAATCCTGCCAAAGCCAAAAAGTCCTATCACTGAATGCTCAAGCCTCCGACCACTTGGCCGACTCCATTGACCATCTCTGAGCCTGCGATCCAAATTCCCAATATGCCGACTCGCAGATAGCATTAGCCCAATCGACAGTTCTACAACGGCCATTGTCACAGCATCAGGGGTGAAGCTCACACGAATTCCCCTGCGCTTACATTCATTCAGTGGGACACCATCCAGACCAATCCCCACTCTAGAAATCATTTCAAGATTTGGGTTTTGCTCTAAAAAAGGCATCAGATTTTCTGTACCAGCGAGAAGAACTCTTGTCTTACCGGCACGTTCAATCAATTCATCTACAGTGAGCTTGCGGCTTAGTTCATTGTAACTCACGCTGAAATTTGAATCATCGAGCAACTTCCGAGGTTGCGGATCATCGGCTCCAAAAGGATAGGTAGAAACAAAGACATCCATAGTTACTATTCATCTGCTACTGTGATTTGTCGTTGCTCACCCAACCCATCAACTCCGAGCCGAACTTCTTGTCCAGGTTGTAAGTAGACGGGATTTGGTTTTACGCCCATCCCAACACCTGGTGGCGTGCCTGTAGAAATGACATCACCGGGCTGTAAAGTGAAAAATTGACTGAGATACGCAACCAGGTGTGCCACTCCATAGACCATTGTGCTTGTTGTACCGTCCTGATAACGATGACCATCCACTTCTAGCCAAAGTCTAAGATTTTGTGGATCAGAAATCTCATCTGTCGTTACTAGCCACGGTCCGATTGGCCCAAAAGTATCGCAACTCTTCCCCTTGACCCATTGACCAGACCTCTCCAACTGATATGCACGTTCGGAGACGTCATGAATCACACAGTACCCTGCAACGTGGTCCAGTGCTTCTTCTTCTGTCAGATATTTACCTGGTTTCCCAATGACTACCCCAAGCTCGACCTCCCAATCGGTCTTGGTAGAACCACGTGGAATAATGAGGTTGTCGTTCGGGCCGCAGACCGCGCTAGTGGCCTTGAAGAAAATCACGGGTTCTGGCGGAACTTGCATTCCTGATTCGGCTGCATGATCAGAGTAGTTCAGGCCAATACAAATGAATTTACCAATTTGACTTACACAGGGGCCAATCCGGGGATTACCCTTGACCTCAGGCAATCCATTAACATCAAGCTCACTAAGGCGCTGTATCGAATCAGGCAAAAGGTATTCGCCTGTTAAATCTGGAATAACCTGAGATAAGTCTCGGAGTTTACCAAAGTTATCAAAAAGCCCTGGTCGTTCTTGGCTGGGCTCACCGTAACGGATTAGTTTCACGTTAACTCCTTCAAATGGTCATGCCACCGTCAATCGCAAAGACGGCGCCAGTAGTGTAAGAGGATTCATCTGAGGCCAGATAAACTGCTAAATTCGCGATCTCTTCGGGAGTGCCGATGCGCCCCATCGGTTGGCGAGCAACAAAAGCCGACCGGACTTGTTCCAAATCTCCCCCTTGAGCCACCATTCTTTCATTGAGTGATGGAGTTTCAACAGTGCCTGGACAAATGGCGTTACAGCGTATGCCCTGACTCACGAAATCTGCTGCGATGGCTTTGGTAAGTCCGATGACTGCTGCCTTGGAGGTTCCATAAACAAAGCGGTTAGGGACACCTTTGACGCTAGAAGCTACGGAAGCCATATTGATGATGACTCCACCACCTTTAGAGACCATCCTTGGAATAATAGTCTTAGCTAGTCGATACATGGAGCGAACATTGATTTCAAAAGCCATATCCCAATCATCCTCTGTACACTCTAGGATGGTGCCACTGTGTACAAAACCAGCACAGTTGAAAAGGACATCAATTGTGCCAATTTCTTCAATCAGTTTTGCAATTGAGTCAGGATCACAGACATCCAGCTTGCGTACTTTCAATTGTTTCTCGGAGTGATTTAGAGCTTCAAGGGGCTTCAGGTTGATGTCAGTTGCCCAGACCGTGGCTCCTTCTTCAAGAAACCGTAGTAATGAGGCACGGCCAATACCTTGGGCAGCAGCAGTCAGGAGAATATTTTTGTTTTGGAGTCGTTTCATTGAAAATCTGTGTTTTCGTGTCCAATAATTTGAATGAGTGAGGTTGATTTTACATCACCGCACCAATTTGCCAGGGTAAAAACTCGTTGTCTCCGAATCCAAGAGATTCGCTCTTGGTCGGACTTCCAGAAGCCACTTCCAAAAGCCGGTTGAAGATCTTATCGCCTAACTCCTGAACACTGAATTGCCCGTCAACGATCAACCCACAATTGATGTCCATGTCTTCTTCCATTCTTTGGAACATCGGAGTGTTGGTTGCTAGTTTTAAACTTGGTGCTGGTTTACATCCATAGACAGAACCTCGGCCTGTGGTGAAGCAGACAAGATTACAACCTGACGCGACTTGTCCAGTCACGGATACAGGGTCATAACCAGGGGAATCCATGAAAGCAAAGCCACGGGTAGTTTGGCGTTCAGCATATTCATAGACAGCAACCATATCAGAAGTGCCGCCCTTGGCCACAGCTCCCAGCGATTTCTCAAGAATGGTTGTCAGCCCTCCTGCTTTGTTTCCAGGTGAAGGATTGTTGTTCATTTCCCCGCCATTTCGAGCTGTGTATTCTTCCCACCAACGGATTCGCTCGAGAAGTTTTTCGCCAACTTCTGGTCGAACTGCCCGGTTTGTTAGTAAGTGTTCTGCGCCATAGACCTCAGGGGTCTCGCTTAAGACAGCGCTACCACCATGGCGAACTAACAAATCCGCAGCTGCTCCCAGGGAGGGGTTCGCTGTAATCCCTGAATATCCATCGGAGCCGCCACACTGCAGGCTCAGACTGAGGTGTTCCGCTTTAGCCGTTTTCCGCTCAGATCGATTCGCTTCCTGCAATAGTTCCTTGACCATCCCAATCCCGCGCTCAATCGTTTTTCGAGTTCCTCCACTCTCTTGAATGGTACCAGTCTTCAAGCGATTTGAATGTGAGAGACCTTGATTTTCTAAAAGTGCTGGAACTTGGTTGACTTCACATCCCAAACCTAGGATCAAGGCACCACCGATATTAGGATGAACTGCATATCCAGAAATGACCCTGCGTAGCATCGTCAGACCTTGGCCATCGATATTCTGTCCACAGCCTGTTCCGTGAGTGAAGGCCACAACTCCATCGACATTAGGAAATTCAGAGCGGACCATCTCATCAGAAAAGGCAGCTGCAATGGCTTTGGCAACCGTAGCCGAGCAATTGACAGAAGTTAGAATTCCAACGTAGTTCCTTGTACCCACTCGACCATCTTCTCGGTGAAAGCCTTCAAAGGTGGCTGGATTGTTCACAAAGTCAGTTCCCCGAGCTCGGCTTCCAAAATTGTGTTCACGCTCGAAGGTGTGGACCATCACGTTGTGACTGTGTACGTGCTGTCCGGGGCCGATCGGTTCACTGGCAAAACCAATCACTTGCCCATATTTGACAATAGCTGCGTCTTTTTCAATCTGCTGAATGGCAACCTTATGCCCAGAAGGGATTTCATCCAAAATGAGTAGTCCTTCCACCTCGGCGCCAGCAGGCATTTTTTGTAAGGCAATGCGTACGTTGTCCCGGTCATTCAACTGTAGTAAGGCTGCCATAAGGTGACTCCAGAAAAATTAGTGACTTGGTCGAAGAGGCAGGGCTGCTTCACGCAGCTTTGCGAAGAGTGGTTCGGTCAACTCAAAATGATAGACTTCAGCAATGATATATGCCCATCCCGCTAGAAAATACTCCCAACCGTCGTGGATATGCAATCTCTGTTTGCGTTGTTGTCGCAGAGCTTGGTGCAGAAACTCCAATGATCCACGGTAATTGAATTCCCAAATATGGCACTCGCTTGGAAAATCTGCGTTGGCGCTAAGAGGAGATCCAGGTCGGTCTTTGCCTAAGCCAGAGGCATTTACTATAAGACTCTGGGGAGGAAGTTTGGCTAGAATAAGGTCAGCTTCTTCGGGGCTGTCGATTTTATGTAGGTTCCAGAGTTTCGGAGAAAATTCTTTCAGATGATCTCGAACTTGGGAGCCTCTGCCGGCTTCGACTTCAGTTAAGTGAATTCGGGCTGTTTTCTCATTGGAATCAAGTAAAACCCAGGCAAGTGCGAGACCAGCACCTCCAGCACCAAGGATCAGGACTTCCGCTGCTGGAAACCGCTGCCAATGGTCTGGCGAAACGATTTGATTGATTGCCCAGCGAGCCGTCAGCGGATCTTTAGCATGTGCAACTAGTTCTCCTTCAGAATTCCTGGAAATACAGCTCACTTCATGCAGTCGCTGAGCATGTGAATCTGATTCCGAAAAAAGATCTTTCGCACCTTCCCAAACTACTACTTTGTGTGTGGTGACCAGTGCCCCTGCCAAGGAAGAATCCTCGCGTAGCTGTTCCACCTGCGATCTCATTTCAGCAAAGCTTACCCCAGGAGGATGATCAAATCCCCTCAGTTTGGCCTCCCCTAAGCCCAGAACATCAACCCACAGTGGAAAAAGTTTTTGGATGAGAGAGTGCTGTGTGGATACACCTATGAAGCCAAGATCACCAGCCATACTACTCACCAAATGGAATCCAGATGTTTTTGCTCTGAGAAGCTTGTCGTAGCCACTCTCTGCCCTGGGCTGCGGGAGAATACCAGTCAACGACCTGTCCCTCATTACCCCAAACCCGTTTCAGATTGCTCGTACTTAGGTGTTTAGCATGACGAACCTCCTCTGCAGTACCAAAGACCCAGATCCCATCCAGATCCTCGTGAGCTGCAAGGGTCTGAATCATTTCAGCCGGATTGCCGCTTATTAGATTGACTGCTCCTGCTGGTAAATCGGAAGTCTCCATGACCTGAATCAAATCATTGGCAATCAGCGGATAGGAATGAGAAGGGATGACAATTGAGCGATTGCCAGCGGCCAAGGATGGCAAAAGTATGGATAGGAAGGAGAGCAGTGGGTTCTCATCTGGGCAAATGAGACCAATTACTCCGAGAGGCTCATTGAGGACAGGAACCAATAAGCCTTGGGGAGGTTGATGAAGAACTCCCTCGAACTTGTCAGCCCATGCTGCATAATGGAAGCATCGTTGAATCGAGCTATCCACTTCTTGCTGGGCTTCATTTGATTTACAGCCAAGGAGTTGCTGCAACCGAGTTTCCAATTCTTGTCGTCGGAGACTTAGATTTTCAGCGAAATAAAACAGAATCTGAGCCCTTAGGTGTCCACTGGATTTGCTCCATGAGCTTGTCTTTTGAGCGGCTTCCACAGCATTGCGAAGATCTTTCCGATTGCCCTGTCCCACGGTACCTGCCAGAGAACCATCCTTATTCCAAACTGGCCGAACCGTTCCACCATCTGGTCGGGCTTGTTTACCTGCAATGAAAAATTTTGCGGTACGATGTATTTCCGATCCTACGAGTGTGGTTGTGTGACTTAGACCCTGGACGTCTAGACGCTTCAGTTTTTTACCTGTAAATGCTGTCACCTTGGGCTTTATATATTCAAGCAAACCCTCTCGACCGCCTTCTCTGCCAAATCCACTCTCTCGATATCCACCAAATCCACAGGCTGCATCAAACTGATTTGTGCAGTTTACCCAAACAACCCCTGCTTGTAGAGATGGCGCCAGGTGTAGGGCCTGATTGATGTTCTCACTCCAAACACTTCCAGCTAGGCCATATATGGTGTTGTTTGCCAATTCAAGAGCTTCACTTGGGGTCCGGAACGTCATGGTGGCTGCTATTGGTCCAAAAATCTCTTCTTGAGCAAGAACAGAGGAGGGATCCACATCGATGGCAAGAGTGGGAGCAAAGAAGCAGCCCGTTTCAGGCAAACTAATTTGAGGTTGCCAGAGAGTGGCTCCGTTCTCAGCACCCTCAGTGGTCATTCTCTTTACACGCTCTAATTGGACTTTGCTAACCAATGATCCAATATCGATTGCTTTATCCAGCGGATTACCAACACGTAGTTGCTGCATGCGCTGTTGTAATTTCCCAACCATTTTTTCGGCAATGCTCTCTTGAAGCAATAACCTTGAGCCAGCGCAACAGACCTCTCCTTGATTCAACCATATCGCATCAACTACCCCTTCAACAGCAGCATCCAGATCTGCATCTTCGAAAACGATGAAAGGAGATTTGCCACCGAGTTCCAGCGTTAATTTACAATCTGAATCGGCGGTCAGTTCCCGAATGCGTTTCCCAACAGAGGTAGAACCGGTGAAGGCAATTTTGTCGAGACCATTGCTGCAGACCAACTCCTCACCCGTCCGTCCATCTCCAGTGAGCAATTGAAACACTCCGGCAGGCAAGCCAATTCGATGACAACATTCTGCAAACCAGATTGCTGTCAACGGCGTTTGTTCTGCTGGTTTAAGCAGAACAGTGTTCCCACAAGCTAAGGCTGGAGCAACTTTCCAGGCGAGCATCAACAAAGGGAAATTCCAGGGTATGATCTGCCCGACCACTCCTGTAGCAACGTGCTGGGGATACTCTTCCTCAACTAGCTGAGCCCAACCCGCATGATGGTAAAAATGCCGTACTGCCAACGGGATGTCGATGTCACGTGATTCTCGGAATGGCTTGCCGTTATCCAGTGTCTCCAGCACCGAAAGTACACGTGAATGCTGCTGCATTTCCCGAGCGAGTGCATAAAGGTATTTTGCCCGTTGATGACCAGTTAGTTTCTCCCACTTCGGTTGTGCTTCCCTGGCCCCTGATAATGCCTGTGCAATTTCTCTGGAACCTGCTTGCCGACAAGTGGCGAGTTGTTCACCAGTGGCAGGATTTTCCACAGAAAATAGCTCAGCATCTTTGGGCAGCTCCCAGTTGCCATTGAGGTAGAAGCCAAAGCTGCGATGATGGCTCTCCAGCCATTGTTGGGCTGGTTGGTCACTTTCAGGAGCAGGGCCGTAATCCAATTTTTGGAACAACGTCACTAAGTCACTCATTGGAGATCAGCAGAGGGGTTGTCGGGCAGCGGTGGCGTATCGCCCTGTCACACGATGTTCAAGTTGGCGTTCAATATCGGTCAATAAGCCACTGGCACCAAAGCGAAAGCGGGCAGGCTGTTGAGCATCGAATCCTAACTCTTCTCGAACCAACACTTGCCAGTCAAGTGCCTGTTTGGCAGTGCTAATGCCTCCAGCTGGCTTAAAGCCTGCCCAGTGTCCTGTACGCTGATGATAGTCTCGCAACACTCGCAACATAACCAGTGCTACTGGGAGGGTAGCATTCACAGCCTCTTTCCCTGTGGAGGTCTTGATGAAATCTGCTCCAGCCATCAGACAAACCCAGCTGGCTTTTGCAACATTTCGAAAAGTACCCAAGTCTCCAGTGCCCAAGATAGTTTTTAAATGGGCTGCTCCACAGGCTTCTTTGAATGCAGCTACCTCATCATATAGGGCCGGCCAATTTCCTGTCAGCACATGATGGCGGCTAATGACGATGTCGATTTCTTGGGCTCCGTCCTCAACAGACGCTCGAATTTCGCTGAGTTTGGCGGAAAGGGGACTAAGACCATGAGGAAAACCTGCAGCAACTGCAGCAACAGGAATGTTCGTGTCTTTCAGAGCAGTGACCGCTGTATTGACGAAGGCATGATAGACACAGACGGCTCCAACTTGAAGAGTTAGAGATTCGATCCCGAGAGACTTCACCAGTTCTGGACGAATCGGCTGTCGAGCTTTTGCGCAGAGTCGGTGGACACGCTTTGGTGTGTCGTCACTGGAGAGTGTCGTCAAATCCATACACTGAATCGCATGTAGCAGCCAGGCAGTTTGCCATCGTCCTTTGACGCTTCGCCGTCCAGTCAAGGATTGGGTTCGCCGACTGACGGCACTGGCATTGACACGGACGTCTTCCAGCCAATCTAAATTTAGTGCAGTTCCGGGGTTGGTCACAAAACTCGCCCTGATTTAGGGTCGAATATGTGTATCTGTTCCATGCTGAATCCGATCGGATATGTTGCACCTGGTTGTACAGCAGAGCGTGCTTCAATCTGAGCAGTAAGATTTTCTTGACCAATCTGACCCAACAAAAGGGTATGCGGCCCAAGTGGCTCTAAAACATTTACCTGAACATTTGCAACAGCTGGGTGGCCTTCCCCCGCATTTTCGAGATGTTCTGGTCTGATTCCTAGGGTTAGAGTTTGATCGATATATGGCTCAAATCTATTGTGCATAGATTCAGGGATTTTCAGTTGGCTACCCTCAGCTAGTTCAACAAAAAAATTAGATTCTTTACGAATCAGTTTTACTGATAGAAAATTCATACTTGGAGATCCAATAAAACTAGCCACGAAAGTATTTGCTGGATTTTCATAAAGAGTAATTGGATCCGCTACTTGTTCGATGATACCGTCTTTCATCACAACTACTCTATCTGCGAGAGTCATTGCCTCAACCTGATCGTGGGTAACATACACCATGGTTGCTTTGAGTCTCCGGTGCAGATTCTTAATCTCTGTCCTCATCTCAATTCGTAGCTTTGCATCTAGATTCGAGAGGGGTTCATCGAAAAGAAAAACATCAGGTTCACGGACAATTGCTCGGCCAATTGCAACTCTTTGGCGCTGTCCTCCTGATAGATTTTTAGGGCGCCGATCTAACATCGAATCCAGCTCTAGGATTCTGGCTGCCTCATTGACCAGTCTTTCAACTTCATTCTTTGGTGTTTTGCGTACTTTTAGTCCGTAGGCGATGTTGTCCCTTACAGACATGTGTGGATAAAGCGCATAATTTTGGAAGACCATTGCACAGTTCCGCAAACCAGGCCGAAGGTTTGTTACATCTCGCTCACCAACAAAAACATTACCTCCAGAAGCCTCTTCTAAGCCTGCTATCATTCGAAGTGTAGTAGTTTTCCCACAGCCTGATGGACCGACCAATACAACAAATTCTCGGTCAGCAATATCAAGATCCAATCCTGGAATTACCGTGGTTTCACCGAATTTTTTGGTGATTGAAACAAGTCGTACTTGTGCCATGCATTTTGCCAAATAGCGTTGGTGGGGAAAGGACCTGCCAACAAAATTTTGTTGGCAG
>DJYX01000150.1:87840-88376 GCA_002450295.1 Deltaproteobacteria bacterium UBA6967
GTATAAGAGCAGGAATTCTTTAAAATCCCTGTCAAGGAAGATTAAAGACCCATCGAAGCGCGGTAGGCTGCTTTTTGGGAGTCACGCCCAAACTCGTCCGTCAACTCATTCCATTGAGATGCTACGGAGTCTAGAGCTTCTTGTGGTGAGATTTCTCCAGCAAGAGCACGAGTCAATTCAATCTCCAGGATTTCAGTGTAAGAGAAGTATCCTGGCAATCGCATATCCAACGCAACGTTGGTAGCCCCGAGGGAGTCACGTTGTGCAGTCAGATATTCGTTTGCTTCGCGAGGACTCATCTTCTTTTCCCAAAGATCTTTGCTAAAGTGGCTGTAGCGATATGGGTTTACACCGGAACCACCAGTAATTGCTTGAATAGAACTATTCTCAATATTGGTGGTGTGCTCAACGTAATGCCATGCAGCTTCTTTGTCTTCACTCAACTCTGGAACCGCAGCTTGCCATCCTCCAAAGGCCATGAATGGAGAGTGGATAACTCGGGAGAACTCATCCCACTGTTTGGTTTTGTAATTCCA
>DJYX01000150.1:88709-88866 GCA_002450295.1 Deltaproteobacteria bacterium UBA6967
ATCGTGGTTGAACCTGGAGTAAGATCTGAACCAACACTGCCAGGAATTTGGCTTTGTGATGGATCAGTACCAACCGTACCAGTATCTCCCCAGTCAAAATTCATAGAGGTTTTGCCACCAGCAAACTGCTGTCGTGTGTCTCCTGATGAATAGTTTA
>DJYX01000150.1:89226-89789 GCA_002450295.1 Deltaproteobacteria bacterium UBA6967
GACTTTATGTAGTCTTCTAAAGCCTTTACCCATCCAGGATTGTTTACCTGAGCATCCATCGTGTCTGGATCAAAGAACATTGAGCCAGGATTTTCAGGGTGATTTGTGTAGGAAGCAGCATGAGTGAAATAGAACCAGAACTGCTGCCCACCTCTGGCAAAAGCTTCTGTTACACCGTAGATTCCATCATTTGGTCGATGGAAGAATTCAGCAACTTCATAGTACTCATCCCATGTACGAGGTACGACTAAATCACGTCCGTACTTTGCTTTGAAGGCAGCCCTTTCTTTGGGATCTTCGAATAAGTCAATGCGGTAGTGTAAAGTATGGAGATCTCCGTCAATGGTTTGTGACTTATGCTTTCCTTCCCAAACCATCAACCGGTCACGATAAGTCGGGTGAATATCTTGCCAAGCATCTGTTTCTCTCATTTTGCTAGGCATTTCGGAGAGAAATGGAGCTAAATCTGGGGTCCAAGCAGGTGCAAATGTGATCACATCAAATGCGTCTTCCCCTGCTGCAAAAGCAGTGAGGTACTTAGGGTAAAGTTCCCCAAATGGGAA
>DJYX01000150.1:90119-90656 GCA_002450295.1 Deltaproteobacteria bacterium UBA6967
TCGACAATTTGTACTTTCCCGCAAGTGGCTTTGCTCCAAGAGTCACCACCTTGCTTCATCGCACTAGCGATAAAAGGTCCTACTTGTGAACCAACATTTATCGTTACACCAGTATAGTCTGGCATGCCAGTCTGTGGTTTACATTGAGCTGCAGCGATCCCAGATGTGAGGATGGCAGCAGTTGCACTGGCTAGAAATCCAGCGAACATTTTCTTCATTTTTTCCTCTTCATGAAGTGGAAATTGTAGCGTGAGCTAATGAAAAAAATCATTAACTTGCCACATAGATAGTGGGTAGTTAGCGAATTGATCCTAGCATCAGCCCAGACCTCATCATTCTACCCAGTAGAATCGTGATAATCAGCATAGGTGCGATTGCTATGATATTCGCAACAGCAATAGCCCACCACTCATCACCACGATAAGAATTTTGACCCGACAAGAGAACTGGCAAAGTTTGCCAGTCTCCAGTTGTTAAAATGAGAGCAAATAGAAATTCATTCCAAACAAATCCAATAGTAATCATTGTTACGGCCAC
>DJYX01000281.1:0-16553 GCA_002450295.1 Deltaproteobacteria bacterium UBA6967
CCAACGATCCCTGAAATGCTACACAGCGTAGCCTTACCTCCACATCACAAAGATCCTTTTGACCGCTTGATGATTGCCCAAGCTCTCTTGCACCAAATGACTCTGATCACGAAAGATCAGACGATTCAACGCTACGAAGTTCCGATGTGCTGGGAGGGCCTGGAGGATTTAAGCTTGGATTGATGGCTGAACAAGCCGGTTGCTTCTCACCAAAACGATCAAATTTTCAAATGAAATCAATGGCTAAAATCCTCGCCCAGTGGGAGAGAGGGGGGGCCACGCAAGTGGTGGGTGAGGGAGTTTTTAGAGACTGCCCGTTCTGGTTCAAAGCAGTAACTAGCCCTGGGGTTCCTGGTGGACGTAGAGCGAGCCTTCGTAATTGTGAACGAGATAGCCCGTGTTGCTACCCATCAGCAGTCGCCCCAATGCGGTGTGATCATGCGCACCAATCACCATTAGTCCAGCGTTGACTCGCTCAGCGAGTTGAAGCGCTTGCAGGTAGGGTGTCCCAAAATCGAGATGCAGTTGATAGGGAGACTTCAGTTCAACTTGGGCTACCAGTTCTTCAAGGCTCTTGCGTCTATGTTCCAACAGCTGTTTGCGTCGATCCTGCAGGAAATCACCATCAATCGCCACTCCGTAGAAAGCTCCACCCCCGACAACATGAATTTCCGGATAGTCCCACATGTGCAGGAGGTGCAATTTCGCCCTGGGGCGCGAGAGCAAGCTCGTCTGTCTTACGGAGCAGTGATTTTGAGATCGAGCTGAGATCCAACGGAACAACAACCTGTTAAGGATCTCGTTGAGTTTGCTTATAGACAAAGATGGTGGTCGAACCTTGATGCAGGGCCATGTCCGTGTTGCTGCCCAGAAATAGCCTGCCCGCCAGAGTGTGTGAGTGAGATGCCATGATTATCTGCAAAACTTATCACCTCCTTGCTGACGGGAGTGTTGTCTACAGGAACAAGGGTTGTGGGTTTCATGAGACCTCTTTGGGAGATTGCATTGTTGTGAGTTCACTTTTTAGGAAGGTACTCCTGCTGACTAGAGAAGATGTAAGAAAAAGTGGAGAGAGGAATTGACGAGCGTCAAATTTGAGAAATTGTCGTGTTTTCTTAATTTCTTTTCAGAAGAAATCCAGCAGTTTGAGAACAATTACAATAATAGCAACAAACAGTACCTTGCGCACAATTGCCTCACCTTTCTTGACCGAAAGATTGGCTCCAACGTAGGCACCCACTGCATTGCCAGCCCCAAGGGCAAGACCCAGTCCCCAATCGACATTCTCATTCCAGACAAACACCAGTAGGGCTGGGATCGTGTAGATCATGACGATGAAGGCCTTGTGCATGTTTGCCCTCACCAAGGTCTCCCGAAATCCATGAAAGAGCAGGGCGATTAGTAGAAATCCTACCCCAATCTGGATGAAGCCACCGTAGAAGCCGATCCCAACCATGCCCAAGTTGCCGAGCAAGCGACGTTGGGTGGTCAAAGGCACATTGGGATCTGGTTGTTTCAGCGGAAAGATCAGCGAAAGCACCACTCCCACCATCACCAGCGAGAGGATAATGCGAAACCATTCGCCATCAATCCTGACGGCAAACCAGGCACCGATCAACGCCCCGGGTAGAGTGAGCAGGCTAAGGCGCAGACTATCTGCGAAGGCGGATTGTTGTTGGTCGTGAAAGCCGCGTACTCCAGCAACACACTCAATCAGTAGGGCAACACGATTGGTACCGTTGGCCGTGGCGGCGTCTAGACCCAGGAAGAGAAGAGTGGGAACACTAAGCGTTGATCCACCACCGGCCATGACATTCGTAAAGCCTGCGATGGAGCCGACCAGCAGCAGAAGGGGATAGGTCCACCAGGCAAGATCAACTAGCGACAACTGCGACGCATTGCATCAAAACGAGCCATCATACGGAGGGTGTTTTCAGCAGAATTGGGCTGGCTGGGAGGCTTTGGCGCATACACTCGCTGGCGCTGATTGGGGGTGATGGGTAAGCCTGTACGATAACGATCCCGACTGTGACTGTTCAGAAACTGATCGTGCTGGCCGCTGGGCATGGTCAGCATCGCCTTTTTCATTTTTTCAATTTGGGCTTCGACACGTGCCAGGCACTCCTTGCGGTCATAGTGTTCGAGGTAAATTCCATCTGTCGGGAATTGCTGAGCTAGGCTGGGTAAGGTGCTCAGCCAAAGCATCAAGCTGACGCATATTATTAGTTTCTGCATTTTTTCCTAAAGTCTTTGGAATCGCTGCCGATGATCTTACTGAGTTTATTGCTTTCAGCCGAAGCAAGTTCAACACCTTTCGCTGGGGTGTAGCGTCGTACCGGACTTGTCGGCTTGTCAATCACAGTTGATCGTGTTCCGATTCAAATGGAGTTTTTAATGAGCGAAACCACCGAAGCCCTGAGCTTGGAACAGTTCCAAACGCTAGTCGGCTTTGAAAACAGTGAGCGCTTCGAATTGCAGGTCTCCCAGGCAATTCTGGACTTAGCTAACTCTCTGGAAGCCAATTTCCTGGACAAGGAAACAAAGATCGACTACGCAACCCATGTCTTTGCACACATGCTGGATGACTTGGCGGAACTACTGGAGCGGGGTAACCTAATCAACTAGTTCATGCCTGCTGCTGAAGCATCCCCTTCCCAACGTTGGTTTGATCAATATTGCCGGAATCTGCGGCTACAGTTTGCTGGTCGCAGTTGTGCCGGAGCAGCGTGTCTATTGCTTGCCTTTCTGCTGCTCCAAAGTACCCCACTTCCCTTTCTAAATTTTCTTCTCGGCTCGTTTGCGATCCTTGCCGTGTGTCTGATTGGCAGTTGGTTGCTACATCGACCAGAGTATTGTCTGCAAAAGCTCTATCGGCAAGACCCTGCCTTCGCAGAAGCATTGCACAGCAGTTTACAATTCAGAGAGAATCCACCGGCTTCACAAACTACCAATATTTTTCTTGAACGCTTTGAGAAGCAGTTGCTTGAGCGCTTAGAAGGTGAGGAGACCCATCGACTACTGCCACCTTGGCGTACGCTTGTCGGGGTTACGGTGTCTCTGCAGGTTGTTGTTTGGATTGGCGGTTGGTGGCTGCCCCAGTATTTGGTCAACCAAGGCCCAACTGCAGCGGAAGCATTACAAATTCCCCACTCCTACCGTATTCTCTATCCAGCGTATCTCAAACGTGATTCCGAAGTCTTTTCCACACTTCCCAACGAGCTGCAAATTCCTGCTGGAAGCCGGTTGGAAATCTTTCTGGAGCAAGGATTACCGGATGGCGACCAAAGTGCCTATCGACCAATTCAGGATGAACCCCAACCCTTGCAGTGGGTTCCTCAACAACAGCGCTGGCGCTCGGCGTTGACACCACTGAAAACTGGGACTCTCTTTCTCGAGTGGCGTCAACAGAGTGTTGCAGTGGAGGTGATTCCAGATCTGAGTCCCACGGTGATGGTCCTTTGGCCTCCTGATAAGTACATCTTTGACTTATCCCAACTGCAGGTGGAGTTGGAAGCCAAGGACGACTACGGACTCCGCCAGATTCTGTTGAGATATCGTAACGAAGCCACAGGAAGCATTGAGCGTGAGATCATTCAGTCTTTTGAAGGAGACTTCAAGAGCTACCAGGAAAGCTATCTCTGGGAACTCTCGGCAACACCCTTAAGAGCCGGAGATAATGTGACGGCTTGGATTGAGGTCAGTGACAGCGATACTTTCCAGGGGCCGAACGTGACTCGATCGGAGGAATTCCGTTTTGAGGTTCGCAGTCAACGGGAGTTCCATGAGTACATCCTAAGTCTCTTCCGTAAGGTGGATCGGGAGCTTCGGGACTTGTTATCCGTTCTGGACCGTCAACTGATTGTGGAGACCACGGACAAAGAAAATTTGATTGAGGAACTGCTCAATTTTCTTCAGGAAGAGGCTAACTACGATCGGTTATTGTCTGATGGCTTGCGGGGATTTATTGGAGAGTTGCGCTTCCAGTTACGGTTCTATCAACGCAAACGGGAAGAACTAGCAGTTCCTCCCAGTTGATATCAGCAGAACTTGCCTTAGAACTGCCGACAAAAAGCCTGGTGTTCAGGCAGTCTATTCGCACAGATTTGGCTGACGCAGAATTGAGCACGTTCGCTGGTGCGGGTTTGGAGAAAAGCACTATCAGTGCGTTGTAGCTGCAGCACACATCTGAGCAAGGATGCTTCATCCTTCGGCACATTGCCAGATGGATCCTCACAGGCGCTGCGGCTGTAGCTCATGTTGCGTCCGGAGGGCGTGGAGCGGGCATAAAGTTCGAGTTCCCGCAGCATTTGCTGCAGATGAGACTGATAGGTCATCGAAGCCCGACCTGTTCCACATAAAACATCCTGCGCAGCCGTTGATCTACTCTCATCCTCCTGCAGCAGGGGAATCGCGATTAGCATTCCAGAGAGAATTATCAACAACGCTCCAATCACTGCAATCCAACCCACAGGCCATTTTATTGGAGGAGGAGGACCTCCTTCCTCAAAGGACACCTCAAAAAGCTGTACCTGCCCTTCGATGGATTCCTTGTTGAGACCTGGTGTTGGAGCAAAGCGCAACTCCATTCCAACCAACCTGATTTCAGCAACCTTTGGACGTTTGAGCAACTTTGCTTTGGGGGAAAGTTTCGCCACATCCTTGGCGTAGCGTTCGATAATCTTTCGTAGTTCCAGGGAGTCTTCCCAATTGTTGCGGCCTATCCCTGGGGCAAGGATTTTCTCCAAATCATCCCGTGCAAACATCCGAGCTTTGCGCTCACCATCAGGGGCATTGTCGCAGACCCCGATGGGGCGCCATTGCGAAAAACGCATGGTGGAGAGGTGATTGACATTCACAGCCAACTCGCTACACGTTCGAGTACTGCCTTAGCGATAGCTGGCTTACTGATCACCTGCTCTTCCGGCTTATTGTTCTCTACCAGCCACGCTACCTGATCTCCATATTCGATAAATTCCTCTCCACGGTTGGCCACGACCAATTGATATTCCTTTGAGCGTTCTCGGGCGATCGCCATCAATTCTCGATGGGTACGATTTTCTTCGTATTTGAAGGTCACCATGTTGAGCTTGGGGTGAGTAGCTCGTACCTCACGTATCACCTTGGGGGTTTGTTCAAAGGAGAGCGTGAGCTGCTGGCCACTGGGTAGCTTGCCAGGATACACCTGAGAAGGTTGATAATCTGCAACAGCTGCGCTGAAAATGGCTGTGCGTGCTCCATCATCCAACCCAGACAGCACTTTTTGACGGTAGCTGCTGAAGTCTACCACACGCTGATGAGGCAAATAACTTGGTGCTGGTAGGCTCCCTTGTCCGAGGATCAATTGAATTGCAGCTCCTTCAACCCATGCCTGCTTGGCAATTTCAATGGCTAACGCACCTGTGAAACGATTAGTGAACAGGCGGACATGATCTACCCACACCGGGGTTGGTCCTCCAGTGATCATCAACTGTTGGCCTTTGAGAGTTCCTGCGCTAAGCGAGCGCATCAAATGTCCCACTAAAAATTCGTTGTCCGGCAAATTGTTCTTACCATTTTCCTGACGAGGTGGGACTACGGTCACTCCATAATCATGTAACCGCTGCAAGGATTCCTGCAGAATCTGGTTATGCATAGAACCGTGCATGGTGGGAACAACAAGAATTGGAGTCTTTGCCCGCTCAGCACGACCTAGGGCAGAGGCAAGCAACGCTGTGGGCAGGTCGTCCGCAATGCCCCAGGCAAACTTATTCAGTAAGTTGTAGGTGGCAGGAGCAACGAGATAAGCAGAAAAGGGAGAGTTGTCACTCAAATGCTCTGCGTTTGGACTAGATTCCGTCAGCACGGGGTTGAGGGATGTCCATTCAAGAGCTTCCCGAGCGACGTAGCGCAAGGCATCTGCTGTTGCAAAGACTTGAACTTCTGCGCCTTCCCGACGTAGATCGCGGATTAAATCAGGACTGCGGTAGGCTGCAATACTTCCGGAAAGAATCAGGGCAATTCGCTTGTTTGAAAGTCGACTGCCGCGCTGAGACACCTCTCGATCCTGAAGATCACTACTGAGCGGGGGCATAAAGTCCCAGAGTGGTTCGCTCATCGAATCAACAATGGGGCATCAGCCCAAAGGGGGTCTACAAAAAAAATAACCTGCAACTTATGCAAGATTTTGGCGAAAACTGTTTTCACTGGCTTGAATCCAAAGAAAATAATCTGTTGAATCATATGCTTGCAATTTTAAATCATTGCCTTAGGTTGTAGATTCAAAAAATTTGAACTTCCTCTTCAAACTCTCGAGGGACGCTACACATGAACAAGTCACAGATGATCAACACACTCACTGAGAAAACCGATTGTCCAATCAAGACGGCTGACAAGGTCGTACGCATCTTTTTTGACAGCATCAAAGAGGCTTTGTCCGAGGGTGATAAGGTTGAAATTCGAGGATTTGGTTCATTCACGGTCAAGCACTACGAAGCCTACCTAGGCCGCAACCCGCGGACGGGAGAATCTGTGCGTGTTCCTCCAAAGAAGCTCCCTGTCTTTCGGACAGGCAAGGATTTGCGCCATCGAGTGGATCAAAGCCGTGAGCAGGGAGTAAAACTTGTAGAGAATCGACGCAAGCCTCGGAACGATTGATCAACTTCAAAAATTGAACTTCCCTCTAAGACCAAGCTAATTCACAGGACCTTCTTCCGAGGGTAAATCGAACAGATCCTGATAACCAGGTTTGGGCTCAACGAACTCTTGAATCCGGATCGCCCGGCGTCCGCGATACGCTCCCTGGAATCCTCGAAACTTCAAGACGTTCTGCACGTAGCCCTCAAGAGCATCGTCCTTGGACTGTTCCAACTGCACATGATCACCAACGCGTAGCTTCAAGAAGCGCCGTAGTGAAACCTGAGCATTCCCCAAAGGCACCCGAACTTCTACCTTAGATCCTCGCAAGTGGGCCTCCAAGCGAGCGCGATTGACCGGACTTGGTTCAGTATCAGCATTGACCGCACCACCGTCCAAACGATTCCGAATTGGATCAAGCATGTTGTAGGGCAGGCAAATGGTCATCGTCATCGGTAGGCGATGCAATTCCACGTCAAAAGTAGTGTAAACAACGATCTCTTCATCACTCGCAGCTTGGGCCAAGCGAGCATTGGTTTCCATTCGATCAAAACGCATCTTCAGAGGGACAATAGTTTGCCAGGCGTTACGCAGATCTATCAGGGCACTGTGGACGATCTTGGCGACAACCTGAGATTCAATACGGGTAAATTCCCTTTCTACATCCCGTACCTGGAGGCGTCCATCTCCTCCGAACATCAGGTCAATGAAACAATGGATCAGGCGCTGCTCCATCCCAAGTAAAGCGGTTCCACGTAAGGGTGGTAAGTGAAAAAGGCTCAATGATGTGGGATAGCTAATACCTTCAATATAGTCTTTGTAGTTCACTAATTCCGTGGTGCGTCGCACGATCCGAAAACTGCGTCGCAGGTGATTGGAGAGGGTTTGCTGTAAAGAACGGGCAAAGCGATCATGAACGTTATCCAATCCAGGGAGATGACCACGTATGATGCGGTTTTTACGAGCTAGGTCGAAAGGGACGATGTCGTCGGCAATTTGCATTTCTTTATTGCTGCCAACAGGGACTCCCTTGAGCAAGGCTTGAATATCTTCATTACTGAGTCTGAGTTTTTTTTCCATTTGGTGTGATGATGCGTTTAGGAGTATTAGTTTATATCGAAAAAGATGAGCAGATTTTGATGATTCATCGCCAGAAACGAGATGAACATCAAGGTTTTTGGTTGGCTCCTGGTGGAAAAATTGAAGCCAATGAACCACCGCATGAAGCTGCCCGTCGAGAAGTGATTGAAGAAACTGGGCTGAAACTAACCGATCTGCACCTTCAAGGGTTGCTGAGTTTCCCGGATCTAGGAGATTCTCCCTTTGGCGATGAATGGCACGTTTTTGTCTTTTATTCGAACAGTTTTCAGGGTGCCTTGCGAGAGGATTGTCCGGAAGGCATCCTTGCCTGGATTTCTAAGAAAGAATTGACTTCCCTGCCAATGTGGGAGGGAGACCGACTGTTCACCCCGATGGTCTTTCAGCAGCAACCCTTTGGTGGGAGATTGCTCTACCGGGGTAATGTTCTGCATGAATCACAATTTTGGAATCTTTGAAGTGAGTTTCAGTACTATGAAATGGGTAGCCTTGACTCTAATTGGACTGTTAGCACTTGGGGGGTGTCATGTGCGTCTGCAATATCCCTCAGAAAGTCCTTCTCCAAAGCAGCACCGACTAGAAAGAAATTTCTGGTTCTGGGGACTTGTGGGCGATTGGCAAATTGAGGCTGATCATTATTGCGCCCAAGGCAGACTTTACGAATCTCACTTCTTTACTTCTCTCGGTCAAGGCGTACTCACCTTCGTCACTCTGGGAGTTTATAGTCCTCGAACGGTAATTCTTACTTGTTCAGGTGAGCAAGAACCCTTGCCTGAAGTGAATAGGCCAACCGACCCCTTACCTGAATTTCTGTCTCCTGATCCAAACACCCGGCCTTTCGAACAGCACTGATTCTGATCAACATTCAAAGCTCATTCATCAACGATGAACACGACCGCATAGAATTTTGCTGAAAAGGCTACCAGATCCATTCACTGTGTTCCAGAGGGCATCACAAAGAATTTTGTTTAGCAAGTCAGGTAGTCCACCTTAGATTCCTTTCGTCTTTCTGCTAGCTACAATCGTCAGTTTTTCTATGCGAGGAGAAGTGTCATCAAACTTGCCGTTGGGTGAAATCGTAGACGGATTTGTAATTCCTCCACATCCTTGTGGAATTGAGTTGGAAGGGAAGTGGGTTATGATCCAGCCACTCTCTGCTGAAAAGTTTGCAGCGGAGCTTTACGAAGCCTATCAGCTTGATCCGCAAGGAAACAATTGGACTTATCTACCCTATGGACCGTTTTCAACCCAATCAGAATTTTTGAATTGGCTTCGCTTGGTGGAAGATGAGACGGATCCTGTTTTCTTTGCAATAATCAACAAGACCATGAGAAAAGCCGTAGGTGTCGCTAGTTTTCTGAGAATTAATCCCCAAGATGGAACGATCGAAGTTGGACATCTAAATTTCTCCCCCTTACTGCAGAAAACTACCGAAGCAACAGAGGCCATGTTCCTGATGATGAAATGGGCTTTTGAAAATGGCTATCGCCGGTATGAATGGAAATGCAATGCTCTCAACATCAAGTCTCGCGGGGCAGCGCAAAGATTGGGCTTTTCTTACGAAGGAACATTTAGACAAGCTCTGATTGTCAAGGGGAGGAATCGAGACACTGCTTGGTTTGCTGTCATTGACAAGGAATGGAAAAATTTAGAGCGGTGTTTCTTAAGATATTTGTCTGAAGAAAATTTCGATGAAAATCGGGCACAAAAAATCTCTCTTGCCTCATTGACAAAACCCCTGCTCTACAAAGTGGATGAGCTAGAATAAAAGAATGAGTTCTCCTAAACCCAAAATGTTACTAGAAGAAAACACGACCAGCCTGTACCAAGTGAAGGAGATGCGGGGCATGACGGTCAAATCAAGCTGGAAAATTTGCCTAATTTTATTGGGATGGCTATTTATCAGCACATGCACTCATTCTCTATCGGCTCAGTCCATTGAATGGAGTCGTTCTCCAGCATACCTGACACCTGCCCAAGTGCACGATGATCTTGTTGCAGCAAAGCAATTGATCCGAGAGAACTACGTCCACTATGAGCGTCTTCAGCAGGCAGGCCATGATTGGGATCAAGTCTTCTCAGAGTTAAGATCACAGTTGCTGGAAAATCCTCGCCCAATGCTGACCCAGCACTTTCAGGAAAAACTCTTGGAAGCTTTGCAGTTCACAGAGGATCCCGTCTTCCGAGCAGATCTCCATCTACCTCGGCGGCACTATCAGACTCGAATTCTACTAGTCGAACCCCGGTTCACAGACTTGCGTCTCGCTAAACAAGGAGATCGCTTTCGGGTGCTTCCTGATCAAAAGTTCCCCGGACTGGCGAATCTCTGGCTGAACGAATGTAATCATCCAAGTGTGCGTTTATTTCCAATCCTACCAGAGCGAATTCGTGAGGAAAGAGTGATGCTGGGGATCTATGCATCTGAATTTACAGAACGAATCAGGTGTGAATTTGTTGATGAGTTGAACCGAAAAGTCACTCGAGAGCTTCTCTTACAACGTATTGTCAAAGAGTTGGTCTCTCCAAGACAAACCCTGTTTCAAGCAGATGAAGGTCGTGTGTTTTATGTTCGTTGGCTTCGTGATGGACGTAAAGAGGAGACGGCAGTAAGAGATTTTTATTTGCTGCCTGAGAGAATGGGTTCGGCCCGAACGCTAATCCTCGATGTCCGTGACAATGCTCAGGGCAGCTTTTCCTTTATTGAGCGCTGGCTTCGTGATGTTTTACGAAATAATGTGCAAAGTTCCATCGTCCGGGAAAAGCAAACTCCCGCAACGATCACAGGCTTGTTGCGCCAAATGGAGTGGCAGGAACGCCAGCTTTCGCAATCAGGGTGGCTGCAAGATGCCTTAGCTCAGCAGCGAGGTGTTTTTGCATCGATGTTACAGCGTTTTGAAGAAGAATCGATCAACGCCAAATGGATGGAGACGAAATTTCTGTTTCAAGGCAAACCGAAATCTCCAAAATGGAACAAGCGGTTGATCGTGATTGCTAATGACCAGTGTGGACCAGGTTGTCAGTTTTTGGTGGGGCTAAGCCGTCAATTGCCAAATGCTACTCTACTCGGAACGAACACAGGTCCTTATCCAGATGGGAATATAGTGCCGATGTTTCAACTGCCTGCCTCAGGCATTTTACTCTCTTTCAGTCATCAGCTTCATTTGGATCATCAACTAAACGTAGTGCCACCATCCGGGCAAGAACCAGACTTCTGGCTATTTCCAACAACAACCCTGAGTAGTGTAATGCGTTTTGCCAACAGTGAACTAGAGCCTTGATTGGTCAAAAATTTGTATGAACTTAAGAATACTTTTGGTCCCTTCCCATTAGAACGAGCAATGAAATGAAAGTAGGCAATACGCCCGCCCCAGCCCAGGCTGCAAATCAGAAAAAAGCTGAGAAAACAGAAGAAAGCAAGTTGCCCTTCCCGATTCCACAAGCGGCTCAGCCTGTTCACCAACCAGATACGCGCTACAACAATGTTCGAGGGCCAGAAGACCATAATCAATCAATCACCCTTCGCCGCTCCTATGTAATGGTAGTGTCCAGTTACGAGAAGGTTGCCCAGAAACAACAGCTTACGGATAAAGCTGCAGAGCAATTTGCGGAGACCCTCCAACTTCGCCTGAACACCCTAAATGAGCAGGCTCTGAGGGAAATCCAAGAATTACCAGAATTCAAACGTCTTGAGACAGAGAACATTCGGGAGCTTGGTGAAGAATTGGCAGAACGGATGCAGGATGAACAGCAGCAATTAGAGGCATTTGCGCTTCTGAAAAATCCAAAATTTGCTGAGTACATGGAGTCTAAGGATAGTGCCCAACGTAGTTTTGCAGAGCAAATGCAAGACTTTGGTTCTGAAACTCTGATGTTTGGGGCCTTGGAAATGATCAAGGACTTTGGAGGTTTAGCCGGCTTGGGTGATGCGAGTAACAGCAAAGGCAATGTCAGTATCAAGGTCTAAACTTCTCAGTAGCAACTAACTATCTTCTATTTCCCTCATCCCCTCGTTCATGATTGATTCAATGGAAGGGGAATCTCCCACATTACCTCCCCACCAGACTGGATGGCGTAGAATTAAGAATGCTCTCCATTTTTCCTTGGAGGGGTTACGCGCTTGCTACACTGGTGAAGAAGCATTCCGACAGGAAGTCTGGTTAGCCACATTTCTGATTCCCCTCTCTATTATACTGCCGATCAGTGTGCTCAGTACGGCTTTATTGATTGCGAGTGTGCTACTGGTGATGATCGTTGAAATTATCAATTCTGCTGTTGAGGCGGTTGTTGATCGTATTTCGAAAGATCACCATCTTCTCTCTAAAAAGGCGAAGGACATGGGCAGTGCTGCGGTCTTTCTCAGCCTAGTCAACCTCGTCATTGTTTGGACATGTGTGCTCTGGACAGAGTGGAATTGAATTTTCTTCAAACACAAGCGTTGCACTTTCTTCGGCTTTCTACTAGCTTTTGACGACTTATGGTCAAACCAAAACCTGTCATGGGTTGGCTAGGCGTGAGTTTAAGCCTGCTGGTGAGTACAATACCGTTGAACTGTTGGGCTGACTTTCCTCGCTTGCCAGCTATTGAGCCGGTGGAGATCTTCGTTCGAGAATCCCTGAAACCGGCACAGGAGCGCTATTATCGAGATGGGTTTCTCTATTACTTGGGACCAATCGAAGGCAATCGTGCTCATGGGAAAGGAAGGCTGTTTTGGAAGAACGGCAAGGTCCGCTATGACGGGGACTTCATTGAGGGGCGTCTCGAAGGCGCTGGAAAGTTGTTTGACCACGAAGGACGCCTGCTCTACCAGGGAGAGTTTCGAGCTGGTGTTTTTGCACGTGGTTCATACTTCAATGCTGCTGGGGAAGTAATGTACGAAGGTGACTTCCCTCCACCACCCCTGCTCCAACGCTAATGGGGCGGTATCCTTATGCCGTAGGTAATTAGATGGTCAAAGCTGATGTTGTACGTCGAGTCCGTTTAGAAACGGGCATTTCTCAGGGTGAAGCTGAGGACTTAATTAATGAACTGTTGGAAATCATGCGCCAGACCCTGGAGTCTGGGGACAACCTGATGGTCACTAACTTTGGGCTCTTTGAACTGAAGGACAAGGTTGCCCGACCTGGCAGGGATCCCAAGAGCAAAGTGGAACACCGCATTGATGCCCGCCGAGTGATTTCTTTCCATCCTGCAAAAACATGGCGGGAGGAATTGAATCAGTAAGTCAACCTACACAAGCATTACAACTTAAATAACAAATTACTGCTAAAAATTTTGTGCAGTGCACAAAATTTCTTGACAACGAAGTGATGAGCCTTCATTGTGGGGATTATCAATAAAATACTTAGCCATTCAATACTCTAAGTAATGTTATTCCCTAACCGAACTTTCGGTAAAATATGATACTCACTCCATTCAACTATGCTGACAAGGTTGCCGAAGGGGTCGAAGCCTTCTTCTCCATGCAGAAACAGACTCTCCAGATGGCTTTTGAAAATCTTGAAAGATCAAGAATTTCTCGATATGAGAGTCTTGGTCGGACGCAAATCTCCCTCCAAAATGCTACTGAAACCATTGGGCAGCAAATTCTGACAAATCAACTGGCGGTCAGAAAGTCTATCAATCAAACGTTTCAATTAAGATTACCTAAGACCACAAAACAATGGGATACGCTGCAGCAAAACTTCAGCAATTATTGTGAGAATGTTCTTCAGCAAATTGATCATTCTGTCGTGATGACCAAACGAGCTGCGGAGCAAAGCCAAAAGGTAGAAAACACAGCACAGCAGTTGTCCCAAAACTTTTTGAATGAACATCTTGATAGCATTCAGAAAAATACCCTAAAGGTCTGGGCACGTCCTATGGTTGTAGTAACTGTGGAGGAAGATAAGGAAGAAGCAGTTTCGACAGAAGTCAAAGCTCCACTGACGGAAACGGCTATCCCAGATGCTGTGGATCCCCAGAAGTCGGCAGGTCCCATCTTGGCAAACAAGGAATCCAAGCCACAGAGCAACAAACCAACTGAACAAGCCAGTGAATTCGTACTGGCTCAATCGACTTCTGAAGAGAAGTCGCTGGCGGCCAAAATCGCGAGTAACCAAAAAAGTGCACAAAGAACTGGCTCAAGCCGGAGTTCACGGCGCTCCAAATAGGCAAAGTATCTTGCCTGATTCACCTAAACTTAATGCTATTAAAGAATGGAAAGGAATATGAGCATTTCTCGATCGAAAAACGCAATCACACAAGAAGAAATCGACGCTGCCTTAGCAAATTTCTTGGCAAAAGGAGGATCCATTACTCACCTTCAGGATCCCCGATCAACGGCATTGTGGAACAACGAATTTGATGATCCATTCATGTCTGATGACGATAGTTCTATCAATCCAGATCATTTGAGAATTGCACATTCAGAGTTTTGAATGAGCGTAGACGCTGTAGCCAACTACGGCGTCTGTCTTCCTCCCTCTGCGCATCATTAGATTTATCCCATTCCTCCCCCTGACTTCCAACTTCGCTGAACAACCACTCCTCAACGTCTAATTTCTGGCTTAATTCTGGTTCACAGTTCCACTGGGCTTGGATGTCTTGGCCATTGCCGGAGCGGCGTGCGTGAAACTTCCAGCCAAGGTATTTGAGATTTGTTATCTCGTTCCGGTAGAGGCATCGAAGAAGATATAATTCATCTGTTTGGAAATTGAAGACAGGTATCTCCAAAACAAATTCTGACACATCAGGAATACAAAGCCATCTTGGCCAAGACCAGACCCAATCCCTATGGAATCCTGATCGACTGGATTGAATTTCTGCGAGCTTTTTTGAATGCAGTAGTTTCCCTGTTGTGACGTGCTGTCCACCAAGAATCAGGATTTCTTTACAATCTGGAACAAAATCCCCCTGTAACAGCCGAATAATACTGAGGCTATCCCGATATTCTTTTGGGCCTTTGGTCCAAGGCCAGTTTACCGGGATACCTTTCTCTGGATCTTCAAAAAGAGCTTCTGCAACATGTTGTCGTGTAGGAGCTGCGATCAAAGCCTGATAGGTTTGTACCTGCCTCAGAATGACCCAAAATAGTGAAAAACCATTAACTTGATGAGGAAATAAAATTCTTGGTGGGAACTGATTTAGCCAGGATTTCGCAAAATCTGGGAGGACATTTTTCATGGAATGATGTTCAAAAAATCACACTCAGCAGGGAGTATCCTGGCAGTCCTCAAGAATTGGAATAATCTTTCTGGCCAGGAGATAGAGTCTAATTGCCCTATCTGATCATGATCAATCAGGGCACGAAAGACTCCCTCGTTACCTTGAAGATGGTAATTCAGCATCCAGACATCTTGGTTTGTAGTACCCATCACTGGCTTACCAATCAGTGACCACTTTTTTTGGTCTATCAAAATGTCTAATTGAGATCCATATAAGGAGGCTAACTGTAAGTGATTTCGATAGGGCCACCATCGATGTAAGTGGCTACGTTTCAAAAGTTCTCCAGTATTTGGAAAGAGTAGTGGTTCATATTGCCAACTTGGCAGCAGGGCTCTTTTTGGTTCTGGAAGCGCCGATTTGATCAGTTCGTTTATGCAATTTGACCAAGCTGTTTTGGATGGTTCCTTCAGCCAGCGAACGGGCAATTCCGTTGTCATAAATTGGTCTGCCCGCTTTTGCCAAGGAAGCCATGATAGCCAGTCCTCGGCAATTTCTTGAGGCGCCTCCACGTATTGATAGTGGCTTTGCGTAATACGCCAACGCTTCTGTCTTAATTCCAGAGACCAATGCACCTCAATCCAGCCATTCCCAAAAGCACCTGGAGCCACTAAGGGGGCTCGATACCGATTGAGGTGAGAGGTCGACCGTCTAGGAAATGTTTGGTGAGCATGCCCCGATACAACTAGATCAACGCCAGGTACATGATCGGCCACCCAGCCCGCAGCATTGGCGTTGGGGAGGCCAGCATATAGGTTTTCTTGATCTCCGAACTTTTTATTTGAGCCACTGTGCAACAACGCAATAATGAGATCGACCTGCTGTTTTTCACGTAAGATTTTTTGTGATTTCTTTGGATCTTTCAAGAATGTCAAGAAATGCTAAATCATTTGCTAATTTTTCATGCCACATTGGAGCCGCAGGTGTCGTCAAACCAAAGACCCCAATTCGAAAGCCTCCTTTTTCAATGATTTCGAAACTTGGGAATTTGGGCCAGGTGCCTCTTATTGATACCACGTTTCCAGCGAGCATCGGGAAATTGGCTATTTTCTGAGCGACCTTCAACTTGTCAGCACCCAACGCCAAATCAGCATTTCCTAAGACTACGGTGTCCCACTGTAGTGCATTCAAGATTTCCAGTTGTGGAAATCTGGGAGGAGAGTGCTCATGCGTTAAAAAGTGACTAAAATCTGATCCTCCTAACAAGTCCCCTGCATCAAGCCGTAAAGTTGGGACTTCTCCGCGCTTGGGAGCCAGAGCATCAGCAAGATAAAGCCAACCTTGATTGCGACTAGCGTACTTTGAAGCAAGAATGCCTTTGGTATCTCCTGTGATCAGAATACGCAGTTGTCCCTTGGATGAGTAACCAACAGCTGGGAAAGATAGAAGGAGAAGTAGGAAGATTAGGAGGCGAGACGACATGACAACTGAGCATCGCTCAGGTGTTGATTGAATTGGTAACGAAAATCTCTGCGCGCCTTTTCAGAGGAAGTGGGACTGTCAAACAGCGTAGCAAAGTGTTGGTTTGCTAGAATCGACCATTGTTTAGATTCTGTGGGGTTACATCCTGCGAGTTGTGCAAGGGATATCCAGTGCAGATCTTGACTGCGGTTCGCGGCTTCCTCGGTCAATTGATCCCAATT
>DJYX01000281.1:16995-17376 GCA_002450295.1 Deltaproteobacteria bacterium UBA6967
TCTACGGAGAACGCATCAAGCTTCCCATCAGCAAATCCCATAGGTCCACCCTCGTGACAAGACCAGGCAGTACCACTACTTAGAAGCCAGGCAGTAACAAAAAAACTAGCCCACCTTGCATTCATGGCGCAAACTCGGATGTGATTGAATCCATTGGCTCAGTACAGGTACCAAGGCCTCTACTTGACCATTATTGTGTAAGTGGAAATCGATCCTCTCCTGATGCAATCTCAGGAAATTGCCAAACTGCTGTTGGCCGACCTCAGAACAATAATACAAAGCTCCCAGCGCCTCTGAGTGTGGACCATGGCCTATTGCAACTTCTTCTTCGAGCGTGGCTTGGTTGGCGACTAAAAATTGCCAACGGGCGAAGCGTTCCTG
>DJYX01000281.1:17749-27597 GCA_002450295.1 Deltaproteobacteria bacterium UBA6967
GTCGCAGAGGAGTAAACGGGAGAGAAGGTTAGGTCGACTGAGGAAAGCAAAGGATCTTCGCTTGTAGCACCCATCATGGTGCCCTCACAGCCAGCAAAACTTTCTGCTACTCCGAGAAAAAACAGCGATGTGAGGAGCAATGAAGAGCGCATGGCTGACGCGAGATCGGGTGAAATGGAGAAAGCACCCAGCATCACTGGGTGCTGGAAGCACTACGAAGCCTTCAGTTTGTCTGATTTGCGGATGATTTGTGTTCGCATGGAGTCCACTCCGCGCGCCAGAGCCTTGTAGAGATTTTTATCATCGGAATTACTGGCGAGCATCTTTTGTTGGTAGCTGCAGTTGATACCTACATGATAGCTCTCGTCTTTCTGACGAGTCAGATTCACGTGAAAGGGGTATTTATTGTCGGTAATCTTCAACAGGTCATCAAAGAGTTCATGAACATGCTCTTTAACTGCATCAGAATGTTTCATGTTTTTGAAACTAACATGGATAGACATACTACCTCCTCAGGATCTGGCGTTGATACAATCCGTGTGTCCAACACGGTGTTCCCAAACAGGTTCAACTCATCCGTGCATCGATAGCAGTCTCCTCTCAGCTTTCGCTTTCCTCGTCTGTAGGAGCAACCATTTCAGGTACTTCTGAGCCTGAGGGAAGAAGAAAGAAGTATCCCGGTAAGAATACCAACAAAAATGCACCAATACCGATTGCAGCCAAAATGGCGATTCGCATGAGTGTCAACCGTTTGAGAGTTGAAAAATGCAGCTTCGCTGCAGCAACCTGTGTTGCTTCTTCAATAGATATCAGACCTTCGAGGAGTGGGTCAAGCCGGACTGGAAAGATAGAAAAAACATTGAATTTGACCTCGCTAAGGTAGTGCAGTGATCCAATTCAATTGTTCTATTCCATCTTTCTGAAGGCTTCCCAAAGCCATTGAGGGCAAACCGGAATCAACCTGCCAGTGCAGTTGCCAGTCAGAAAATATGGGATCAGTCAATTCGCGTTGATGAGAACCGATTTGCCGTGATTCATCGTCAAGTTCTGCAAGCAACATTGAAACCATCCAGTTGTCAAATTGGCTTGCGATGTGTCGGGCCTCTCTTTGTTGCTGAATCCCGCTTGCGATGGCTTCAGCAATCCGGTTTGTGTTCCAAAGCACCAGCAGCAGCAAAGGAAGTGAAAGTGCTACTTCCAGCAAGGTAAAGCCTAATCGCTTTTGCATCTTCAAAGAGTAAGTAGTTTGAGTGTGACCTCCTGACGATATTTTGCCAACATGGTGGCGTCTTCTTCCACAATTGGGTGATCAGGCTCAATTTGGAAGAGCAGTTGTCCCCTTGAAACCAGAGTGCCTCCGGAAGAATCTACACATACCTGCCTTACCGTTCCCGGAAATTCTGCCCTAATTGGATTAAACATCTTCATCACCTCTAACAGTCCAAGCACATCATTTTGCTCCACATGTTGCCCAGCCTCCACGTAGGGTGGACTGCTGGGTGTTTCACAAGCATAGAAGGTTCCTCCTGTCCAACTTCGTACTTCATCGCTATGAGATGGTGGAAGAGGTGCCAGTGCCTGGGAGTATTGCTTGATCTTTTCAGTATTCTGAAACTCCTTTGGAATGACTGGAACCAGTGCTTGATTGCAATTCCAATCAAAATACCCGCTGCTAATGCCCAATGAGATGAGAATACTCAGCAAGGGAACCAAGCCGACTTGAAAACCAGCATGCGCTGCTTGTACGTCTGACCAGAGATCCTCGTCAAATCCGACAGGGGCCTTGTTTTCGAGGATATTCCGCAAATCTTCCCATTCTGGGTAACCTAAGCGATTTTCCAAATCTGCATAAAACTGGAGTCCTTCTTCGAGTAACAGATGATCATCCTCCCAGATAATTTCACTGGGAGGTAGTCCACTTCTTTTCTCCCAATGCAGGTAACGATAAAGCTCACGCAGCACATGAATCGGATTCTGACACCACTGAATCTGCTGCTCCTGAATTTGCCATCGAGGCTTTTGACGTTTGGCAAGCCATCCGGCGATGAGATGTGGCATACCCAACAAGCGCCTGAGTGGTCTTAGCAGCAGCGTTTTTTTCCTTTCAAAAGCTCTAAGAGCCTCTGGGCCTAGCTCCTTGATTGATCCACTCAAATGCTGCCAAGCGAACTCCAAGTCGATATCTTTCGCACCCAAGCTCAGCTTGCCGCAGAGCGCAAGGTAGGACTCCACAAAACGGGTGTTTGGCTTTACCATCGAATCCACACCCAACATCCAATACAGAATCCCATAATGAAATGACAGGTTGAGTTGTAGATCTGTTCCGCGCACTTCCATTTCTCTAAGAACACGAGCCATTTGCTCTAGATTTTCTAAACGTGTCCTGCCCCATGTGACGGACAGGGCCACATTAGAATCGTAGGCGCCAGCAAGATGATAAGGTTGGAATAAACCAGTATCAGGATTCCGTAATCCAATCCCCTGGTCGTCTCGTAGTTCCCCTTCAATTGGAGCCGACCATGAGCGTAAAATACCCCCAGCATGAGGTTGTAATCCCTGGTTGGTTGCATTGATTCGAACCTCCATTCCAGATAGATTTCGGAGTCGCCGTTGTGGTTTGGGAAGCACTTGTCCGTAGCAGGCAACCAGAAACATTGCGGCAACCAGTGAATCTACAAGGAAGTTGTCGCCAGGTTTGTCCGGGTTAGTAAATTCGAGCCTGTAAGCCATCTCTGTGACTCGATGTTCGACCTGAATTCTAGTGTTTACCTCCATGAAGTAGTGTTGGTCTCCTTCAACAATGCACTCAAAGGTGGATACGTTATCCAGCCCTAGAGCCGTTCCGAAGTCCTGAGCTTGCTTACACATCTCACGTAGTACGACTAGGTCTTGCTGAAGTACTTCTGCTTGACGATTTTTGCCAACCTCAAGATATTCAGCAATCGTTTGCTCAAGCAGCTCTTCAGTGAGTGAAAGTTCAACTAATTTTTGTTCGTGCATCTGTAGAGAACAGTCACGACCGCCCAACTCTATGCACCACTGGCCATTACCAAGTAACTGGACTTCGTTGTGGCGAGTATCTTCAATGTTCATCTCGATTAGGAAAGTCTTGTTGTCACCCGGACCAGTCACTCGAGCTTCAATCAAGACAGCCCTTACGGCGGCTTCAATATCTGCTTCACTTTGAATAACCCGTTGACCCTTTCCACCACCACCACCAATATGCTTAAAGCGTAGTCGTCTGCCTGGGTTTTTTGCCCAGATCTCCTTACAACAGATGAGTGTTTCTGACTGCAATTCTTCTATGCTGAACAGATCAATCTGGCGCTTGTAGGAAGCCTGCAGAATTTGCTCAGCTTGGTCCAATATGTCTGAATTGAGCTGCAAATCTGTTGGCACAGGAAGTTGATGTCGATCAATCAGGTTTTTAAGAAATTGAGAAGGATCGTTGCCTCCAGCTTTTTTCAAAAGAGTGCGTGCAGTGATTCGATCTTCACCCGGAGTTACCGATACGCTTAGCTTACGAGCCAATTGTTTGGCTTCATCTTTAGAGCCTGCCTGCTGAATCACTCTTGCACTGGGGCCAACAAAGCAAATATTCGCTTCTTCAATCTGCTTTACGAAGTCACCGTCCTCAGCCATGAACCCATAGCCTGCAAAGAGGTGGGTGTAGTTGTGCTGTTTGCAGAGACGAAGAATTTTATCAATGCATTGCTGTCGTTCCTCTCGTGACGAGCCAACATAATCAGGGATATGGTGGACCTGTTCATGACGATTAGCGAGGAATCGCAGTTCGGGAGCAAGTGTTTGGGGATACGTGATACTGTCTTTTTCAGAAAGGAGAATGCCGTATCGTGCCCCCAGTTCCTCCAAGACTTGCATGACTTCAAGGCGAATGGGGCCGCGGCAGACGATGAGGCACTTTACGTCCTTAAAACTAAATTGCTGTTGCCACGGGCTTGCAGGATTAAACGAAAGTGCTTTCATGAGAATTCAGAAACCAGAAGGAAATGAATAAAAAAGTTTTCAAAAATGATTCAATTTGGAAAAATTTGGGGCAGAATAGAGGGCTTTGTGGTAGGAGACAAGGTATTTGCCTTTAGATTCCTCACCCCAATATCAAGACATTGGAATCAAAATTCAATATGATCTCAAGCAAAGGAGACCGTGTACGAAACTGCTGATATCCGCAAAGGATTGCGAATAGAACTGGATAGCGAACCCTACGCCGTCATTGAATTTCAGTTTGTGAAGCCGGGTAAAGGAAATGCATTTACGAGGACTCGAATTCGCAATCTAATCAATGGTTCGGTATTAGATCGAACCTTTAAGACGGGTGAGAAACTAAAGCCTGCCGATACTCAGGATCGGACCATGCAGTTCCTCTATCGAGATGAGGGGGATGGGGGCTTCCATTTTATGGACAACAGCAGTTACGAGCAGGTCGCTTTGGATGCTGATCTCGTCGGTGATGCCACAAACTACTTGATTGACAACATGGAAGTGAACGTTGCTTTCTTTCGTGAACGACCGATCGGCATCACTCTTCCTAATTTTGTAGTTCTAGAAGTTGTTGAAGCTCCTCCAGGGGAGAAGGGCAATACGGTTACGGGTGCATCCAAGCCTGTTGTTGTTTCCACAGGTTACACCGTCAATGCACCTATGTTTGTTTCTGAGGGAGAGTTGTTGAAAATTGATACTCGAACAGGCGAATACGTAGAGCGCGTAAAAGCTTAAGGCCACTATGAAAAGCATGCTGAAGTTCAGGGATATTATCCTGGGCAAAAAAGATGATTCTCCGGATTCTTCGCAGAAAAAGGGTGACGCCAAGCAGGGCGAGGATTCACTTTCTCCGGTTGCCGCAGAACAAGTCAAAATTTTGATGGAGCTCTATCAGGAAGTTCCTTGTAATCCAAAGTCAGGGGATCTTGAAAAACGTATTAAAAATATTGTCAAAAGTCTTCAGGGAAGCAGTTTGCTGGAAAGCATTCGTGAGACTTTCTCCGATGAGCAAGTAAAAGAGTGGAAGGAGCAATCGCAGAAAGAATTTGATGAAATGGGTAAGCTCAATCGAGCTCGAATGGAGAGTCTCATTGAGGTGGCTGATGAAGGCATGCGCCAAGTCGTTTACGAAAGTATTTTTATTTTTGATGTCAATCCGTCAGATCAACCCAATCTCGATATCACTTATAAGAAGGGTGTTGATCCAGAGACTGGAAAACCAATGATTCACCGTGATCGCTATCATGTATTTTGTGAGAATGCGATGCATGGTATTGATGGAATCGATCGTTGGTTACCAGAGCAGTCCAAACGTGAGGGGGAAGGTAATTGGATGGCCCATCTGCAGGAGCAGTTTGGTGAACTGGTCAATGATTTTGGGAAAAGCGAGAAGCCAATTGTGCAAACACTTAGCACGATTGGGAGTCTTGGAGGTATTGGCCACAAGCCTGATTCTGACGTTGATGCACAGGTGATTTTTGGAACAGAGCCCCGATATGAACACAATTGGACTGATGCTGACTTCTTCATTGCCTTGGCCTTCAAGATCATAAGTTCTGCTTATGATCGTTATCTTCTTCAATTTCCAGAGGAAAAGCGAGAACAGCTAAAGCAAAAAGTGAAAGATCAGATGATCGAGGAGCATGGTGAAGCTCTTAGCCCTGAACAGCAGAAAATCATCGACATCATCTTTCCAAGTACCTACACACTATTGATGCGCAAAACCTGTCGGGCTTTGATCAGCAAGATGGAGCCGGGCAAGCAAATGCAGTTCTTCTGGTCTCAAATTCCACTAATCTTACGCAAGTTGCCAGAGGGTGACCTGTATAGGAACGCACTGATTCTCTTTTTTCCTTTTCTCAAAAACATCCCAGCTAGGAAACTTCAAGGAAGCTGCTTTCCAAATTCTGTTACTTCAATGGATGCTAATGCTGCCCTTGGGCGATTGATCATTTTCTATCGTGATCGTGTATTGGGCCAACGAGTAGTGATGAAGTTATTGGAAGAGCCGGCCAAGGCAGCTGGGGTTGAACCAGCCAAATTCCCACCTGCCCAACAAAGGCAAGTGCTAATGGAGCATTTGAAGAAGAATCCCTCGCGTGGAAAGGTCGTTCAACAATTCTTGGAGCATGTCTCTGAGAGTTATCGTTGGGAAGTCGCCCAAGACGCTGATGAGTGGCACACCGATGTTGGCCAGCAAGTAGGCTTGGATCAACAGATGCTGGAAGTGATTCAATCGATTCCTCTCAAAGACCAGGCTCGTAAGGGGTTTTTGAAAAGAATGGTGGATTTGGTAAACGCTAGAGTGGAGCAGGAAGCAATACGCAACGAAGCCGCATATGAGCCGGGTACTTCTCGTAAGATCTACTATGCAGAAGAATACGAACTGGCAAAATATCCTGCTCAGGAAGCTCATTACTTTGTGAATATCCTTCGTAAACAGCGGGCTGGCCAACATACGCCATTCTTGGTATCGCCGGAAGGCAGCATGGCATACTCCAACATGCTCAATGATCTACTGCTCAATCCTGCAACGCTTTTGTGTGGCTTGTCTCCGATGCCCTTTTCACTGCCTGAAGAAGTCAAAATCCTTTCGAATATTGGTGTTTTCCCTGACTGGGAAGTGACCCAACATCGAGAGCATCAAGGAGATGAAGAACCTGATCCAAGAGCCGCAGCTGAAAATCAGGAAACATTCAAACTTAGAAATCTTCCAAACTGGGGAAACTATGCGCCATCCAGAGAAGTTTTTCTGACCTATGTGATTCCGATTTTTCTTAGAGAAAGTGAGAAGATCAGCCATCGGAATCTCCCGAAGGCGCTCTTAAACACTTGGTGGATTGAAATGCTCACCTGTGATGAGGATACTCCTGAGCTGACCAGCCTGACCAAACTCTTAATCTTTCCGAACGACAGAGCCTTCATCAAGAAAGAGATGACAGGTCCTTACGTCGATATCATCAAGAGTATGGAAGAGGAATTCCCACAGCTTGTCCGAGATCCTTGGTGGATCAAGTTTACGGAGATGCTGATGCGTTTCCAAGATCCTGAAGTACAAAAAGAAATGCTTTTCTGTTTTGCTCAGCACATTCGTGCTTCGGATGTTATTGATTTAGACACAACATCTGGGGAACCTATCTATCTTGATAAGAATTCCTCCTGGCGCTTCAAGGCAGTGCATCGCTTTTACACGAAGTTCTATGCTGAAGAGGGACCTCGAATTGATTTAATGAAATTCTCCCAAGGTAGGGATGATGTGGCTCAAGAGAAGGAAACTGTTCTGAAAAAGCTTTTCCTCAACAGTATGAAAAACACGGAGCGCAGACTGATTCAGATTGGTAATCAAAATACCATCAACCGAATGAGCCAATACATAACCCAGGTTACGAAGAACAATGAGGAGAAGGAGCGTGTCGAGAAAATACTGACCAAGCCTCTGGACAAATTGATGGACCGTATGTTGATCGTTGACATGTCCGTGGTGGATAAAGCGCAAACTGAGGCTGAACTGAATGTCATTGAAAAACGCCAGATTGCTCAAATTCAGGATGATCGCCGGAAAGTTGGAGAATTATCAACTTCCATCACCAAACACTACGGTGAGAAGTTGCAGGCTGAACTCAACAAAGAGGTCGTTGAGAAAATTATCTTCCAATCCAGGGTTCCCCTTGCGGGAGATCCCTTGGAAAATGTCATCTTCAAGTATCACTTCGAAAAGAATTTCAATCGTCGCCCATTTCAAGTCCCACTACCTATTTCCAAATCACTCTGCATCCCTAGAAACGTAATTCTTTTGGAGTTTGAGCCGAAAAAAGAGAAATGGAAATTCAAGGCAATGATCTCTAAAAAGGCTGGTGGTAGTGGTGGTAATCAGCTTGAGATGTTTCAGTCAAATCTGGTCGAAGGTGTAACTCGTTGTGTTTTCAGTAAGTACATCGGGTTTGATGCTCGAGCGATGACCTCCTTCCAGAAAAACGCAGTTTCTTCCAGAAGCGTTGTGGCTTCCAATCCCGTCACAGCAGATGATCTGCAGAATCTTGCAGGTGACATCAAGAGTTTTTGCAAACCAATTCGGGTCAGTTCAACTGAGCTCTTAGAGAATATCTACTATCTATACGATGTGATGATTGTCTGCAACGTGGATCGTCCGCTAGGATGCGCAGCCATCGTCAGAACAAATTTTGATGAACAGTTTGTTTTCACATTTGATTTGAACAAAACGCCAACCATCGAAAAGGATCCTGGTCTTGCCAGCACAAAAAACCAACCAATGCACACGTTCTATCAAAGATTCAATAGCTTGCCAGCACGAAAGCTCTACTGGGAGGCATTCAACAAACTGAATCTTCCAATGTCAGAAGAGCAGCCACCAAAACTGAAAATCTGGGTAAATCCAGGAAGCTTTAACTTGAACGTCACTCCCAAGTACCAACGAGTCTACCTGAATGGTATTGCGGAAAATCTTTGGAAGCCAGAACATGTCTGGAAAGAACCTGCTGATGATGCGAAATTTGCTTTGATTAAGGACTTTGATGAAATTGGGAAGCAAGCTATTACTGACTATCAGCAAAATCATGAGTAATTTTTTCTCAAGCTTCGTCGTGCTTGGTTCTACCTCGTGATTAAGTGAATTTTCGAATTTGCTGGTGTTGAGTCAGCATGCTCCAAGAGTTTCCTCCCACCTTCATTGCTCGCTGTCTCGGATTTGATGAATCTGCGGAAGAGTTCCACTTCCAATGGCAGGAGCACCGATTCCCTCTAAAAGCCGATCAGAATTTAAAGATCACCGAAGGTGCCCTGATTCGATTTCAATTCAGTCAAGGCAAATTCGTACCGGAAAAGGTTGTCTATACGCCTCCAGCAGGTCTGAAAGCTAATGGTGATGCACTCCGCTGGCGCAAACTCAATCAATTCCCCTCACGCTTTCATTGTCTGAAAGCAAGGCACCATATCCTGCGTAGTATTCGAGATTGGTTTGATCAGCGGGGTTTCCTTGAAGTTCAAACCCCAGCAAGAGTCAAAGCACCAAATCCTGAAGCCCATTTTGATCTAATTCAATGTGATCAGGGATACCTGGTAACCTCACCAGAATTTCAAATGAAACGTATGCTGGTTGGCGGATTTGAAAAGATTTACCAAATCAGTGCCTGCTACCGAGGAAAGGAAGTCGGTCAATGGCACAATCCAGAGTTTACGATGCTCGAATGGTATCGTGTTGGGGAGAATTGGCACCGATTGTGTCAGGACATTCAAGAGATAACTCAGTGCCTTCCAGGGGTATGGATTGATTCAAAGCAACATAAAATGTTGGAAGGTGAATGGAAACTTACAACAGTCAATGATCTTCTTCAGGAATTTTGGCAATTTGAAATACGACCTACAGATCAAGCAGGAGATCTCCTCGAAAAGCTCAAGGAAAATGGTCATGAAGACTGGATCAATCAGCAAAGGATCAATGGAGAATCTTTCGTAGTTATTTTTGGCAGGATTTGGGATGAACTCGAACAAAAACTTGGGTGGGAAAGACCTTGCTTGGTCACAGATTGGCCTCCTCAACTGGCTAGCCTCGCCCAGCTCACTCCAAATGGCCTTGCCGAAAGAGTGGAATGCTATGTTCAAGGAATGGAGATCGCCAATGGCTTTGGTGAACTGACGGACCCTAATGAGCAGCAAAAACGCTTTGAAATAGAATTAACCCATCGGAGCCAGGTCGGAAAATCAGATGTTGGGTTAGATCACCAATTTCTTGACGCTTTGTGGGAAGGGATGCCTCCAAGTTGTGGGATGGCACTAGGTATAGAGCGCCTATTGATTTGGCTGTTGGATGTTCCATCCATTGAGAATGT
>DJYX01000274.1 GCA_002450295.1 Deltaproteobacteria bacterium UBA6967
ATTGCGACAGCCTGGGTGTTGGGTCAGCAGTTTCCATCGCTGGCGCTCATTGGACCTCGCAGCCCCAGTGAGATTGCCACGACTTTACCAGCGATGACCGTTTCTCTGAGTACCGCAGAAGTTGCCTGGTTGAACCTTGAGAGCAGTGAGCGCTAGGGAATTGTAGAGAGTAGTGAGCCGATTTGGCAGTCTTACGATGTTCTTGAAAAAGGAAGGACGAGCAGCCTCAATGGGAGGTACTTCTGGAACTGTAAGTGTAGAGGTTGTCTGAACCCAACCAGGGCATCGTAGCAAGGGGAGGAGCATTATTGATTGGCCACGGAGATTCGGGCATGAAAGCAGAACCCGCTGGCACTGTTGTTCTCCAATTACCTGCACGCTGCAGGTCGTGCTCAGAACGTGGCATGACCCCAATTGGTTTCAGACAATGCGAGATTTTTTACTGGATAGCTGGTACTTGGAGTAGGCTTTCCAGTACGGCCAGAGAAATAAAGACTAAGCCCATATAGGCGGTCCAAATTGCAATGTTTCGATTGGTTTTATCAGATTGTCCATACTGCATGTTGCCTCTTTGAAATTGGTTGTTTGGCGCAAAGTGAATGTGACATTAACCTATCAGGCATTTCAAAAAACTCGGAGGACAACGGGGGGAGACTCGAAAAGTGAACCTATGGGCAGCTAGTCAGTTGGTCTTGTCCCTTCGAACTAACTCAAACCTTGATCGGAGGTAAAGAAATATGACGAAAGGAGAAGCATTTGATAAGGCATGGCGCCGAGCTATTCAGAAAGGGGATTTCGCTTTGTATGATGAAATCGTGCATCCTGATTATGAGTCTGTGAATCATGGTGTGAAGTTAGATAAAAACACGAGCAAACGTGTTTTATTGAAGCGTAAAGGCAAAGTGATCATGGGGCCCTATGAAGTGCTTTACGAGAATGATGAATTCTTGTGTATTCAGCGGTTTTCAAGAGTAAATAAGTATGTGCACATCTCAATGTTGTCTGGTGTGCATTATAAGTTTGGGAAGGTGATTGGCCAACAAACCATGCGAGAGCAGTTGGATTATGATCCCAGTGAAGGGCAGGATTGGAACTGGGAAGACTACGAGTAATGGGCACATGAAACTATGAACAAACGAATCTTGCTCTTGCTATGCTTGCTAATCCTGGGTTCGCAAGTTTTTGGATTTGAAGAAGAGGACTTGGACAAGTTTCTGAGAACCAATCAGTGTGTCAATTGTGATCTTGCTCTGGCGGACCTAACTGGCATGAATCTAAGCAAAGCCAGTTTGAGCGAAGCCGATCTGTTTGGGGTCAAGCTCAGTAACGCCGACCTGAGTGAGGCTGACCTTGTGCGAGTGAACTTGATTGAAGCCGATCTGAGTCAAACTAATTTGAGGGATGCTGACTTGAGTGGGGCTGATCTCTGGGGAGCTATCCTAATCGGGGCCGACCTGCGTGGGGCAAAGCTCAATGGAGTCGTTTTGGAATATGCGGATTTGGAACAGGCCAAATTTTGTAATACTACCATGTCGGATAGATCGATCAGAAACGATGACTGCTAGCTACACCAAAAGCCTGAATTGCTGATGCCAAAGAATCCGGATTCATCCAAGTATCTTGAACTTCCACACTCTAAGGCCTACCAGCGTCATCGCTTTGAAGAGATCCAGCACGGACGGATTTTTGTTGATCGGCACTACTATCGCGTTTTGATTGAATCGATGGTCGGCGATCTCTATGACCCGAAACAGAAGCAGATCAAAATACTGGAAGAGGCCTGGTCAGCCTCGGAAATTTCTGCAGCCCATGATTTGGGTGAACCGTAAAGCATTCGAGAAAGGAAAAAATAATGAAAGTAGGCATCACTGGAGCAGATGGAACAATTGGAACTGTCTTGCGCAATGGGTTGTCGGGGCAACATGAATTAACATCATTCACTCTGGAAGCAAATCAGGAACTTGGCTCTACAAAAATGGACCTATCCAAAAGTGCTGAGGTTGTCGGCAAGTTCTCTGGTCTGGATGCATTGATTCATTTGGCAGCAGATCCAAGTCCCGACGCACCCTGGGAAAGTGTTCAGCCAAATAATATTGAAGCAACCTACAATGCCTTCAATGAGTGTAGAAGAGCCGGGGTTGGTAAGATTATTTTTGCCAGTACGAATCATACTCAACATGGAGATACTCTCTTAACCACGACAGAGACCCTAGATCCTTCCAAGAATAAAATTCTCTCACTATCAGATCCGACCAACCCAGATTCCTTGTACGCGGTTTCGAAGTTATTTGGTGAGAATTTAGGGAAGTACTTTTCTGAAAAATACGGCATTCAGTTTGTTGGACTCAGAATCGGCTGGGTGGTCAAAGGCAATGATCCCACGATTATGCAGGATACTCCTTCAGAAGATTACATGAGAGCCATGTACTTAAGTCATCGAGATTGTGTGCACGCTTTTAAGAGAGCATTGGAAGTGGATAAAAAATATTTACTTGCTTACGCCATTAGCAATAACTCCCGAAAAGTCTTCGAACTCACAGAGACAATCGCTGCCCTTGATTTTCATCCGGTTGATGATGCTGAAACCTTTTTCTGAAGAAGCGAATTAGCCCCATCACTGAAGGGCTTTATTATGACCCCGAGCAATGACTCTGTGATGTGACTCCAAGTCCTCGCCGAAATTCTTCAACCCACCAAGCCCCACCAGCCAAATCTTGAGAGGGTGGGGGAGTCCCCAGTTCATTATCAGAATAAACGATCGTACAATCTACCTTGCTCCCTATCTCTGTAATCCACACACTTCTGATAAGCAAATCCACCATTATATTCTCGGTCCCACCCATTTCTTGATTCACAATTCAGCAAGGCACCACAAGATGCTTGTAAAAATAAGAAACTAATAAGGGCCATGATTACGAATAAATTCATACTATCCTTGCTTTGAGTTCTGCGATGGGGTTGCTCACCAGCTACTCATTCGTTTCCTTCTCCTCCCGCTACCCTCCAAGCACATCTGATTGGCTGACATACTTGGAAGCACAAACACGCGGCTTCTATCAACCAATCCCTAAGAGGCAACATGCAGTTTGGACAAACTGATAATACCAACCTAATTATTGGACTCTGGACAATTTGCATCGTTGGAGTCTGTGTTTCATTAGCAGTCCTAGAAACAATAATGCAAGTGCCAGCTGTTCAGTAACCAGAGTTTCGAATCTGAATCCAGCTGGGGTCAAGCCACCTCTGAGCACTACCTGCCGTGCGCAGGTGTGACATTTAGCTACAGTCCTAAGAGGTTTTTTCATACCTGTAAACAACTGCCAATCAAGAGCACAGTTCAACTGCCCACGATGCATCAGCTGGGATTAGTAGTATGGATTTGTGATGCCCGACTTCCCCCTCAGTTCTGTGTAGGAAATCTTTGCACCACTGGTGTAATTTCCCAATGACCTAGTTCGAGTACACCATCAAACGCCTCATCAATGGCTTCCATCGTATCTGATTCAATGACCATGTAAGCTGTGTGTTCCAATCTATTGTTATACATGGCATGCAGTTTCACTCCTTTGTCAGCTAATCCCTGTACTGCAGACTGGGTTTTCTGAAGTTTTTCCTCATTGTGAGCATGGCAGGTCGCATAATCGTGGGTTTGCCTGATGATGAATAACATTGAATTCTCCCAAGTGGCCAAAGGTGATTCAAAAAACTACCAATGTATAGACAAGCAAATCTATATCCTTTATTTCAATGTTGGAACCCTTGTCTTGTTTCAGAACCTATAGCAGGTTTGGGAATCCTATCCAGATCGGCAACTTTCACATCTGTACCAATTCATTAGCTGGACAGGCTCAAGACCTTCGGAAGCGTTGAAACTCCTTTGGAAGGATGTTGATTTTGATCTGCAGAACTATACCAAGCGGGATACCAAGAGTGGTAAGACCTTGACCCAGCCGATGAATGAGAAGGTGCATGAGGTGCTGTTGCGTCAGAGGGGACTGCTGAATAGTAGTTCAGCAGAATTGCAGGGGAGTTCTTATGTTTTTCCGGCAAGCGATGGTGGTTTGCGAAGATTAGATAGTTTGAAGAAGCGATTCAGCCAACTGAGAGATCTAGCTGGTATCCCAATAGAGTTCAGACCAAATTACTGCCTACGAGACACGATTGCTTCGATGATGTTGTCAAATGGAGCAACGTTGGCTGAAGTCGCTTACCAGTTAGGACATGCCCCAGGCTCACCGATGACTCGCCGCTACGCCAAATTCATTCCAGCCGCTCAACAAAGTATTGCCAATAAGGCTCAGGAGGCGATAAATTCTTTGTTGGAGCCACGAGAGGAGACTAGCCGAACTTCCCTCTTACACGGTTGAACAGATGTTCAAACCCAACTAACCATACGCCCCGCAAACATCCTACAGTTCTTACAAAAAGGTATTTAAGAAAAGTACTGATGAAAATCATCCTTTGTTATGGCGACTCGAACAGGTAGGGACATAGTCCACGCGACAAATACCGCTATGGCCCAAATTGAAGATGAACGAGAGCACTCTAAAATTAGTCGGGAGATCAATTTAAGGAATTTACCAGGTAATCTTGAGTAGTTGACTTATTTCCGCGGTATTCATTCACCACCTCTTCTACACATATCAGGATAACCACTTTACGTATCGAAGTGCGGCCTCTTTGGTGGGATAAGTAAATTGACTTTCAGGTCACAAATGAACCTTAAAGTGAGAGTTGGAAATAGTTTAGACTGAAACTCACAACGCAATATTGAGCACCAGTGGCTTAGCACTCACCGCTGTAAATGAAGACTGCAGTGGTTAAATACTTAGGTCCAGCAGGTTGTAGTTGCTTAAAGATGCCCTAACTGCTTCTGACCAAACCACCTGATCATTTAAACCTGATAGTGGTTTGTAGTCGTAAGATGTTTCATGAGGGAAATGCTGCCTTCGTGCATCAATGGCATAGCCAATCATTCGTGACCTCTCCAGGATACGAGCCTCATCATAAACTGCATTCTCGTTATGCAGGCCAGCCTCAACGTTGAGTATCGAAGAACGTCGGTTGAACCCAAAAGTCAAAGACACACGTTCCTTGTCGCTATTGTTGGCAAAAGAGCCATGTAGTAACTGACGATTATGCATAACTACATCACCCGGACCGCACAGGTAAGGTACGGCACCCATGATGCGGTCGCTGCCTGCCTCATCTACAAGTTGCTTGATGTCGATCTTGCCGTGGATATGGCTGCAGGGTAACACCCAAAGGCCATTTTCACCTGAACACCCATGTAATTGTACCTGAAAGGTCATACCATGGATATCCTGATCCCATTGAGGATGATTCCAATGAGTCACACCGTCCTGATGCCACGCAGTAGCTGAACCAAGGCCCGCTTCCTTTATCCATAATGCCTCATTAAATGGTACAAAATCATCGCCAAAAATCGCCTCTGCAATTGCCAATAAATGAGGGTGGCCCGTAATTCGGAGCAGAGCATCTGAATATCGTAAAGGCCCCATAATCATATAAACAATTTCATCCGGCAGTGATTCATCAGCAAGTGGCTCGGACATCCTTACACTATAGCGGCCTCCACTATGCTGGGTACCACCAAGTGGATCACTAAGCGGCCTAGCCCAAAAAAGGGCTGGTCCCTTAGAATTAACACCCAGGGCTGGTCTTCCATAAAGATCAAGTTTGGCATCACTTGCAGTAGGATAATTGGCTTTCATCGTATCAAAATCGCCCTGCCAATCCTGCAAATCCCTCTTGCTAAGAAAATTTTCTAGAACGTAAAACCCATATTTTGCGTATCCTTCAAGAATCTCAGAAGCAACATTCCCTTTTCTGTCAAACCGCATCGGGCCTCGATTCGGGAGTGCCATGGCAGCCTTTTCGCCTTCTCGAACATATTCTCCAAACTTTTCAGAATAATTATTCATTTTGAACTCATGTAAGTACCCCTCTTCTTGTGAGATATTTTGGGTGTGATGAAAGATAATAGGTAATTTAGCGAACTCACTGCTACCAG
>DJYX01000129.1:0-4703 GCA_002450295.1 Deltaproteobacteria bacterium UBA6967
GCAATCTCACCAAGAGCATCAAAGGGCAGGGCATCCACCAGGCGTTTGACAAAGTTGAAGCGCACCCCGCGCACTCCTGCCTGATGCAGATCCTGAAGTTCTTGCTCTGTAATGGTACGTTTGACAGTGGCAACCCCCCGGGCCATGCCTCCAGAATGATTCAGGGTATCGACCAGCGCACGGTTGTCCGCTCCATGGCAGGTAGCCTGAACAATCACGTTTCGGCTAAAACCCAGAAAATCCCGCAGTTGCCAGAGTTGATCCTTGGAAGCATCACAAGGAGTGTACTTGCGCTCCGGAGCAAAAGGAAACTTACCTCCCGGGCCAAAGACATGGCAGTGTGCGTCCACAGCTCCAGCAGGTGGCTGGAACCTCGGCTTGGATGGGTTCTGATGCCAGTGCAACCAATCCGCATCCATCGTGAAGGTACTCATCGTCCCAACTCCTGCAAACGAGTATCGAGTCGTGGGTAGACTCGACGGGCGTTGCCTTCGAAGACTTTTTGTCGATCCACTTCCGAGAGATTCAGGGCATCCACATACCGCTTGGTATCATCAAAGAATTGTCCGGTTTCCGGATCAATCCCGCGTACAGCCCCAACCATCTCAGAGCCAAAAAGAATGTTGTCGATATCAATCACCCGAAACAGTAGATCAATCCCCGGCTGGTGGTAGACGCAGGTGTCGAAGAAGACGTTCTTCATCACATGATCAGCCAGCAGCGGTTGTTTGAGCATATCGGCCAGGCCGCGGTAGCGTCCCCAGTGATAGGGCACTGCTCCCCCACCGTGTGGAATGATAAACCGTAAATTCGTAAAATCACTGAACAAGTCTCCTTGGATGAACTGCATGAAGGCGGTAGTGTCCGCGTTGATGTAGTGTGCTCCAGTTGCATGGAAATTTTCGTTACAGGAACCAGAGACGTGAATCATCGCGGGCACATCCAGCTCGACCATCTTTTCAAAGAAGGGATACCAACTCTTGTCAGTCAGCGGCTTGGAAGTCCAGTGCCCCCCTGAAGGATCCGGGTTGAGGTTACAGCCGACAAAGCCCAATTCCAGGATGCAGCGTTCCAGTTCAGCAATGGAATTCGCAATCGACACACCAGGTGATTGGGGCAACTGGCAAACCCCCACGAAGGTCTCTGGAAAGAGATCAACCACTCGTTTGATCATGTTGTTACAGGCGCGGGTCCAGCTTTGAGAGACCGCTTCATCTCCTAGGTGATGGGCCATCGCCGAGGCTCGGGGCGAGAAGATCGTCATGTCAGCCCCACGTTCCCGAATCAGCCGCAGTTGGTTCTGCTCGATGCTCTCCCGAATCTGATCATCTGAAATCTCTCCAAGTACCGGAAGTGGCTGGGAAGCATCCTTGTAGGCAGCCAACTGTGCATCACGAAATTGCTGCAAGGGCGCAGGTGCCGTCGTGTAGTGTCCGTGGCAATCAATGATCAGCATTTGGGTTTCTCTGCTTGAGAGTGAAGTTGAGCCAGCATCTGGTCCAGCAGTGGGAGCAACTCATCCTGTTCCAGCGCCTTGGCAAACTGGGGAGCCCAGGCCTGCCTCTCCACCGTTGCCTGGCTCATTTGTGGGTCCAAACCAGCAGCCTGCACCGTCAAGGCGACCTCGCGCATCTCCTCTGCTCGGCGGACACCGTGTTCCAGGGTCCGTGAGATCATGTAATGCGCATGGCGCGGCCAAGTTTTCATCGGGAAGAGATTGTTGAGCGAATCCAGCACATCTTGTTCAACCCCGTAGTGTCGGGCGGAGAGCAGTGACTCTGAGATCAGTGCTTCGAAGCCCTTGATCATCACGCTGCGGCACATCTTGGTCGCCGAAGCCTTGCCAATATTGGCATCACAGAAACTCATTCCTGCAAAGCCCAAGGCCTGACCCATCTCTACGAATGTCAATGCATGTGGACCACCCAGTAGCATCGGGGATTTGCTACGCAGGGGATGGATCGGAGACATCACCGCGGCTTCGACGTATCGACCTCCAGCCCCCTCGATCAGTTGGGCAGCATGGCGCTTGGTCTCTGGAGCGACTGAGTTCAGATCGAGGAACCAGCAGTCCTTGGGCAAAGCCTCTGTGATCGACTGGGCAGCTCTCAAGTCCTGAGCAGCCGTAACCGCACTAATCACGAGCTGTGCTTCCACCACAGCTTCTTGGGCCTGCTGATAGCCAACCACGTGAGGACAAGCCAACAGATTTTTACTGGCTGAGGTCTCTTTCTCGGCAAACAGCAGATCAAAGGCAGTCAGTTGAAGCCCGGAAAGCTTACCCAGATCCTCGGCCAGGGTCCGGCCCACTTCCCCAAAACCTAGTAAACAAATGCGCTGAATGGGTCTCACTGGCCACTCCACACAGACGAGGGGATCATCATTTCTCCACGCATCAGCATTCTCGCTGTTCGTAAGAGACCCGCACGGTGAAGCAAGACCTCTCTTCCCTGCACTTCAACTTCCAAACCGACCGTGAAAAAACCTGTTGGATGTTCCACTTCCAGAGTCACTCTACCACATTCGGGCAGCAGTCCAGTAACAGCCTGAGCCACGGATCCGGGCAGCACACACGCCGAGGCCACGCTGACCGCTCCCAGCACTCCAATCGCTTCATGCACCCGGTGTGGGATGAAAGTCCGAGTGGCGATCACTCCTCCTTGTTGAGCGGGAGCCACCAGTGACATCTTGGGGACCGTCTGCTTGCTGACATCTCCTAGATTCATCAGTGAACCGGCCTGCAAGCGAATGGATTCAACCCGGCTCTTCAGTTGCGAGTCTGCTTCCAATTCTTCCGGAGTTTCATAACCTGTCTTGCCCAAATCCTGGGCTGCGATCAGCACGACAGGCATGCCGTTGTCGATGCAGGTGACATGGACTCCATCAATTTGATCGCAGGCCCTGCCTGTCGGTAGCAGAGCCCCACAGCTCGAACCAGCGGTGTCCAGAAAATCCAGAAGGACTGGGGCAGCTCTACCAGGAACCCCATCGATCCGGGCTGTCCCTTCGTAGTTGACTTTCCCTTGTGGCGTCTGAACCTGGGCAATAGCCAGGTTGGCCGTATTGACCATGTGGATGCGAATCTCGGTGAGATCACCCTGCGGTTTGACGAGTCCTTTCTCAATGGCAAAGGGACCGACTGCTGCCAGGATGTTGCCGCAGTTCTGACTGTCACTGACCTCGGCCTTGTCGACGACGACTTGCAGGAAGAGATAGTCGATATCCGCATCGGAGCGAGTAGACTTGGAGACCACCCCCACCTTGCTAGTGAGCGGATGAGCCCCACCCACCCCATCAATCTGACGCAGATCTGGGGAACCCATGGCAGCAAGCAGCACCTGGTCACGTCGTTGGGTATCGTTCGGCAGATCGTCAGCCAGAAAAATCAGGCCCTTGGAGGTTCCACCACGCATCTGGCAGGCAGGAATTGCGGTCTGCATTTCAGCCCTGCTCAGCATACTTGACGTATTTTAACCCCTTCTCTGCGAGTCGTTCGCGCATCTTGTAGAGATCTAGTCCCAGCACACCAGCCTGGAGTTGGGCACGCTTGTCTTCTTCATTGGCTAGCCGAGCCTGTGCTTTTTGCAGAACCTCGGCGGCCTCAGCCTGTCGGACCACGACCACGCCGTCGTCATCTGCGAGGATCAGGTCCCCCGGATGCACCAGCGCACCAGCACAAACCAGTGGAGTATTGACGTTTCCCAGCGTCTCCTTGACCGTGCCCTGGGCGAAGATCGCCTTGGACCAGACGGGGAACTTCATTTCAGTCAAGGTTGCGGCGTCACGCACCCCGGCATCAATGACCAAGCCAAGTACTCCTCGCGCCTGTAGCGAGTTCGCCAACAGATCCCCGAAATAGCCATCCTCACACGAACTCGTGGGAGCTACCACAAGGATGTCTCCAGCCTGACACTGCTCGACCGCCACATGAATCATCCAATTGTCTCCAGGGGCCACCTCACAGGTGACGGCTGTGCCCACAATCTTGGCAGGACGGTAGATCGGGCGCAGGTAGGACGCCAGCAGACCCTTGCGACCTTGGGCTTCGTGAACTGTGGCAACGTCCAACTCCTGATAGGCCTGCACCAATGCTTCAGGTGGACGCGGAATGTCTGTGATGACAACGGGCATCAGAATATACTCCAGCAAATAAAAAACAGCGAAGAGCGCAATCCAAGCAGCTAAAGAGGTAACTACAACGGGTTAAGCATCCACCTGTAGCAGAAAGTTCTCAAGCAAATTTCTGGAAAATTTCGGTATGAATTAAGATCAGAACTAGGCGGGAAGAGAGGATTCTAAGAGAGATCAATCCTCCCGAATCAGGAAATTTGAGAGGATGTCAGAGAGAAAAAAATCCTGAAGTCTCAGAGCGCTAGGAAACGGTCTAAACATCAGGAAAGCCAGGGTCTGCGTTCAAATCAGGGGGAACAGCATTGTGCGCTGACTTCACTGTTGGGTGAGACTTGCCCGCTTCCCCGTCCGTTTCGAGCGGCGATCCGATAGTAGTAGTATTTGTTGTTTGTCAAACCTGTCACATCGTAGGAACAGGACCCTGATGTACAGGAAGTGATGCCTAGGATTGCAGATAAATCTGGATCCGTAGAAGTATCCAGGTTGGGATTGGTGAAAGTAATCACATTCGTGAGGCCACTGCTGGATTTCTCTGCTTGAAAGATCGTGTAGTCAATTGCTCCATCAACTTC
>DJYX01000129.1:5106-6619 GCA_002450295.1 Deltaproteobacteria bacterium UBA6967
GCCGGAGGCAACGTAAAATTATAGAGATTGGCTACATCTGAGGCAGTAAAGGCCCGGCCATAGATTTTAAACTCATCAATGTATCCCTTGTAATTGGCGTCCCGATAACGATTTTGACCAATCTTGATCTTGTCCCACTGTAAGTTACCACCGGAGGTATACGGCCAATTTGTTTCCGTATCTTTCAACACATTGTTTACATACAACTCGACGGAGTCGTCTGCATGGTGAACCACTACCACGTGATACCAAGTAGATTGTCGTAACTGTTGCCCCTTCAAATTATCACTCATTTTATTGAAGAGACGGATTCTACCAATTGGCTCATACTTATCATCAACATCCAATTGCAACTCTGGACCTTTGTTATTGTCACCAGTGGAGAAGATACTCGTAAATTTTTCGAGGTCTCCATCGGGTGATGTCCACACCGAAACCGTCCAATTTCCGTCATTTGCTGGAAAATCAGCATTTGAGAAATCATTATTGACTCCCCAAGTTCCATTGCCTCGAGTGCCATCATACGCACCAGAACCACTCATATAAGCTGAATTGCCATAAGCACATCCTTCCCCAAAATCAATGTCGCTGTCGCTGCTGGCTTCTGCTAGGTGATAGGGCCAACCTTCTGCGCCCGTCCTGGTTCGCTGTGGACTATGGTCCTGTAAATCATTATTTAGCGGATAATAAACCAACAGGTCTGGGTCATTATCTGTAATCTCCGAAGTTCCTCCTGTGGAGGTACACTCAACGGGTAGCGGGGAGGCTCCGAGTTCATTTGTTGAAAACTTCCAGGCCCCGGTGCTCGTATCGTAGACTGCTAAACGATAGTAGTAGTAAGTTGCCGAATTCAGTCCTCCATGAACAAACAGAATGCGGTCCGCGTCAATTGTTCTGGTTGCGTTATCGGTTTGGTCAATATCCCGATTTGCCGGGGTTCTTGCGCCAGGAGCAACCGTTGTCCAATAGACTCGATAGTAGTCATCACTCCCACCAACTGAAGTGGTATCACCGTCATTGACAATTCCCGAGGGTGCTGTCCAGTTCAGAGCCAGCCTGCCATAGTCACGATCGATACTATCGATTGTAAAGTCAGCAATTCCCGAGGTATCGTCATCAATGATGGAGACCGTTTTGTTCTTGCTGGATAAGCCATCATAGTTGGAATCTGCTGTGAGTCCTGCATTGACTGAGATCGTCACCGTTGAGGAATGGTTCCCATCGATGAAGTCATCATCAATCGCTCTCAGCGTGATCACCTGTACATTCTTGTAATTTGCAGGTGTGAAGGTCAACTGCAGGGAGGAGGGTGTTGTGACTTCCACCTGGGATTGTTCTGTGTAAGTGATCTCAACCACCACATTCCCCGTGGGCTCAGACCCCAAATAGAGCGTCAGTGAATCTGTTGAACCGCCTTCTGTCACGGATGTTGATCCAGAAATATGAGAATACTTCAGCTCTGCGGTGTCATCATCGTTGATGGTGATGGTGACGGATTGTGTGCCATCTTCCG
>DJYX01000190.1 GCA_002450295.1 Deltaproteobacteria bacterium UBA6967
AGACAAAAACGCTCTGATCTGTCCAGTTGATGGAGCAATTGGGTTCTTTGGAACAATTACCCATGAAACACTTTTACAAGCAAAGGGCAAAGAGTATCTACTGACTGACCTGCTTCAAGATTCCTTTGTTGCCCGTGAATACGAGGGAGGGATCTATCTAACCATCTACCTGGCGCCCTATAACTATCACCGTATTCATATCATGGCCACCGGATCTGTCAGTCGATTCGCATACATACCAGGTGAGTTGTGGACTGTCAGTCCACTTGGATTAGCTTTTGTACTAAGGCTCTTTGCCCGGAATGAACGTTGGATTTCATACATTGATACAGAACATGGCGAGTGTGCACTGGTCAAGGTTGGTGCTACTGTAGTCGGAAGGATTCGTACCGTATATCACACAACCTACTCCAACCAACCCGGTGCTAAAATCCTCAAGGCATCTCTACCTACACCGTATCCCTTGAAAGCTGGTGAAGAGCTTGGGCGCTTTGAGCTTGGATCAACTGTGATTTTGTTGTTTCGAAAAGACCAAGTCGAGTTGAATTCACTTGAGCTAGGCCAAACTGTTCGCCTCGGAGAAGCTATTGGACATTTTCATTCACCTGAATCTCCTTGATTTTTCGCACGAGAGCTTTAGCGTTTGAAAACATTTGCTGCTGGGCACCGGCTCATCTAGCACATCTAAACGTTCCCCTGGAATGGATGAAAACAGATGATTGATTTTTCTGGAAAAAGAGGTTTGGTACTCGGTGTTGGCAACCAGCGTAGTATCGCTTGGGCTGTCGTAGAACGACTGCACCAACAGGGTGCAGAGTTGGGTCTGACGTTTCTGCGCGATCCCAAAGGTCGTTTTGAAGCCAATGTGCGCAAACTGGGAGAGCAGACCAGCGCTACACTGATAGCAGAGTGTGACGTAGCCTCTGATGAGTCGATTGGGGCGCTAATCAAGCAGGTGGATGAGCAGTGGGGGGAATTAGACTTTTTGGTACACAGTCTCGCTTATGCAGACACCCAAGACCTCAGCAAGCCCTTCTCCGAAACTTTGCGGGACGGATTCAACAAGGCAATGGAAATCAGTGCTTACTCTTTGCTCCCTCTTGCGAAGGGAGTCATCCCAATGATGCGTAAGCGTGGTGGAGGCAGCATTGTCAGTATGAGTTTCATTGGCTCCACCCTAGCAGTTCCAAATTACAATGTGATGGGGCCTGCCAAAGCAGCTCTTGAATCTTGTACGCGTTATCTGGCAAGGGAGTTGGGTCCCGAAAACATACGAATCAACTCTCTCTCTCCTGGTGCGATTCGCACTCTATCATCAGCAGGTATCAAGGATATTTCTGAGATGATCCGAGTTGCTGGTGAACACTCTGCTATGAAACGAACAGCTACCCAAGCCGAAGTGGCAAACACTGCTGCGTTTTTACTAAGTGATGCTGCCAGTGGAATCACGGGGCAACTGATCTACGTAGATTGTGGTTACTCGATCATGGCAAACTGAAAAAAGCTTCATGGCAAATCAATTCGATTCCACACAAAAGATTGGGAAACTTTCGGCTGTTAGACATCCCCAGACCGAGCAGTTACTAGATCTCCCACTAGAGACAAGGTTGATCCTGGGAGAGTGCATGATGAATATCAGTGAAGTACTGCGCTTGGGGCAAGGCTCCGTTATTGAACTAGACTCCAAACCGAAAGAACCGCTGGAAGTTTGGGTTAATGACCGTCAGATCGCCAGAGCACAAACGGTTGTTGTCGAAGAAAAGGTTGGGGCCCGGATCGTACAGATTGAATCACCAGAAACTCGACTCAAATCCATGTCACGTATTCATCATGATCCCTCCCGTTCCTGAGTTTCTTACACGGCAACTTGACCTTGTAGATCGTTGGCACCAAGCCCCTTACGAAGTCTCAGAAGACAGAGACTTCAAGAGCTTGCTCGATCGTCAGCATTGGTCCAATTTCTCGCTTTGGCACGAAGAAGACCTCGCTAGAGATCCTGATGCAACAGACCGTATCATCGCTCAGGTAAAACGAAACATAGACAAGCTCAATCAGCAACGGAACGACTTGATTGAACAGTTGGATGAGCACCTGCTAGGGCATCTACAGGAAATTGCCAAGCCATCTACCAATACACCCATCAACAGCGAAACCCCAGGCAGCATTATTGATCGGCTGTCCATCAGTGCACTAAAAATCTTCCACATGGAGGAACAGGTAAACAGGGCAGATGCGGCTGAGGATCACCGACAACGATGCCAGGCAAAGCTGTTGGTGCTCAAGGAGCAGCGTTCTGATCTTGGCAATTCTCTCAGCCAACTTTGGGAGGATTTGCTACATGGACGAAAACAAATGAAGATCTATCGGCAGATGAAAATGTATAATGACGCTACCCTCAACCCTGTGTTGTATCGACGATTCAGGGGCTAGGAGGTCTTCGTTTTTGGAAACTTTTGGTTATCTTTGATTCCAGCCCAGTTTTCGCATATCCTTGTTTCCACTAACGATTTTCTAAAGATTTATTTTTTCAATAGATAAATCAGTAACTTACTCTAAATAAAAAAAATTAATTAGCGATATCGCCAACTTAGCTCTGTGAGGTCAGTTGGGGCGTTGCTTTCTCTTGGAAGATTGGCTACCGTAATAATCCGCTTTCATCTCATGGATGAGAACGGTGACCGTCCAGGGGCACCGGAGACGTTTCTCATTACACGCTCCCCCGCATCCCTCATTTGCACGTTCCTGCATCGCTCCCTTTCTGTCTGCAAAACACCATTGAGTCCACAACGCTGTTCCCAGGTAAGGCTATGAAGATTGATCGATTGTTCACTCAAGCTGCAAAAGACCCCTATGCTTCTCTGGAGTTTGAATCCCGCAGCTCGGTCATCCGCAACCCCGACGGATCGGTTGTCGCCGAATGGAAAGACGTACAGGTCCCTAAAACCTGGTCCCAGGTGGCTTCTGACATCATGGCCCAAAAGTACTTCCGAAAAGCTGGCATCCCCAAACATCGTCGTAAACGCTCGGAAGAAGGTATTCCAAGTTGGTTACAGGCCTCAGTACCTGATCAAACCAAGCAAGCTAAGCTGCCAGCAGATGAGAAAATGGTTTCAGAGAATGATGCTCGTCAGGTCTTTGATCGTTTGTCTGGATGTTGGACGTATTGGGGACACAAGTATGGCTACTTCAATGATGAGTCTTCGAGCCAAGCTTTCTATGACGAGCTTCGCTACATGCTCGCCAACCAAATGGTGGCACCTAACTCTCCACAGTGGTTTAACACCGGCTTGAACTGGGCCTATGGGATCACAGGGCCTGCCCAGGGACATTATTACGTTGATGCAAAGTCTCAGGAGATTAAAAAATCTGAAGATGCCTACAGTCATCCCCAACCACATGCCTGCTTCATCCAATCCGTCAAGGACGATCTGGTCCAAGAGGGAGGGATTATGGACCTCTGGGTCAGAGAAGCTCGCTTGTTCAAATATGGCTCTGGAACGGGATCCAACTTCTCGGATCTTCGTGGTGGCAAAGAGCCCCTGTCTGGCGGAGGCGTCTCTTCGGGATTGATGTCTTTCCTAAGAATCGGAGATACAGCCGCTGGTTCGATCAAATCAGGTGGGACCACGCGTCGAGCTGCAAAAATGGTCTGCCTGGATGTTGATCACCCAGACATTGAGCAGTTCGTCAACTGGAAAGTGAAAGAAGAGCAAAAGGTTGCTGCTCTGGTTGCCGGCTCCAAGCAGATTAAATCACTGATCAATGAGCTTTTCCAGGCCTGTCACTCCTGGCCTGAGATTTCTGAACGCTTTGACCGTCGGAAAAACAAGCACTTGCGCAAGGTTCTCCTACAAATTCGTGCTTCCAGTATGCCCTTGAACTATGTAGAGCGAATCATTCACCTCGCTAAACAGGGATATACTGGCGTCGAGTTTGATGAGTACGATACCGATTGGAACTCAGAAGCCTACAGCACAGTGGCTGGGCAGAATGCAAACAACTCTGTTCGCATCACCAACGATTTCATGACTGCTGTTGAGCAAGATCAAGACTGGTCGTTGTACTGGAGAACAGAGTTGGTCAAGTCTCGTGAGGAAGAGCGTGAACCGAAAGCCTGCCAGACATTAAGAGCCAGCGAACTTTGGGAACAGATTGCTTATGCGGCATGGGCCTCTGCCGATCCAGGCTTACAATTCGATTCAACTATTAACGAATGGCATACCTGCGAAGTAGACGGTCCCATCCGAGCATCGAACCCCTGCAGTGAATACATGTTTCTGGATGATACTGCCTGTAATCTGGCGTCCCTGAATCTCCTTCGTTTCCAAAATGAGAATGGAGAACTGGACATTGAGCGCTTCCGGCACGCCGTTCGACTTTGGACCATTGTTCTCGAAATCAGCGTCCTGATGGCTCAATTCCCAAGTCGACGCATTGCAGAGTTGTCTTACGAGTTCCGAACTCTTGGTCTTGGCTACGCAAACCTGGGAACATTCCTGATGGTCAATGGCATTCCTTATGATTCAGAGAAGGCCCGAGCAATCTGTGGGGCAATCACCTGTATCATGCACATGAGTGCTTACGCAGCTTCTGCAGAAATGGCGTCCGAGTTGGGACCGTTCCCAGGCTATGAAAGAAATAAAGATGGAATGCTGCGTGTTCTGAGAAATCATCGTAGAGCCGCTTACCGTGCCTCAGATCGTGAATACGAAGGGCTGACCATCAAACCAGTGGCTATTGACAGTCAGCATTGTCCCCCTGAGTTGTTGCAAGCAGCGCAGGCTGATGCAGATCGAGCCGTAGAACTCGGTGAGCAGCATGGATTCCGTAATGCTCAGGTGACCGTCATTGCGCCTACGGGAACCATCGGATTACTGATGGACTGTGACACTACCGGAATTGAGCCTGACTTTGCGTTGGTCAAGTTCAAGAAACTCGCTGGTGGAGGATATTTCAAGATCATCAACCAATCGATCCCACCTGCCCTCGTCAAATTGGGTTATAACGAGCAGCAGGTTCAGGATATCGTCAATTATACCAAAGGACGTGGTTCTCTCAGTGGCAGTCCCTGCATCAACCCAGAGGTGCTTCGTCAGAAGGGTTTCACCGAAGAATTGCTACAAATCATCGAAGGGCAATTGCCCGCAGCCTTTGACATCCGATTTGTCTTTAACCGCTGGGTACTCGGCGATGATTTCTGCATAAAGACCTTGGGAATCAGTGAAGATCAACTGAATCATCCAGAATTCAGCATTCTTCAACACCTAGGGTTCCGAGAATCAGAAATCGATGCCGCCAACGACTACGTCTGCGGTACCATGACTGTTGAGGACGCACCTCATCTGAAGCGCTCCGACTACGATGTATTTGATTGTGCCAACAAGTGCGGCAAGAAAGGAAAACGCTACCTATCTGCCGAATCCCATGTACGCATGATGGCCGTTGCACAGCCTTTTATCTCAGGTTCCATTTCAAAAACCATCAATTTACCTGGTCAAGCCTCTGTTGAGGATATCAAAGACGTCTACCATCACTCCTGGCAGCTTGGACTCAAGTGCAATGCTCTCTATCGAGACGGCTCAAAGCTCAGCCAACCACTGAATACGAGTGCCGTTGAGGATATTGGTGATTTTGATGAAGAGTTGGATGAAGAGCTACTTCCTGCACAACCCCGCGAAGTACGCATCGCTGAGAAAGTCATTCATCGCTACATTGCCAAACGTAGAAGGCTGCCCGGCAGACGCAAGGGCTATACACAGAAAGCGACTATCGGTGGCCACAAGCTCTACCTGCGAACTGGAGAGTATGAAGATGGGCAACTGGGTGAAGTCTTCCTGGATATGCATAAGGAAGGAGCTGCATTTCGGAGCATGATGAACTGCTTTGCAATTGCGGTTTCTCTTGGATTGCAGCATGGCGTACCCTTGGAAGAATATGTTGAAGCCTTCGTCTTCACTCGCTTTGAACCAAACGGCATGGTTCAGGGTAATGATGCGATCAAGGTCAGCACTTCAATCATTGATTATATCTTCCGCGAACTAGCCATCACTTACCTGGACCGAACGGATTTAGCCCACGTCGCTCCAGAAGACTTACGCTCCAGTTCGCTGCACTCTTATGGTAAGCAAATCAGTCCACCAGAGTATCATGACGAGAAAGTTATTTCTGAGCGGACACTGACTTTGGAAGAAAGTCAGGCCTACCTTGCTCGAACAACTGATGAAGAGGCTGCTGTCGGAGATGTGGAAGCTGCGCAAGGCAGCTACAACGGAAACGGTTTGGCACCAGAAACCAGTGATAGCGATCTCACAAATCATGGAATGCTATCTCTACTGGGTGACTGGAACATGGAAGGACGCAGCCGCAATGAATTAATTCGTGAAGCTCGTACCAAGGGCTACGAAGGTGAGAACTGCGGAAATTGTGGTCAATTCACCATGGTCCGGAATGGAGCTTGTTTAAAGTGTGTTTCCTGTGGTCACACCAGCGGCTGCTCCTGAGTTTCCTTACGATTGAAGGGCATCTTGTTTGCCAAAACAAGATGCCTACCCCTTCCTAAATTCATCACTTTCCTCCGTTTTCAATTACAAATCGCTAAATCATTCCCATTTACTTAAAAAGCAATTATTCTTGTAATTTAATAGCAAGCCCACTATTATACAAGCAACTTGATGCCTGCTCGAAGGCACAGTATTCCTTCCGTTTTCAGGTCTTGTCGTATCTTTTTCGATGGAGAATTGATGTTTCCAGCTTGGCAAGTACTGCAGCGCAATTTTGATGAGAACCTAGCCACAATCGAAGCCTGGCAAAAGGCACTGGCTCGGCTACCCATTGGAATGTGGGGAGCAATCTTGCCTTCATCCCAATCGACTCAGGCACTGGAGCAGTTACAATTGAAAGCTATTGGGAATGCCTACGAACGAATTCGACAGTATCAGCAACTAGGATTGGGAATCGTATCAAATCGGGTTAACTTCTGGCAGGGTAAGTAATGAATAGTCATGTGTCAGAAGCCTTAGACGTCTCCAAGATCAAAGAAGAGCTGCGTGCTACTCTTGCGAAGAACATCATCTCGGCACGCAAAGCAAAAGCAAAGGTTCTCGGACGCACCTATACCCAAGAGCAGCTGGCAGAAGATTCAGGACATTCGACCACCGCCATCGCGCAAATCGAGAGAGGGGAAGTTGATCCAAGACTTTCCACGATTGCAGGAATTGCCTTAGCCCTTAACGTCAATCCTGTATTTTTGCTGTTTGGACGTAGTGAGATTGAACTGCTCTATCAGATGATCCGTGAATTGGACGAAGATTCATTGAGTGATCTGTCCGAACGTCTTTTCAGCGAAAACCTAAGTGAGATTGAAAAGCTTGCCAACTCCAGTCTACCAAAACATCGCGTAAAAGCCTCTCAAGTGAGTGCAGCAACGATGGCCCTACAGCTCAACAAGCAGCTTGCTCAAAACGCGATTGAAGCCGCAGAAGCTAGCCAGCAACTTGCCGAATCGGCATTGGACATGATGGACGAGTCAATGAAACTGGGAGTTAGCACTAGTGTAGGAATCGGTGCAGCGATGGCAGGCATCATGGGAGCCACCGTTGGGGCCTTCATGGGAATGTCAGAAAAGGGAGTTTCGGATCTGCTGCGAGATACTCGAATACCTCCTCAATCTCCATCTGAAAAAAACTCTGCGAAATAAAGCAAAGACTGGGCTGTGGCTGAACGCTCGTGAGGAAGCAGCCATAAGCCTCCTACCTCTGCTACTTCTACCTCCTGCTGCTTCCAATTCCGCAAGTCTTCTACTACGAAAGGGATTCGTTTCCCTTCCGGCGTAATCAAAATCATTTCATCACCTCGCGCAAAACTACGCCGACTGGCAACCGCCATATATTCTCGACTCGCCACTTCCAAAACATATCCGACCACTTCTCCATCCAAATAACGCAGGTTTGGATTTTTCAATTTTTCAATCGGACGTTCGGTTCGGTTTGCTCTGAAAAATCCCTGCGTTGTCTGCCTTGGCCAACTAGATCTGATTTGTTTGCCATCTGAGTCCAGACCGTCCCGAACCACTTGCTGTAGCTGAGGTAACCAGATCCGCAGTTCCATGTGTTGTATGTCAAAACGCAAATAGCGCAGCCCACTCGTTCGAAGATCTTCAATCCGATCCAGTAAGAAAAGATCCCGATGGTGGAACATCAGGGTTCCATGATGGTGCTCCAAAACTGGAAATTCGTGATGGTGCTGATCTGTCGAAGTCACTGTGGCCAGGGTCATCTCAGTTGGAGCACCAAGGACCGGAGAAAGTAGTTTTCTAGGACTATAGAACAGTAGAATGCGCCCCACAGCCAACAACTCACAGGAGACAGATAGTTCTCTGCAGTACTCGCTTAGAATTAGGACGGGTAATTCTGTCGAAAGAACAATTCGTTCTAAAGCTGATCCCACATAGGCAACCCAGCGCTGTAGGCTGGGAAGATTATGGTGGCCTGTCTCAGCAATCCAGTGGATCTTGGGCTTGGCAGGGTGTTGCCTTAACCACTCCAAGGCGCCGACATCTTGCACACGGATTGCGTCAAATGAACTTAAGGGGATCTGCTCCAGTACCTCCTGCAACATTCGTCGGAAGTCATTTTCTGTTGCCAGCAGATCCCACTGCAGATAGACCCTAAGTCCTCTTTTATGAGCCTGTTCAGCAAGTTCTAGCAACTGCTCTGTTTCCAATTTTCCAAGGCGACTCAATCGCTTGTGTGCGAGAATCACCTCGGAAACAGAATCGGGTGAAAGCTGTTCTAGTTGCTCTACAGAATCAATTTGGGTGAGAGTTTGGATCATGACTGACTGAGCCATTGCTGGCATTCGGAGAGATTCATCGTGGAGGCGGATTGATCTTTTATAATCTTGCGGTGACTGAGTAGAAGTACCCGGGTAGCCAACTCCAATCCAAGTTCTAGTTGATGGGTAACAAGCAACAAGGTCCCTCCCTGGTTCCTAAAATCAAGGAGATATTCCTGAAACCATCGAACTGAGTTCTGATCCAATCCTGTATAGGGTTCATCCAGCAATAAGAGCTTCGGTTGCTGCAACAACAGCCGCGCAATTGCCGTCCGTTTGGTCATTCCACTGCTGAAGGTCTTGACTGGGAGGTCGATGGCGTGGCTGAGTTGAACCTCCTGCAGTGCTAGAGGAATTCTCTGTGGCAAATCCTTCAATTCATAGAGAACACCAAAGAGGTGAAGGTTTTCTCTTGGGGTAAGATCTCCGTAGAGGCGGCTTTCGTGGGCAATGCTTCCCATATCTCTTAGGTAGCGATGCTTATCTTCATCAATGGGCATTCCTTCATACAGGATCTCTCCCTGCTGCGGCTTGAGCAGAGTCGCACAGAGCCGTAACAGCGTAGACTTGCCAGCCCCGTTGTTACCTAGCAGGAGAACACATTCTCCCGCTTGAATATCCAGATTCAGTTCCTGGAGAATTGTGCGATAACCAAAGCGTTTGCTCAGGTTACGCAGCCCAAGAAGAGCAGTCATGGAGAGATCATCACTAGCAGAACAACAGGCGGAGAAGTACCAAACTCAGAACTGCTGCAGAAATTGTAGGTTGTTACCGTAGAAGTATCTGATATCACGGATGCCGTGCTTGAGCATCGCTGGACGCTCCACTCCCATACCGAAAGCAAAGCCACTCCAAACATCGGGATCGTAGCCCCCATTTTTCAAGACAACTGGATGAACCATCCCAGCCCCAGCAACCTCCAGCCAAGATGTGTACTTGCAAACCCGGCAGCCCTCTCCTGCGCAAAGGATGCAGTCCATATCAATCTCAATGCTCGGTTCTGTGAATGGGAAGTAACTACCACGAATCCGCGTCTTGCGCTCGCTACCATACATCTTGCGCGCAAACTCATTCATCACCCCGATCAGATCTGTCATCCGAATCTTGTAACCTAACACCAAACCTTCGACCTGATAGAACTGATGTTCAGACCGAGGAGTGATCTGCTCATATCGATAGCATTTACCCGGCAGAATCACCCGAATGGGTTCTGGTCCAAATTCCTTCATCGCTCGGATCTGGCCTGGAGAGGTGTGGGTTCGCAAAACCACTTCCTTATTGACCCAGAAGGTATCCCACATGTCTCTTGCAGGGTGGTACTCAGGAATGTTGAGTGCCTGGAAATTATAGGCATCTGTTTCCACATCCGGAGCCTCGTACACCTGAAAGCCCATCTCAGCAAAGATTTGATAGATTTTGCGCAACGTCTGTGTAGTCAGATGGAGATGTCCGGTCGGAAAGGGTCGTCCAGGTAGTGTGACATCAATTGAATCCGAAGCGATCTCCTTTTCCATCTTTTGCTGGCGCAACCGCTCCTGTAAAGAATCGAAGGAATCCTGCAATTCTGTTTTCAAATCATTGATAGCTTTGCCAACTTGGGGGCGTTCTTCAGCAGCAACGGTTCCGAGTTGTTTGAGCAGCGCTGTCACCGCTCCCTTCTTCCCCAAATAATCACGAAACCAACCAGGTAGGGATTCCGTGCTGTCCACTTGCTGAAGATCGTTTAAAGCCTGTTGTTTGAGGATGCGAATTTGGTCTTGCATTCAGATTTTTTTGTAAGGATTCGAATCAATAGTGAGAAGCATTCACCTTGCAGGGAAACCCGCAATTGCGCAAGGAAGAAGTCAGACACGGTTGTCAGTAGAGCCTGATTCTCCAGGCTCCGAACCAAACCGATTCTCTCCGTTTTCTCCCGCTAGAAAGAAGAGTTCCACCATCGGCCAGAACTGAAAGACAGGAACAATACCAAGGAGGAGAAACCAACCAGAATATCCTCGATCGTGGCAACGCTTGATAGCAAGATTGATGTGCGCCAACCAGCAAATCAGGGCAAGTATACCCAATACTGGATAGCTGACAGTTGAAGCAGCGATCAGCGAATGAACAACGAAAACACCCAATTCTGCCAACCAGAAGTCACCACGCGAGAGTCTCCCTTTGGCAGTGAACAACAACTGCTTGATGGATGGCCAACTGCCATAACGATGCTGGATTCGTTGCTGCCCTGACGCTTGTTCTGCAGCGTACTCTGATTCAACTTCCTGCTGGAGTTTCTGAAGTTCCACCTCACTCAGGCCGTAGACTTCCCGCAAGGCTTGCAAAGAATCCTCATTTTGGAGCTTTTCTTCGCGGACCCTTTCCCTTTCTTCAGCCTTAATTCTCAGACGACGAAGCTTTTCTTCGTTATCCATGGCAAACTAGATGACGGACGTTAGGTAGCGGTTTTGCGGTCAAACTCTGCTCCAGGCGGGACTCTATCGAGTATTTAATCCAGTTGCTCCCGAAAGCTTCCCACTTCAATACACTTCCGTTCTGAATCACAGAGGCTGACGAACAGCTGATCAGCCACAATCCAGTAGATGGCATGCTGGCGAAAGCAAAGACCCAAGGTGCAGGCCTCATCAAAATTCAGTTCCACTGCCCAGCCAGGTTCAGCATGTCCGTCAGCCGGGGAATAGCCGGTTAATTCCACACGCCAGACATTACGCTGCTCCAAGACCTCTTGTAGACGCTTTGCCTGAATCTGAATTTCTTCTTCAGACCAAATCTCGCCCGTAGTAGGCCAAGCCGTGATAATCGCAAAAGCTTTTGGCCATTGAAGAACTTTAGCGCTAGAGCGGAATCGGGTCTGAAAGTAAATATCCGGCAGGCATGCCATTTTTACACAACATCCATTAATTCTGTCCGAGATTAAATCCTACTGTTCACAAGCGAAACTTTCCGTATCAACCTCTGACATTCCTAGGGCTGGATAACGAAAACCATGAATCTTCTCAGGCTGAAACAGGTCATCCAACTTGGACAAAATTTCGGCTGAGAGCGTTACGGAAGCAGCTCCAAGATCGTCTTCCAAGTGATCAATCTTGACTGTCCCCGGAATCGGCAGCACATGCTCACCTTGAGCAAGCAGCCATGCAATTGCGATCTGTGCGAGAGAACAATTGATTTCAGCACAGACTTGACTGAGCTTTTTGATGAGTTCACGATTTTGAGAAATATTTGGCTCCTGAAAGCGTGGCATCGTCAGACGCATATCACCTTCTGCAAACTTACTAAGACCCAGTTCGGGAGCACAAAGGAAACCTCTGCCCAGTGGAGAGAAGGCAACCAACGTCACCCCAAGTTCTTGGCAGGCTGCACTCAAGCCAATTTCAGGGTTACGGGTCCAAAGTGAATACTCATTTTGGACGGCAGTGATCGGGTGCAATGCATGAGCTTTGCGCAAGGTCGCTGCAGAAACCTCTGACAGGCCAATTCCACCAATCTTGCCTTCCTGAACCATCTCGGCCAGCGCCCCCACACTCTCTTCAATCGCCACATTGTTCTTGTCCCAGCGGTGGAGGTAATAGACATCAATAAAATCTGTGTTGAGCCTTCTCAAAGAATCTTCCAAGGTGGCTTTCAGGGTAGC
>DJYX01000243.1:0-3163 GCA_002450295.1 Deltaproteobacteria bacterium UBA6967
ATTAATTTCTAACTAACCAACATTATTTAACACACATTGGACGTAAACGGGGAAGTATGAGAGAGAGGCAGTCAGAAATTCTCATGTTAGCTGGGGAAATGATTCAAACAAAAGGCTATGACAGCTTCAGCTACAACGACCTATCTTTGCGGTTGGGGATCCGCAAAGCTAGCATCCACCACCATTTTCCAAAAAAGCAGGAATTGGGGTTGGCTTATCTAAAATATTGGTATGAAGCAACGCAGGATCTTGCCAAGCAGTTGCGCCAGTCACGAATGAATCCAGTGGAGAAGCTTCAGGCTTATTTGGACTTGGGAGTCAAATCGATTGAGGAAAAGAGGATTTGTCCTGTGAGTTCATTCCAGGCAGATCGGTGGAACATCAATGAGGAAATGAACGAAGTGTTGACGAAGATCGAAACCACTGAGTTGTCGACGCTGACCTCGATTCTCGAGGATGGACAATCCAGCGAGGAATTGTTCTTTGTAGGTGAAGCCAAGGATCAAGCAAACCTGATCTTGTCATCAATGAAGGGGGCGATCCTCTATGCACAGGGACAGGGCCTGGATTTCTACCAGCGCACCATGAACCAGATTGTCGCCAATCTTCAGGGTTCACCTCGCTCCTGAACCTCCGTCTTCTAGGCTCTTCCCGAGAGCCTCTTCCGTAGCCCGATTGGTCGAACTGATCGGGCAACCTTCCCCCAGTACACCTCTGTCATTATCATCGAAAATCAGCCTTTGTTGCTAATCTGAAGAAAGCTCAGATTTTTATTTGACAGTCTATCTCTCAGTCGGTACAAGAGACTTGATAAAAAAACGTATCGCAATTTTTTTCTGTGTTATCAGAAAAAGATAGAGCAGAAATCCAGTAAAAGTCTTTGTTTTCTAGGTTTTTTGCCTAATTTTACTCTTTTAACGGTGTTTGTTGATCAGATTGCACTTTATCCCTAACAAATTCCTAACTTTCCAATCACGAAACCTGTCTATTGAGTGAATGATGCGACTCTTGATCAATTTTGAAATCTCTAAAAGTTATGCTGAGTGGAAAGCAGTCTTTGACGAACACAAAGGCGCTAGAGACGCAGCCAATATCAAAGACGTTTTCGTAGGTGTCGAGGCTGCCAATCCGCACAAAGTCCATTTGATGTTTGAAGTCGCTGACATGGCTGCTATACAGGCCTTCATGCAGAGTCCTGAGAACGCCGCCACTATTGAAAAAGCAGGACATATTGTTGAATCGACCGTAATGGTACCCTTGGCAGATTGAGAGACAACCATCCAACCGTCCATTTTTGGAGAATAGAATGATTTATGTGACCTATGGCAAGATGAGCAAAGAGGGCCTCAATGGGCTGACTGCAAAACCAGAAAACCGGGCAGAAGCTCTCGGAAAAATGGTAGATGCTTTGGGTGGTAAGTTGATTGACTACTATTTTTTGCTAAATGGTGAGATCGATTTCATTATTATTAGTGCGTTTCCTGATGATCAAAACGTCAACGAACTCAGTTTGATTGACGCTTTGTTGGTTCGAGGCTCGGGCGCCATTGAATCAATCACCACTCTGCCAGCATTGCGAGCTGCAGATGCGGTTCCGCTCTTTGAACGAGCAAAGGCGTTGCAGGAAGCTGCTACCTATTCCAAACCAGGAGATTGATTTCGCATCAATCTACTAGCTGTGTCTGCCTGCTGCTCTTTGTGGTTGCAGGCACCCCGCCCTTGGCATAGTCCTCCCCCTTCTATGTCAGGGGCCCTCTCTCTTCCCCATTACACGAGAAACAAATGAGTAGTTTGATGAAAGCAAATTTTGCGGACTCTCAAGACGTTCGTACTCCAGACAAGACTCGGATGGCAGTGGTTGAGTTGAATGGCCAAATGGCCTCTCAGCTTCGCCTGCAACCAGGTTGGAAGTGGTCTGAGTGTATCAAACCGCTGGCTGGAACTGAGTCTTGTCAGAAATCCCACGTTGGTTTCATACAACAAGGCCAACTCCATGTGATTTCAGATGATGGCTCCGAGTTGGATGTGAAGGCGGGTGATTTCTACGTTTTTGGTCCTGGTCACGATGGCTGGGTTGTTGGAAATGAAGAAGTGATCGCCTACGAATTCGAGAGTTCCACGGCAGCTACTTACGCCAAAGGCTAAAAGGAAGAGTTGATTTTCAGGACATTCCCCAATTGGGACTGTTGACCTCATTCATACTCACAAAGCAAAGGAAAAAAGATGTTGTTCAAGATCTCTTATTCCATCAAGGAAGAGTTGATTCATGTCACTCAGACTCAGTTCGCCGGTGGAGACGAAAAATGGTATGGCATGAAGCTGATTGGTCGCTGGCATGAGCCATCGAGCACAGGCTTCATGGTAGTGGAGACGGATGATTACCAGGCAGTCATGAAATATTGCCAACAATGGAACCGCACCTGTCACCTGGAAGTGACTCCTGTCGGCACGGATGCCGATGCAGCTGCGACTCTCTCAGAAACTTTGCAGCCATAATCACTCCTATTTTCACCTCAAACTGGAGAATCAAATGATCAATAAAAGTTGTCGAACCTTCAATTTCATGTTTCGCGTACCCGACGCCGAAGTACCAGAGGTAGAAGCCATCCTGGCGACTAGTCATGAAAAGTGGATGCGGGCTACCCACCAGGGACCGGCTGAGCCTAGCCCTTTGGTCTACACGATCTCAAAAGCTGCAGAATTGAAAAACCCTTTGGACCCCTCGGAAGGTACAACTGGTCATACAATGATGGCATTGACTGAGGTCTACCGTGGTCTAGAAGGAAGCCAGGCACACATGGAAAGTTCAGCAGGTTGGCAAGACATTGGAGTCATGTTGGAGAAGGTGATTGGTAACTATTCCGTCGGAATGATCATGCACGGAGAAGTGATTGGGAGTATGGCAGACTAGATTGTCTGAGAACACAATCTAATATGTGCTTAAAACGATTGATTCACACAAACAAAGGAGATTTTTATGTTAGGTGAAAAGATGGGTTCGATGACCTGTACTGCGGCAAACAAAGTTCTTCCCACTCAGGGAACTTTACCTAAGTTTGAGGTCGCTGTTCAAGGAAGTGGAACGTTGGCGGGTGTACAGGTTCAAACAATGTCAACTTACTATGCAGAAATGCGAGCCGATGGTAGCATGTACGGTGAATTG
>DJYX01000243.1:3316-12628 GCA_002450295.1 Deltaproteobacteria bacterium UBA6967
GAAAAGATGGGTTCGATGACCTGTGCTGCGGCAAACAAAGTTCTTCCCACTCAGGGAACTTTACCTAAGTTTGAGGTCGCTGTTCAAGGAAGCGGAACGTTGGCAGGTGTCCAAGTCCAAACAATGTCAACCTACTATGCAGAAATGCGAGCTGATGGTAGCATGTACGGTGAATTGCCGAATTCCGGCATTGTCATGGCAGCGGATGGGGTCGCTACTTTTCGTGCGACTGGATCTGGTGGAATGACCGAAGATGGTGGCTCCAAATTTCGTGGTGCCTGCTACTTCGAAACGACTGCTCCTTCGCTCATGAGCCTAAATGGCAAAGCGATGATTTACGAGTGGGATGTAGATCCAAGCGGAAATGCCAAGTGGGAGATCTGGCACTGGGCTTAATTCTAATAAAAAGTTAATAATAACAGTTTTTTAACTAGCTCTCACTAATTTTCGTGCTAGTGAGAGCTCCATCATCCACAAAGGAGTAATATGAAAATAAAAATTCTAGGTGTTTATTCAGAAGATGCAGTCAAAGGAATGAAAGATTCGAGCTACGCAGCCCGTGTACAGCAAATCGAAGCGATGGGCTCTCAAATTGATTCCAAGCTGATTGATTGTGATTTTCTAGGCGGAGACTTGGATGTCTGTGTGACGATGGAAGTACCCGATTGGTCAACGGCCCTGGGACTGAAGCAGGTGATTCAGATGTCTGGTGTGTTCGAAGAGATCATGTTCTATCCAGTGGTGGATCTGGACACGATCATCGGGACAATGAATAAGTTTGCTGGGGTTTACAAAGCTCCAGGTAAAGAATCTTAATACGGATATTCAAATGCAAATTTTTTGATGAGAACCATATGAGATTTGAAAAATTGTTAGAGATTTCTTTTGATTTAGTGGGTAATAACGATTTGGGCATTCTACCAACAGGACATAGGTCATTTTTTGAATTAGGAGGCGGGGTCTTTAGTGGTTTAGAGTTAAATGGAGTTGTTAAACCTAAAATGAGTGGTGAGTGGGGAACTTTTACAGACACAGGATATGTTATTCCTGATGTTAGATTAACGTTACAAACTGATGATGATGCCCTTATTTATGTTGAATACACTGGTAGGATAGAAGTTAATGAAAAAGTCCAAAAGGCTCTAGCTGGTGAAATTTCCTTAGAATACGGAGATAATTATTTTTTTACAAATCCAAGAATGCAAACTTCCTCTGAAAAGTACAAATATCTTAATAATATCTTCTGTGTAGCTCAAGGAAAGTTCTCACCAGGAAAAGTTCATTACACGTATTACAAAATCGACCACTAATTATTAAAGTAGCTGTTTAATATCAATTAATTTAGGAGTAGAAAATGTCACTTTATCTTGTTAAAGGAAAATACAGCAACGCAGCGTTCAAAGGCATGGTGGATAGCCCACAAGATCGAGAAGCTGCTGCACGTAAACTCTTTACTGCAGTCGGGGTCGATATGCAAAGTGTCTATTTCAGTGTGAGTACTGCAGAGATTGTAGCGATTGCGGAAGGCAGCGCAGAAAATATGGCAGCCGTGGAGATGGTAACAATGTCCACAGGGACTTTTACCAGCTTCGAAGGAATTGAGATTATTGATTCCAAGTCGATGACCTCTGCGATGGAAACAGCCAACAAGGTTGTTTCTGCGTACCAGGCACCTAACAAGTAAATGGAGGAAATGTGGCACTTTATCTAGCACGAGCAAAATATAGCAACGCAGCGTTCAAAGGCATGGTGGATAGCCCACAAGATCGAGAAGCTGCGGCTCGTAAAATTTTTGAGGCAGTGGGGATGACGATGCATCAGTGCTACTTCAGCGTAAGTTCTGCTGAATTGATTGCAATTGGTGAAGGCACTCCCGAAAGCCTTGCTTCCATCGAAATGATCATCATGGCCACCGGAGCCTGTTCCGAAGTATCTACACTGGAGATTGTTGATTCCAAGTCGATGACCTCTGCGATGGAAACAGCCAACAAGGTTGTTTCAGCTTATCAAGCACCAAACAAGTAATGAAAACCCAATCGACCTTAGCGACGATTGAGTTCCGTCTATCAGCATAAACAGGGGGAATGATGTCACTCTACATGTACAAAGCAACCTACACCTCAGCATCCATCAAGGCGATGGTGGAGAACCCAACTGACCGATCGGGAATGATTGCCAAGGCCTGTGAAACTTTTGGTGGCAAGATGCTGCACTTCCTGATGGCTTTTGGGGAAGATGACGCGATCGTGATTTGTGAACTTCCAGATGATGTTGCAGCTGCAGCAATTGCGGCTCAAGTAGCGGCTTCTGGTGGATGCTCAAGAATCAATACGATCCAACTGCTCTCGGTGGAAGACTGGGTCAAGGCCTGTACAATGGCGCGTGATGTGTCTAGTGGATATGAGGCGCCTACCAAATGAAATAAGACCTAAATTAGTCACAAGGAGAGATCTTGTCGAAATATATGAACGTCGTCCGGTTTCGTGTGAAACCGGAATTTAAAGATGTGATCGTCAGTAAATTTGCTGAATTCGAAAGACCGTCCGGATACCAGATGGGCAGGCTCGTTCAAACAGGTGAATTCACCTATTGTTCTGTAGGCGAGTGGGACAATCAGGAGTCCCTGATCAATGCACGTCCTGCGATGATCGGCTTTCTCGATAGTGTCCGGCACATGTTGGAGGAGATCAGCCCCGAACTTGGAGTAACAGACCCTGTCTCGGGTCCCGTAGTGCAGGAGCAATAAGCAGCCTCCACAACTATTTCATCAAGAAGGAAAAGATGATGGTAATCGCTCATTTGCTTGGATTCGCGCTGATCTTCATTGCCTGTACGTTTGACTTCATGCGTTTGGCACTGATGCCAAAAAAAATCCAGTATGTCCTCGATATTCCTTCGCTGATCATTGTTGTCTTGCCCACCATCTACTACACCATCTCGGTGCATGGCTGGAAGAGCTATGGCAATAGCTGGAGAGCCCTGCTGGGCAGTGTCAAGAACATCGACAAAAGCCAATTGGAACCCACCAAGTTGTGTTTGCGAGATCTCGGGAACCTCTCCTTGATCTGGGGAATTCTGGGAACCTTTGTGGGAGCGATCTTGATGCTTCGTGAGATGGAGAGTGTTCTCAATCAGGATAGTCTCCTACCAGCCATCGCAATTTCGCTGATCACTTTGTTCTACGGAATCATCCTCTACATGCTCTGCCTAGTTTCGAAGAGCCGGATTGAGCGAAGGTTGGTGGAGTAAGAACGTAGGTAGGTAAAGCAGTCGGGGGCCGGTCTTGTACAGTCAAGTTTATGTACAAGTGATGATCTGTTCTTCGTGCGGTTTGCCAATAGAGCCGCACATCAGCTGATAATTCCTCTAATTCTCACTTCACTCAACTCATTCAGTCTGCTAGAGTTTGCCGCCTAGTATGGCAATTTTGTAGTTTCGTGCACTGAGCTTGAAAAATTTATGGCTGTGCATGCTACTCCTACCAACTTTCTGTCCGAGATAACAGATGCCAAATCTATTCATGGAATTCCCACTTCAAGCGCCTGCTGAATTAGCATGGCAATTATGGTCGGATTTCCAGGGCTTAGATCGATATCTTCCGGTCACGATCCAAGGTGGTACCAATTCTAATGAGATAGGTGCAGTACGAATTTTTGAAATGGATGGCAATGTCATCGTCGAACGACTGGAGAATCTTGATCCACTAGAGCGGAAAATGACAATTCTTTCGCTGACTCATTTCCTACCAATTCAAGAACTCATAACCAATGTTATATTGCAGGAGAATGGAAGCACTTCAACCTTAAGACTAGAACAAAATTACCAGAGTTGTGCCCTTCCAGAAGATACTACCGAACAAATACTGACAGGGATTGCGCAGACAATGGCAATGGGTCTTGGGGGTGCTTTGATGATGCTTGAACAGGGCATCGTCTTTGAAGCTGAGGAAGTCCAAGCATTACAAATCAATGAGCCTGCTCCAGATTTTTGTTTACAGGATCAATATGGGCTAGAACACTCACTAAAAGATCACTGCGGCAAGTGGTTGTTGTTGGCATTCTATTATGCAGATGAAACCTTCGCTTGAACGGCTCAGATCAAGGCTCTCGTGCAGAGTCTAAAACAATTCGACAAGCTTAGTGCTCTACCTTTGGGGATCAGCTCAAATACTGTGGAGCAGCACGCTAAATTCGCTGAGAACTATGAACTTACTCTCCCACTACTAGCTGATCCAGAACTCCAGTTGATTTCAAAATATACTGGATCAAATCGATTTGGAATGGCCGCTAGGCGTCAGTCTTTTCTAATCGATCCACAAGGAGTTCTCCGCAAAATATATAACCCAGTCAATGCTTTCACTCATGCAGACGAAGTCCTCTCTGATCTGCAAACCTTGACTGAGGTGATCGATCAGTTGGGGAGTCTACAGAGAAGACAACGGGAGATGCAGGACAGCATCACGGCAGCTCGCCGGATTCAACAATCCTTATTGCCAGATCTCTCATCAATTGAAAACAGTTCTGGGCAAATCGCTCTAATGTTTGAACCTCTAGACCAGATTGGGGGTGACTGCTACTGGGTACAGTCCAATTCCACACAGACTTGGATGGGACTTTTTGACTGTACAGGACACGGAGTGCCAGGAGCGTTCATCACTATGGTCTTGCTCTCTGGCCTTCAAAGGTTAGGAAACAATCTTACTCTCACCTCGCCTGCTCGTTTGCTGGAGCAACTGGATCAATATCTCAGAGAAGTCTTTGAAGCAGAGCAGGATAAGTTCTCCAGTAGTGGTGCGGAAGGTGTGCTCGTTTGCCTAGATCACCAGCAAAACATGCTGAAAGTTGCCAGTGCGCGAAGGCCACTTTGGGTACAGCAACCTGATGGCGTGATTAAGGAAACCAAGCCACAGCGTAGAATATTAGGTCAGCCCTCCAAGCTGAAGCAGTGGGAGGAGCAATCGTTCACTCTTTCTTCAGGGAGCCGACTATTCTTGTTTAGTGATGGTATTCCGGACGAGGGTAATCCCGAAGGGTTCTCTTTCGGTAAACATCGCCTCAAGTCTATCTTGCAACACCACGAACAAGTATCTCTGGTGGAACTGACAAACAAAGTAAGGTCTGCTATCCAACTTTGGAGAGAAGAAGCAACTCAACGTGATGACCAGACCTTAATTGCTTGGGAAATATGAAAAAGTCGTAAGTCCCAACTTTTCTTTGCAACTAGAATTTGCAATTTGTTTCACCCCTACCTACAAGATGCAAAATACAAAATTGAAGTCCCAATCCTTTGGAGTGATCGTATGCAGCTAGAAGCGACGAATCGTACCCCAGCCGTCTCAATTTCAGCGACGGGTATTGAAATGAAAGGCGAGTGCTACCCAGAAGACATTACTGCATTTGCAGAACCAGTGATGGAAGCGCTTCGCCAGCAACTTGAGAGCGCCGAGAGCTTCCATGCCCGTATTGAGTTGTACTATTTCAACAGCTCCTCGGCCAAATTTCTCTTTGATTTCTTTGAGGAATTGGAGGAAGCCGCAGAAGAAGGCAAACAGATCCAGATTGATTGGTGCTACCGCGCGGATGACAGCTCCATGCAGGAAGCCGGAGAGGACTTCGAGGAAGACTTCGAACATGCACAATATCAAATCGTCGAAATCTGAACCAACCCCAAGAGAGAGTTTCCATGCAGTCTCAGGATTTCCACAAACTGCTAGAACAGCGCAGAACCTTCTTCTGCTACTCCGGTCTCCTCTCCGAGGATGTGCTCTCCACCTTTTCTGGTATCGTCCGGGAGCAGATGAGTGAAATGGAGGATGATGCGGAGATCACCAAGCGAGTCTTTGGTATTTTCGTCGAGCAAGCTCAGAACGTGATTCGCTATTCCAAGGATCGAATCGCGGAGGGAGGAACTGGAACCGTTGCCATCAGCCGAGCGGAGGATGGATTCTTAATTGAAGCAATCAACCCAATGGACCATGAAAACGCAGAGGGTTTGCAGAAGAATCTGGACGAATTGAAGGCAATGGATAACAAGGAACTGCGCAAGGCCTACAAGCAGCGCTTGCGTGAGGGGCCTCCTGAAGGCAGCAAGGGAGCTGGTTTAGGATTCATTGAAATGGCCCGCAAGGCCGATCACTTTGAGTTCGATTTTGTGGGTTCTACTGAGCTGCTCTTCGTTTTCAAGGTCTGGATCAAAGAGACCTCAAGTTGATGCAAGTAATCTATGTTAATCTACGAGAAACTTAGGAGGAATAGATGGAAATACCCCAAAATTGTTTGGATGTCTTGCAGAATGGAATTCAGCACATTGGTTCAGCTGACTTGGGTTTGAAGCCTTCGCATAATTTTGCCCACGGCTCCCGCATTAATTTGGACGAGGGTACAATCACTGTTTTTGTCCAGAGGGCTTTTTGTGAAAGTGTAGTTAAGAACAGTGAGACAGTTAAAAGAGCTGTGTTTTACTCAGCCTTAGTGAGTCATGAGGCCTACCAAGTCAAAGGAAACGTAACTGACGTTGGGCCTATCTCTGAAGAGGATGTACAAGCATCCCAGAAATATTGTCAGAGCATTATCCAGATTTTGTCCGAATTTGGGTTGCCACCTGAAAACACAAGAAAAATTTTTGGACGTGTTGCAGATACAGCAATTACGATCGAACTAGAACAGATTTTTAATCAAACACCTGGTCCGCAAGCTGGCAAACCAATTTCCTGAGGAGAAAAACATGCCAATGATTACTGAACAGCACCTTCCTGCATTGCAAGGGCTAATTCCAGCTTGTGTGACAACTTGTTCTGCTGCAGGAGAACCAAACACCACAGTTATTTCCCAAGTTTGGTATGTAGATGAGGATCATGTTGCGCTATCTCATCAATTTTTTAATAAAACACGACGCAACATTGCCGAAAATCCACATGCTGTTGTAATGATTTTATCCCCAGAAAATGGGGCTACATTTGACCTCTCAATTACTTATGCACGAACTGAGACAGAGGGTCCTCTCTTTGACGAGATGGATATGAAACTGGAGGCGATCGCTTCAATGACGGGTATGTCAGGAATCTTCAAGCTTCTCGGAGCTGACATCTATAAAGTGGATTCGATCGAACAGATCGTTTGATTTGATTATGGAAGAAAACCTCGAAGAAAAGCTAGCACGGAAGACAAAAGAGTTGGAGATTATGCAGCGTGTTGCGGTCGCGTTGAACGCCTCCAGTGAAGTCAAGACGATCGCCTCGCTGATGCTTAACCTGATGGAAGAGTATTTTGATTTCCAGCACAGCATCTTGTTAGTTTTACGCCCGGACGAAGAAGTACTGGAGGTGGTGGCCACCCATGGCTACGAGGTAGACAATCTCGGTAAGACGGTCAAGGTTGGTATGGGTGTGATCGGAATGGTAGCCAAAAAGCAACGCCTGATGCGTATGGCCAATTTAGGAGCCCAGCGCAAGTATATGCAGGCCATCAGCAAGAGTGCTGGCACCCAGGCAGTTGAGGAGCAGATTGTTGGTTTGCCTGATTCGGAGAGCCAGGTTGCGATCCCGATGATGGCGGAGGATCGGCTACTCGGGGTTCTCTCGATCGAAAGCAAGAAAATCAATTTTTATAATCCACAGGATGAAACGTTGGTCACAACGTTAGCCAACCTGGGTGCTGTCTCGCTGAAGAACGCTCTCTACCTACAGCAAGTTGAAGAAGCCCGTGAGCAGTTGAGACAAGTCAACGCGAATCTTGAGCAATTGGTAACAGAGCGCACCAAGGAACTGGCAGATGCTCATGCAGACATCGTCTCTAGTATCAGTTATGCCAGCCGCATCCAACGTGAATTCATACCCCGCAGTACGACTCTTCAGGATCACTTGGAGGACTTTGGTGTTGTCTGGCAACCTCGTGATGTAGTTGGTGGCGATTTCTATTGGTTTCAACCTCAGGAAAATGGATATCTTGTGGGGCTTGGTGACTGTACTGGACACGGGGTACCTGGAGCTTTCATGTCGCTGGTCTCCATTTCTACTCTAAACCGAATTATCCGGGAAAATGACCTGGAGGATCTTACCAGCCTGCTAAAGCAATTTGATGCCAGCCTTCGAGCCCAACTTGGTAGGAGCGATGAGGAGAATCGTGATGGTCTTGATTTTGGGCTCTGTCACTTGAATCCCAATAAGCAGCAACTGCGCTTTGTTGGAGCCAAGATGTCTCTATTTCATATGAACGGTGACGGTGTAACTGAAATCTCTGGGGCTCGTAAGTCGATTGGCTACGACACAGCTCGCAAACGCCCCTTTCGAGATGAAATCGAAATCACCTATTCAGTAGGAGACACGTTTCTGATGGCCTCTGATGGAGTCATTGACCAGATGGGGAGTGAAACTCGTATGTGTTTTGGCAAGCAAAGGCTTGAAAAGTTTTTGACTGAACACAAAGAGGATTCAGCCCAACAAATTTGTGATGAATTGATTACAACATTGTCTGTCTATCGAGGTGAGAACACAGTGCTAGATGATGTGACAGTATTCTGTTTTAGACCCAATTGATGATGATTACCTATTGCTTCAGTATCTGGATCGGGCATGAGCAATGACCTCTTTGCTACGGAAAAACAGATCCTCGAGCAGGCTGAGCAGCATCTGCAGGCAGAGGATCTGACCCCAGAGGCTTTTTCAACACTGCTGAAGGGCTATGAAAAATTGCTCAAGCGTACACGCCGACTGATCAAGATGTCGGATCGCAGTGAAGCTGAAATTCGCCGCCTTTCAGATGAGCAATCTCTCCTCAACGCCACCCTCAGTGATCAAAATGAGAAGCTGGAATCGCTCTCAGTCAAGCTCTCCAAGTATCTCTCTCCCCAAGTCTATGAGTCAATTTTTACGGGGAAAGCAGAAGTCAGGGTTGGGGCGGATCGCAAGTTCCTGACAGTCTTCTTCTCTGATATTGCCTCCTTCACAGAGATCACCGACCAGCTTGAACCAGAAATCCTCACCCGATCCCTCAATGCCTACTTGAATGAGATGGCCCAGATAGCGATCTCTCATGGTGCTACCATTGACAAGTACATCGGTGATGCGGTGATGGCTTTTTTTGGCGATCCTGAGACAGATGGTCCGCAACAGGATGCGACCCGTTGTGTGGCGATGGCGATGGAGATGCAGAGCAAGACGGACCAGTTGAATGCGACCCTGCGTACAATGGGGGTTTCTCGTCCTTTCCGCATTCGTTGTGGGATCAACTCGGGAATCTGCACAGTTGGGAACTTTGGCTCTGAGAATCGGTTGGATTACACTGCAATCGGGAACCACGTCAACTTGGCATCAAG
>DJYX01000021.1 GCA_002450295.1 Deltaproteobacteria bacterium UBA6967
CAGGATTTTTTCGTTTTGTTTCCGGTACTATCAATGATTTGAAATTTAAAGATGCTTACATTCGGGGATACGAAAGGGTTGGGTTGCTATCCGGCAAACAAACAACTGGATCCATTTCACACATCGAAATAGATAATTTGACAGTCGTTGGATTGCACAGCAAATCTGGGGGAATCATCGGGGAAAGCTTCGGAAGCATTTCAAAGATATCCATCAAAAATTTAAACCTGAGTGGACAAGATTCAGTTGGAGGTCTTGTTGGCAGAATGGCTGCTGGTTCAATCCAGTTATCTTCTGTAATGGGCAATGTTGCTGGTGACAATAAAGTTGGAGGACTGGTTGGAAATTTAGCTAATGGCTCAATTACTAACAGCTATGCATTGACTGATATTACTGACAGTTTAGGCGGCTCAGGAATGTTTTTGGGAGGGCTTACTGGTCGATATAGTGGTGCTGGACCCATAAAAAATTCTTATGCTATAGGATCTATTTCGGGTGGAACTGACATTGGTGGGGTGGTTGGCGATAATGATTCTGGTGGCATTGTCATCAATACTTATTATAACAGTCAGTTAGCCCAAAGCTCTTTCAATACTATTGGTGATAATCGTACGGAAACCCAACTTAAACACACCCTGACTAGCACTGATATTGTCGACGGTGCACAGACCTACACAGGCTGGGACTTTAATAATATTTGGGATCCAGGCAGTGCCTGTGACTATCCTCGGTTACGCTGGCAAAATGAACCGCTGCAGGTCAGCTGTGTACTGCATGATGGCCTTGACAATGCGAACGCTGCCAGTCGATCCGCAGGAATTCAGATCGGCTTCAACCGTCCTCTGGACAACAACACCTTGATTTTCGGAGACACGCTCAAAATTACGCCTGCAGTCCGTCTAGACAACTTCAGTTACGACAACACGACTCAAATCTTGACCCTGCGACCAAACGCACCCTTGCAGGAGGCTACGACCTACTCCATACAGTTCCAGAACATTCAGACAAACGATCACCTCAGCAGTCTAGACAACTACACCCATACCTTCACTACAAGCCAGCTGGGGACAACGTGGCTCAAGGCCACCGACAATGCTGGTTTTGTTGCTATCAATAACTCCCGTTTGGAAGTCTTCCAAAATAAGCTTTGGCTGCTAGGGGGCAACAATGGCTCAGTGTCCAATCAAATCTGGACCTCTGAAAATGGCGTAGACTGGAGCATATTTAGCACTTCGACCCAATCTCTCGAAATGTGGGTACAACGGCAAAACCACTCCAGCACAGTCTTCCAGAACAAACTCTGGGTGCTGGGAGGGCACTCGGGTTCTGGTGCTAATCCAAACTCTATTTGGAGCTCTCCAAATGGGGTTACTTGGTCAATTACAGAAAATTCTGAATGGAGCAAGCGTTGGCGCAACTCTACAGTTGTCTTCAACGACCGACTTTGGGTGATTGGGGGGCATAATAGCGGCTGGAAAAATGATGCCTGGAGTTCTGTTGATGGAACCAATTGGGATCAAGAAAATACTTCTTCAGTCTGGGTTGATTATGGGGCTGAATCCACCGCAGTCGTTTTTGATGGCAAAATCTGGATGCTTGGCGGTTGGCAAGGTCCAAACCCTGGAACACTTATCAACACTATCCGTAACAGTTCTGATGGTAAAACCTGGCAAACCGTAACCCCACAGGGCGCAATCTGGGAACCACGATGGGATCATCAAGCCGTTATCTTTGATAACAAAATTTGGGTGATCGGGGGTGAAGTAAGAAATGACAGCTCTGCTCCAGATTTAAATTTTAATGATGTCTGGTACACAGCTGATGGCACAAACTGGATAGAGTTGGTTGATGCCGCTGACTGGCCTGCCCGTTCTAGATTCACCTCTACTATATTCGACAACAAACTCTGGATTGCTACAGGAGACAATGGTGCTGGGCAAAGATTCAATGATGTCTGGTACACCGAAGGTAGCGGTTTGATCGTCGCTTCAATGCGTGACAACGCGACAGATATCAACCGGACCCCTGAACTCTGGATGCGGCTGAGCTATCCGTTAAATCCAGATTCGCTCAATCCAACCAACTTCTTCTTGCAACAAGACAACGGCAGCCTCTCTTCCGGCACTCCGCTAATGGATCCTGACAACATCACGCTTCGTTTTGTACCGGATGGCCCACTTGATAACTCCACTGCATATCAATTGATCGGCACTACTGGTTTGAAGAAGCAGAGTGACAACAAGTCCATCTTCCAGATCAACCGGCTCCTCCCCTTCACCACCGACACGATCAATCCAAGTGCGAATCTCAGTGATGGGCTGATTGCCTACTATCCAATGAATGGAAATGGAGCTGACCTAGGAACAAATTCATTGGATGCGACGAACCATGGAGCTACCAGTTCTACAAGCAGGTTGAATGGCAATGCTAAGGCTATGTCTTTTGGTGGCGGTGATTACCTTCAAATCAATGATAATAGCTTGTTTAAACCAACTGGCAGTCTGACTATTAGTGTTTGGGCATACTCTGATGATTGGAGTACTAGCTGTAATAGTACAAAATTGATTCTCTCCAAAACACAGTCCAGTGGATACAATTTAGGCTGCTTTGTGGATTCAGGGGTGAGTAAAATCCGCAGTCAAATTATGCTTGGCTCAAGCTATGTTTCTCTTACACACCCAACGTCATCTCTTCAAAATGGTTGGCATCACTTTGCAGTGGTACATGACCATTCCTCAGATCAACAAATTTTATACATAGATGGGAACATTGCTGAACTAGCAAGTAGTGCTAATGAGATCGTTCATGGATCAGTTCCTCTTTCGATTGGTGCAGAACCAAATTCTGATGGTTCAGCTTCCTTTGGTTGGCGAGGACAAATTGATGAAGTCATGCTTTACAACCGGGCTCTGAACCAGGATGAAATTCATGCACTTATCAATGTCAGTGACTCAGTTCCTCCGCTCGAAGGAGGTGTGTTGGTCAACAGTGGTGCCGATAACACCACCTCGGACACGCTGACCTTGAACCTCACTTCCCGGGATGCTTCGCCGATTGTGGCCTACCAAGTCACAGACAATGGCAGTTTTACTGGGTTGCCGTGGATTTCCGACAATCTGACTCCATCAGACAACATCAACTTCACAACCAATTTCACCTTGGGTAGTCCGCTGTATGGCGAACGCCAAATCCAGGTGCGCTTCCAAGACCAGGCAAGCAATATCTCCCAACCCTTCTCGGATAACATCACCCGACTCGATACTACCCCACCCCAACACCTCAGCTTTTCATTGCTGGGAACGGCAGGCAATGACAACTTCACCAATTCAGCCAATGTCAGTTTCACTGCGAGTGCGACTGATGATGTTGCAGCTGTTGGCATGTACCTTAGCGAAAACAGCACCCCACCTTTAGACAACGCCTCCAGCTGGCAATCTTTCAGCACTTCGGGAACCTTTCAGCTGAGTTCGGGGCAGGGAGCCAAACAGATCTACCTCTGGTTTAAGGATGCCGCCCAGAACATTTCCGGCTTCCTCATGGAAAACATCACCTTTGACAATGTCTCCCCCACGGCCAATTCCATCTTGATCAACAATGGAGCCGACAACACTACCTCCTCGACGGTCACTCTAAGCTTCTACAATGTTATGGGTGCCAGCCACTACTTTGCTACAGACGACTCTGCTACAAGCATCCCCTCTGCGACAGCAGCAGGATGGCGGGACTATCCATCCAGTGGCTCAGACAACTTTACGTTAACGGGGACTGGAATGCGCGAAATACAGGTCTGGTTCAAGGATGAGGCAGGGAATGTTTCTGGATCCTACTCTGACAACATTTCTTGGATTGTGATTGAGGTTTCGTATTCTGAAAATTTCACCGCGGGTACTCTCTCATCATCCAGCAGCCAGTGCACTAATTGGAATCATTTCCGGGATAGCTTAAATGGAAATTATTCTTCAATAAGAATTAATGGATCTAACGATTCAATCGGAAAAATATGTTCTGGATCTGCAGCTACAGAACTCTGTAATGCTTTAAAAAGTGGCACACCCACTTCTTCAGAGTGCGGTGGAACAACTTGGAGGGTCGGCACATGCGGTGGCATAGAATTGTCAGCCTCAACTAGTGGTATCTGTACCTGTGACGCGGCCTTTACTGTAAGACCTTGCATAGGAAATCAAAATTGGGGCGGTATTGGCGGGTCCTGTGGCAGTAACACTCAATCACTATCTGTCGTTTGTTCGCAATAGTGATTGCTTTAAACGTTTGAATATCAGGTAGTATTCTCAGCTTGTCATCAAACATCACAAACAGTGATTAAGATCATGACTAATCACTCACCTTTAGAACTTCAAGCATCATAAATTTTGGAGTTTTCAAAAGCGGACATGGGGAAAGTCATCATCACCTTCATCGAGTGATCCTCTTCTCTCAAATATGATTCTATTGAATTCTGCTGGTCTTCATTCCAGGGACAGTTCAAACTTTTCTTCACTCGTGCAATAATTGTTGCATCCAGTACTTGAATTAAGTTATTTCTTAAGCAAAATCATGAGCCTTGCCTGAAATTTCCCATCAAAAATAATAACGCATGCCCCTACCTCGGTTACAGAAAAAAACGATCTATCTATTGCTGATCCTTTCTTTTTTCCTGAGCACCTGCGCCCCATTGCCGAAGGAAGGGGAAGCTCTCGATAAAGCGGAAGTTACCCTTACCCTTCAACATCGCACATCCGAGCGGAGTGTTCGTGCCGGCTCCAGTTCACGGAACACCGAGTTCATCGTTGTTGTTGCTGGTGGGACTACCTTCTCTGAGAAAGGACCCACTGACTATCGCAGTTACGGAGTTTTAGATTTAAGCTCCAACCAAATCACCTTATCGCTTGATCTCAACGCTTCTCTCCAACTCTTTATCTACCGCTACGCCACAGTCCTCACCTCTAATCAACTACTTAGCAAACTGACCAGCCAAACTCTTGATGACGGAGCCATTGATTACGGTGTTAC
>DJYX01000039.1:0-6132 GCA_002450295.1 Deltaproteobacteria bacterium UBA6967
GGAACCAGCAGCGCTGGCACATCAAGTTGCTCTGTTGCTGGCGTTGCAGAATACGGAAGACTGGTTTCGCCGCAACCGTCAGAACACCTACACACCACTGACTGAGGAAGAGCAGCAACAACTTCATCAAAGACGAGAACGTGAGCTGGCCCGTCAGCAACGAGAAGCAAATGTTCGTAACTGGATTGAAGAGTTGGAATTGGGTAAATGGCCAAGTCCTGAAGCACAAACTCAGGATCAACAAGATTGGCTGGAACAGTTGAGATCCCTACTGTTCTTCGGCAGGGATTCAGGATATTGGAAGGAGTTGGCCCCTTGGATCGGTTTAGGTGCCAGCCACGAGCAAGCCGATGAACAACAACTTCGTCGCTTGCTCCAGAAAGCGGGACAACCGGTTCGTTGGGGGGAACTGCAACTACGCAAGGCTCAGGTCGCTTTGGATTTTCCAGAGGAATCGCTGCAGGCAGCTGAAACCCTGCAAAAACGAGCCCAGGTCAATTACTCAAGCCTACCGGGAGAACGCCCTGTTTTCACTGTCGATGCTGCCAAAACTAAGGATTATGATGATGCGATCTCAGTAAAAAGCTGGACAGAACGCAGCATCGAACTCAGTGTTCACATAGCTGATCTCACCCAGCATATTGATCCGGAAGACTCCCTGTTTTCACTGGCAGAACAAAGGATCTCCTCGGTCTATACCGTTGAGGATACTTACCCGATGTTTCCGGAGGTCCTGGCCAATGATTATTTTTCTCTTCGAGCTGGCACTCCCAAAACGGTGATGAGCTTTCATTTGCAGCTGTTTCTGGATGGCACTTGCCTGCTTCATGGCATCGAGCATGAGCAAATCGTTGTACAACAGAATTTAACTTATGAGGAAGTTGACTCGTTTGTCGTGCAGCAGGATTCTTTCTGGGGAATGCTGTTCAACTGTTGCGATGCTCAACGCAAGCTGCGGCTCGCAAATGGAGCCTTAGACATAGAGCGTAAGGAGTTTGAGTTAGACATTACAGACCCAGAAAATATTCGTGTGCTTGAACGAGATAGGGAGAGTCCAGCGAACAGTCTCGTGCAGGAATTGGCGATTCTTGTCAATCAACTAGCTGGAGAGCAGCTTGAACGAGCTCACCTACCCGGTATCTTTCGTACTCAGGCCCCTTACGAGATCACTCAGGAGCCTGTAGAAGGCGAAAAACTGACAATGGACCATGTTAACATCGAAGGGGCCCGTCTAGCAGTCAATCCAGGTACTCACTCGGGGCTGGGCTGTCCGGTATACATGCAGGTTACCTCCCCAATTCGGCGCTTTGTGGATCTCCTCTGTCAATGGCAACTCCGACACGCCCTGCAGCATCAGCAAGCACTTTTTAGCGAGCAGCAGCTGATGGGTTGGGCGTCTGAAATTGAGTTGCGCCAGCGTTCCTATGCTCGAACCGAACGAGAAATTGAGCGTTACTGGAAATTGCGCTATGTAGGACAGCATCTGGGGCAAGTTTTTGCGGCACGTGTCCGCAGAGAGTTGAATCAGCGGGTCGAAATCGAGTTGGAAGATCTAGGCCTGGCCTGTCAGCTACCGGGTTCTCGTCCCAAGGGCACCCAACTTGGAATTGAGGTCATGCAGGTTGATCCGGAAGGTGGAAATCTATTCGGAGAATTTCGAGACCATCCGGAAGAAGCAAATTCAGGAGAACAATGAAACAAATCTTGATTCCAAAACTGCTACGTCGTAAGGGACAGGAGAAGCTCACTTGCCTCACTGGCTATGATGCTTTTCACGCCATAATGCTGGAAGAATCCCCAGTCGACATGATCCTCGTTGGAGATACACTGGGATTGATGGTACAGGGGCACGATTCAACGTTACCTGTGACCTTGGAAGAGATCATCTACCACGCTAGGATCGTGACACGTTGTGCACCAACCAAACTGGTGATTGCAGATATGCCTTTTGGTAGTCTGCAAGCGGATGTAGCCCTCAATGTGGAGCAGTCCATTCGGGTCTTTAAGGACAGTGGAGCCGGTGCTCTCAAGATGGAAGGAGCCACTTCCGAGATTCTGACTACTATTCGACACCTGACGCCGATGGGCGTTCCTGTCTGTGGACACATTGGCTTTCAGCCCCAGTCCGTCCACTTAAGTGGCTATAAGATTGACGGTAAAACCTTGCCCGAGCAGCAGCGACTTCTAGAGGAAGCGCAACGTCTACAAGACGCTGGTTGCTTTGCGATTGTTTTGGAGTGCGTAGTGGATGAGGTCGCTGAGCAAATTACTCGATCTGTGGACATGTTGACAATTGGAATTGGTTCAGGTCCAGGAGTTGATGCTCAAGTGCTGGTGCTGCACGATTTGCTCGGAATGACCAACGGTAGGATGCCCTCTTTTGTTCGTCAGTACGCCCAACTTCGACAGATTGCCTTGGCGGCAGTGAAAGAATGGGTTGATGACGTCCGCAGTCTGGATTATCCAAGTCAGGGCGAATTCTATCAGAACCCAAACAAGCAGAGCAAAAGTTCCTAAGAAATGCCTGAAAAGGAACTTGCAAAAACGGTTAATTTTCCTTAAAAAATAAGGTTTTATTTTTCATTCCACCCTTTGTCGGGGTGAATTTTGATCCTCTTTCCCTGACCTGAATCAGGCAGGTATTGGCACAACAAGCCATCATCAATCACGGAGACATCATGGCTGTCATCTCAATGCGGCAATTTCTAGAAGCCGGCGTTCACTTCGGACACCAGACCAAGCGCTGGAACCCCAACATGGCTCCCTACATCTATGGAGTCAAGAGTGGCATTCATATTATCGATCTGCGCCAAAGCCTCAAGCAACTCAAAGTGGCCTACGAGTATGCCAAAACCACGGCTTCAGAGGGTCGAAACTTCCTCTTCGTTGGTACCAAGCCCCAGATTCAAAACATCATTCAAGAAGAAGCCGACCGCTGCGGAGCAAATTATATCAACTTCCGCTGGCTCGGTGGGATGCTGACCAACTTCTCTACCGTCAAACAGTCGATTAGCCGATTGAAGGAATTTGAAGAGTTGGCAGGAGAAGACGACACTTACGAAGGCATCATCAAAAAAGAAGCACTCCGTATCCAACGTAAGCGCGAGAAACTGGATCAGTCTCTGGGTGGTGTGAAGACCATGCGTGGACTTCCTGATCTAATCTTCGTTGTAGATTGTCGCAGAGAGCATCTGGCAATTCGGGAGGCCAACAAACTCGGGATTCCCATCATCGCAATCGCCGATACCAACAGTGATCCAAAAGATGTCACTGTTCCGATTCCGGGCAATGATGACTCTCCTAGAGCTGTACGACTCTTCGCCAGTGTCATTGCGACTGGAATATTAGAAGGACGGGCAAGTCGCGCGAGCATTTCTACCGCTGACAGTGGAACCCCGGCTGAGATTAGCCAGTCTGCCCCGGCTGCAGCAGACAGTGAGCCTGAAATGAAAAGTGACTCTGCAGACAACGAAGTGACCGACACCCCTGCCACCCCTGAATAAACGAATCAGCGAAGGAGAAAAAGAATCATGGCTGAGATCACTGCTGCCGCCGTCAAGGAACTGCGAGAACTGACTGGCGTGCCAATGATGGATTGCAAAAAAGCTCTCGTTGAAACCAACGGAGACATGGAAGCTGCCAAAGATTTTCTGCGTAAGCGCGGGCAAGCCAAGGCGATCAAGAAATCCTCGAGAGAAACCAATGACGGTGCCATCGCAGCTTACGTCAGTGACGATCTAAGAACCGCGAGTCTCGTCAAGCTATCCTGTGAAACAGACTTTGTTGCCAAGAACGAACGTTTCCAAAATCTACTGCAAACCATCTGTAGTCAGGTGGCAACTCAAGGAGATGTAGAGGTCCCAGGTCAAACCTTAGTTGACGGATCCGGAACCATTCAGGACCTGCTAGCCCAAAGTGTCGCTGAGCTCGGGGAAAATATCCAGTTTGCGGAAGCGAAGCGCTTCGAACTAGACGAAGGCGTGATCGGCTCCTACATTCACATGACTGGAAAAATCGGAGTGCTTGTCCCAATCGCAACCAGCGTTGCAGCAGATAAAGACCAGCTGACATCTTTGGCCAGAGATATCGCAATGCACATTGCTGCAACTCCTGCAGAAGCGGTTCTTCCGGAGCAAGTAGACCAATCTGTGCTGGACAAGGAAAAGGAAGTCTTCGTGGCACAAGCTCGTGAATCTGGTAAGCCAGACAACATCATTGAGAAAATGGTCAGCGGTCGGATTCAGAAGTTCCTGAAAGAGATCTGCGTTAGTTCCCAACCCTTCGTCAAAGATCCTCAGCGAACTGTTCAGCAGTTGGTAGATGACAAAGCCAAGGAACTGGGAGTGGAACTTCGTTTCGACAGCTTTGCCAAATTCAACTTCTGAGGACGTTTGCAACCTTCCTATCAGCGAATTCTTCTCAAACTCAGCGGGGAAACTCTTGGAGGAACCAAGGGCTTTGGTTTCGACTATGAAGTGGTTCAAACCATCGCTGAAAACATCTCCAAGGTTCACGATCTGGGAGTTGCCGTAGGAGTCGTGGTTGGGGGTGGAAACATTTTTCGAGGTGCCCGCTCTGCTGAGGGGCACATTGGCCGAGTCGCCGGTGATCACATGGGAATGATGGCCACCGTGATCAACAGCATCTGCCTGCAAGAAGTTTTAGAGCAACGTGGAGTCACCACTCGGGTAATGTCGGCCATTGATATCCGTGCTGTAGCTGAGCCCTACATCAAGCGTCGGGCTGACCGGCATTTGGAGAAGTCACGGGTGGTTATCTTTGCAGCAGGAACCGGGAACCCGTTCTTCACAACAGACACAGCCGCAGTGCTACGGGCGTCTGAAATCAGTGCAGAGATTGTGATCAAGGCCACCAAGACTGATGGTGTCTATGACAAAGATCCAATGCTCTATGCCGACGCTGTCCGTTATGAACAGCTCGATTACGCTGAGGTCCTCAAACGGAATCTAAAGGTCATGGACTCCACAGCGATTGCCTTCTGTAAAGACAATGATTTGCCAATCATGGTTCTCGATATCAACGCCCCTGACTCCATCCTGAGTGCAGTTTGTGGTGAACCTGTTGGCACCCTGATTAGTTGAGAGACACATCATGCAAGCTGAGACGATCGAAGAAGTTCAAGAGACAGTTCGCCGAAAAATGGATAGTACGCTGAACAACCTGCGACAGGAGTTCAACAACATTCATGCAGGCCGGGTTACACCCGCTATGCTTGAGAACGAGAAGGTGGACTACTACGGATCTCCAACTCCGATTACACAAGTTGCCTCTGTTTCTGCACCGGAACCTCAACTGCTGATGATCAATCCTTGGGAAAAAAACATGATCAAGGAGATCGAGCGAACGCTTCAAGCGGCAAACCTCGGTTTCAGCTTATCCAATGATGGCAATGTAATCAGAGCACTATTACCTCCCTTCACGGAAGAGCGACGCAAGGAACGAGTCAAACAGACTAAGAAAATTGGTGAAGAAGTCAAAGTAGCCTTACGCAATGTGCGTCGTGAAGGCAACGACACCTTGAAAAAAATGGAAAAAGATAAGCTCATCTCTCAGGATGAAGAGAAGGGCGCCCAGGCAGATATCCAGAAGCTCACGGATGAGCACATCAACCTAGTGAGCGAATTAATGACTGCCAAGGAAAAAGAACTGATGACCATCTGAGTCATACCCTAATCCTCCCTAGGATCCTCTTTTGCTCGCTAGCCTGCTCTATTCCTTGTTGCCTTATCAGATTTTCAAGTCCGTCTTCTTCCGCGGGGGGATGACGTTCTTGACAGCTTATCTGATCATCACCTGGCTGATGCCGATGACGATACAGTTTTTCCGGCGTCATGGAATCACCTCTGATTTCACAGCTGCTAGCAGACAGACAGGACCATACACTGGAGCGACCCCAATTATGGGAGGTGGGGTGTTGATCGTAGGCATCCTGATTTCCTCATTACTCTGGACGACCCTGAATCAGTACATCATCGCCCTGCTCCTGATCATGCTTTCCTTTGGGCTGATTGGTGCGCTGGATGATCTGGCAAAGGTATTTCACAAACGGCGGATAGAGAGAGGGGAAGAAGCCCGCAAGAGCTACAGTGACAAGGCTGATGGCATTAGTGG
>DJYX01000039.1:6522-17825 GCA_002450295.1 Deltaproteobacteria bacterium UBA6967
GTCGATATTGATGGACATCTCGTTGTGCCTTTTGTACCTATCGATGAATGGTATCCGTATCTCCCAAAGTATCTGTTCATTCCCTTCATGCTACTTGTCATCGTGGGTGGCGCGAATGCGGTCAACTTGACCGATGGGATGGACACCCTGGCTACTGTGCCATTGATGACCTGCACGCTCTTCGTAGGAGCCGTGGCCTATATTGGAGGAGACTTAGACTTTGCCACAAAGCTAAAAATTCCTCATCTTTCTCATGATATCAAGGAATTGGCTGTGCTTGCTGCTGCCATTATCAGCGCAGGTTTTGCCTTTCTGAAGTACAACGCACCTCCAGCCCAAATCTATATGGGTGACCTCGGAGCTCTGGCGCTGGGAAGTGTTGTTTCAGCAATGTTCATCTTTGTGAAAGCTGAGTTGTTCCTGCCAATTGTAGGAGGACTGTTTGTTTTCTCTGCTCTCTCAACAATCATTCAGCGAGTTTTTTTTCGAGCAATGTTGCGTTTGCGGGGTCGGAATTTTGCGGAAACTTATCGCTTCTTTCTGAAATCTCCCTATCATCATCATCTGCAGCAACTTTGGACCTATCATCCGGAAGCTCCAAAAGTGAAGTCAGTCTGGTTGATGATGTTGGAAAAACTTGGAGTGCGCTCTGTTCCAGAAGACAACAAGCTGCTCACTCCTCAAGAAGTCAATAGTCGAGTGGTCTGGCATTTTCATTTGCGCTCGATCTGGCTTTTTGTGATCACTTTGATCCTCTATTTCAAGGTAAGATAATGACGGATTTGACTGGCAAACGTGCGCTGGTGACCGGTGCTGGACGCGGAATTGGGCGTGAAATCGCGCTGGAGTTGGTCCGGGGTGGAGCAAGTGTCGTCATCATCAACCGAAATCCAGAACGCGGCTCCGCTGTTCTCACAGAAATCAAGGAAGCCAATGGGGAAGGCTGGAGTCTGCTAGGGGATGTTGCGGATCGAGAAACTGCTGACAATTTAGCTGAAGAGGCTCTGAAACTTACAGGAGGAATCGATATCCTAGTGAACAATGCTGGTATCACCAAGGACAACCTCTTTATGCGGATGAAGCCAGAAGAGTGGGAGCAGGTACTGGGAGTCAATTTGAATGGTGTCTACTACATCACCCGTAGTCTCATCCGTCACATGGTCAAGCAGCGCTTTGGTCGCATCGTCAATATTGGCTCAGTGGTTGGTTCCACAGGTAATCCGGGTCAGGTAAACTACAGCACAACCAAGGCTGGATTGATCGGTTTTACAAAGTCATTGGCCAAGGAGCTTGGAGGGCGCAACATCACAGTCAATACCATCTCTCCAGGATTCATTGAAACAGACATGACGGAGGAGTTGAACGAAAAACAAAAGGAAGCCATCCTCAGTCAGGTGCCTCTTGGGCGGATGGGAAGTGCTCAGGAAGTCGCTTGGGCGGTACGGTTTTTGGTGTCTGATCAAGCGGCCTACATCACAGGCAGCACACTGCATGTGAATGGTGGACTCTACTAGGACGTCCGCAAAAAAATTGACATTTAAGCTGAATTTGAGGAAACAAACTCGCACTGGTTGCGGGAATTCTCCGTGGCTAGCAGGACCTCCCAAGCAGGAAATGCCTCTGGTCGCCTAATCTTTGGTTTTACACTGGAAAAGGATCACAACATGGATGAAATCGTATCAAAGGTCACGAAGATCATCAGCGAGCAACTTGGCAAAGATGAGTCTGAGATCAATTTAGAATCCCACTTCATTGACGACCTAGACGCAGACTCACTGGACACCGTTGAACTGGTCATGGCGCTGGAAGAAGAATTCGGCATCGATATCCCGGATGATGCCTCCGAAAAAATCACTACCGTCCAGTCAGCTGTTGACTTCATCCGATCCGCTACTGGCTGATCCCCTCTCCCTTTCTCCTATCACACTCTCATGAGCGATCGTCGTCGAATCGTCGTGACCGGTCTTGGTTGCGTCAGTCCACTTGGAAACAGCGTGGCAGAAGCTTGGAGTGCCTGTTCCTCTGGAAAGTCAGGCATTGGTCCAATCACACATTTTGATGCTTCGGAGTTCCGAACTCAAATTGCTGGAGAGGTACGCAACTACCAAGTTCCTGACATTGTCTCTCCCAAGGAAGCTCGTAAGATGGAGCTCTTCATTCGCTATGCAGTTGGTGCTGCAGCGGAGGCTCTCCAAGACGCTAACTTGGAGATCACCGAAGAACTGGAAGAGGAAACTGGTGTCTCAATGGGAGTGGGAATCGGGGGATTGGGCAATATCGAGCGGCATACGCTGCTGGTGGAAGAGGGAGGACCAAAACGGATTTCTCCCTTCTTCATCCCAATGACTCTTGTTAACCTGGCTCCGGGTCAGGTCTCCATGGTTTTCAAGGCTCGCAACTATAACGCTTGTTCAGTTTCGGCCTGTACCTCCTCCAATCATGCGATTGGTACTGCAGCGCGCATCATTGAACGTGGAGATGCGAAAATCATGTTGGCAGGAGGCAGTGAATCAGCTGTGACTCCCCTGGGGGTCGGAGGTTTTGCGGCGATGAGAGCACTCAGCACACGCAATGATGACCCAGAACGGGCGAGTCGTCCTTACGATCAAGATCGAGATGGCTTTGTTCTTTCGGAGGGAGGAGCAATGCTGATTCTCGAAGATTATGAATTTGCCAAAGCCAGAGGAGCCCGGATCTACTGTGAAATCATCGGGTATGGGGTCAGTTCGGATGCCCATCACATCACTGCGCCTTCCATGGAAGGTCCAGCTCGAGCGATGAAACTAGCTCTCAAGGATGCCAAGCTGAACTCGAAGGATCTTGACTACGTCAACGCTCATGGCACCTCGACTCCCGCAGGAGATCTTAACGAATTGCGAGCGCTTAAGCTGGCGCTTGGAGAAGACACAGCAAAGCATATTTCCATCAGTTCCACGAAGTCCATGACTGGGCATCTCCTGGGAGCTGCGGCGGCAATCGAGGCAGTGTTCTCTATCAAAGCCATGGAACAAGGCCTTGTACCTCCTACGATCAATGTCGAAAATCTGGACCCGGAATGTGATCTAGACATCACCCCAAACGTGGCTCGTGAACGTCAGATAACACACGTCATGTCGAACGCCTTTGGCTTCGGTGGGACGAATGCTTCGGTCATCTTCCGTAAAATCTAACCCAATCCTTAGCTCATAGAGATCCAGATGGAAGAATTCATCTTTCAATTGAAAAGTAATCGCTTCGTGCGCTACTCCGTACTCGGAGGGTTTATCTTGATTTCTTATGTGGTGACCAACGGAAGCATCCTCTCCACTGCTCTGGTTGGAGCCGGACTGCTGCTGGGAAGGATGAGCTACAACGATGCAGTAGATGATATCGACGTCTGAAAGTTAGCTCTCTCGTCAGTTGTTTGCATCCAGTAGATGGGTCGGTTCAACTGGCGAAATTTCTCTTGAAGATCCTGCTGCCACGCTCTGAACTGTCTTTGAAATTCCTTTTCTCTTGACTCACCCCAATCCAGGGTTAGGCGCGTTGCGCCCTGCTGAAAAAGGACCTCCCCCCGCCAGGGCATCTGTTGCTCTAAGTGATCTAAAAGACAAACTGGTCGTAATTCACAATGCCGAACCAGTCTCCGGCAAAGTTTCCACTCCTCTTCTCCAAATTGCTGAAAATCACTGAAGAGCCAGACTACGTTACCTGGACGCTGAACACGATTGAAGCGTTCCAGAAGCTTCAGTAGTGGTGACGGATCAACCGAAATAAACCCCTCTTCCTGCAATCCCAGCAACTCCTGTTGATAGGCTTCCACCAGTTTGCCGAGCATCTGCAGCAGTGCTGGACGATGTTCCTTAGGCGCCACCTCATGGTGAGTTCTTGCCCCAGCAAACCAAAGCGCAACCCGGTCCTGATTTTTCAGAGCTCGCCAAGCAAGTTGTGCCGCTAGACAAGCAGCTAGCCGAACCTTGAGTTGTCCTTGAGTGGCAAAAAACATGGAGGGGGAACAGTCCAACAAAAGAAAGTTGGGTTGCTCGCGTTCTTCACGGAAGAGTTTGGTGTGCGGTCGACCAGTTCGTGCTGTGACCAGCCAGTCGATCAGGCGGACATCGTCTCCTGCCTGATAGAGTCGAACCTCGTCAAATTCCATCCCCCGTCCCTGAAAGCGGCTTCGATGGGAGCCAACCCTGGAACTTGATGGGAGAGTCCGTCGAGCTTGTAGAGGGCCAAGGGGGAATGCTCCGGGGAGGAGGTCCACCAAGGCCAGTTGCAGACCATCGGTGGGAGTGGGCATGTCAGTTGGGAGGTGCCGGAATACAGACGAGCAAGCCTCGATCTACGCGATAGCTACCACAGTTCTCTGTGAAGGCCTGCGCAGCTCGTTCGGTTTCAATTTCAAAGGCGTGACCAATCTTCATTTGATCGCGAACTTCCTGTGAGCTGGGTGAGCCCCACTGACTGGTTCGGCTCTGATGAAGCCGCTGCACGTTTAGCTGCTCCACTTTCCCAAGAGACTGGTTAGCCTCTTTCTGAATCTTGGCTTGGACGTTATCATCACAACGCATGGTTTCGCCATACGTCTCCTCCTGTAGGCAAGCCGGAGCCGAAACTTCCTGACGATAGGGCGGACTTGGTGGGGGGGATCCACTACAGGCCACCAGACTTGCCAACAGTGACAACATTGTGAACTGCCGCACTGGACTCATTGCCGTTCCCGAATGAGTTGTTGAACCATTAAGTTGGATTCACGAATGCGTCGGGCAGTATCGCGGTTGATCCGTGCGATGGGCGCTGGATTCACCTGTTTTTGCAGACTGGCCCCATAGTAGGGAGCGCTGCGTTCCTCTCCGACAATCGGGCCACTGAAACCGATATAACGTTGCCTGTGGCGGAATTTTTTACTGTATGTACGTCGGTACTCGAAAGGATCCTGGGTCAGCTGGTTGACCATCTCTCCACTGCGCTGCACTTCCTGTGGGCGGTACTCCGAAAGGGGATACTCTCCTCGTTCTCCGCGAATCACTTGCTGAATGAGGGAATTAGTTCTCCGAAGATGAAGCTCATCCTGAGCAAATACCGGCGCAGACAGGACCACGAGTAACGACACTAAGATCGTGCGTCTCATATAATCCTCGTCTCGCAGTATTTTCTCTATTACTCCGAATTGAGACTATCCTGCCCAGCAGGCGCTTGCAATCCGGAATATTCTGGCAATGCGGAGATTGAGCCAAGGAATGGTCAATCTCCCCAAAGTTGAGCCTTCTGAAAGAATGATGCCTAAAATTCAACTCTTCCCCTTTATCAACAAACTTTGGCTGGAATCTATTTCATTCATTGGTAGAGTGAGAAGTTTTCTGACTAGCAAGTTGCAAGGTGGTCTGGCCACTTGTCTCATTGAAGAACCTTGACCCCATTGGAGAACCATGCCTGATGGAATTCAGATCCAAGGCCCTATACATGAGGGTTTTGCCGAAGTCCTCTCGGAAGAGGCCCAAAAATTTATTGTTCAGTTGCATCGACAATTCAACGGACGTCGCCAGGAATTGCTGAAGCGTCGTGAAGAAGTACAGCAGGCGCTCTTCAATGGACAAAAACCCAGTTATTCGGAAGAGACTCGATCCATTCGTGAAGGAGACTGGAGAGTCGCGCCACTACCAGACGACCTGCAAGATCGACGTTGCGAGATCACCGGTCCTGTCGAAGCCAAGATGATGATCAATGCGATGAACTCTGGAGCCCGAGTTTTCATGGCAGACTTGGAAGATGCCAACAGCCCCAACTGGTTCAACCAGATCCAGGGACAGATCAATCTGCAGAGAGCGATTGACCGTACTCTGGAGTTCACCAATCCGGCTGGCAAGGAATACAAACTGAACGATGAAGTCTCTACCCTGATCGTACGTCCACGTGGATGGCACCTTAATGAGAAGCACATCTTGATCGATGGTGAGATCGCATCAGGTTCACTAGTCGACTTCGGCTTATACTTCTTCCACAACCACGAGCGGGTCAAGAAGATCAATTCTGGAATCTATCTCTACCTGCCAAAGCTGGAGAATCATCAGGAAGCCAAGCTCTGGAACGATGTCTTCGTGATGGCTCAAGAGTACGTTGGCAAACCAATCGGTAGCATCAAGGCCACAATTCTGATTGAGCACATCCTCGCTCCCTTCGAAATCGAAGAGATGCTGTATGTGCTGAAAGATCACATGGCAGGCATGAACGCTGGACGCTGGGATTACATGTTCAGCTGCATCAAAAAATTCCGATCGGATCCAAACTTCCTCTGGCCAGATCGTATTCATGTGACCATGACCGTGCCCTTCATGCGAGCCTATACAGAATCACTCGTCCGCGCCTGTCACAAGCGAGGAGCGCATGCTATCGGTGGGATGGCTGCCTTCATCCCAAGCCGACGGGATCCAGAAGTGAACAAGGTTGCTCTCGGCAAAGTGAGAGCGGACAAGGAGCGCGATGCCAATGACGGCTACGATGGTTCCTGGGTTGCGCACCCTGATCTGGTACCCATCTGCAACGAAGTTTTCACAGAAAAGTTCGGACCCAACCGTGTGAACCAGAAGGACAATCTTCGAGAAGATGTGGTTCCCAATCCGGATGGTTTCGTCAACTTTGAGGTTCCTGGAGAGATCACCGAGGGTGGTTTGCGCAACAACATCAGCGTGGGTATTCAGTACGTTGAATCCTGGCTGAACGGCATGGGCGCAGTGGCCATTTTCAATCTGATGGAAGACGCAGCTACCGCAGAAATCTCACGTTCTCAGATCTGGCAGTGGATTCGCCATCCAGATGGGAAATTGTCGGACGGTCGCAAGATCACGGTTGAGATGTACCGACAGTTCGCGGAGGAAGAGTTAGAAAAAATTCGGGCGGAGCGTGGGGAGAGCTTCAGTGAGGAGCGCTTTGCCAAGGCAGCCAAGACAATGGATGTATTGGCAACTGACCCAGAATTCCGTGAATTCCTGACGGTTCAAGCCTACGACCTGCTCGACTGATTCCTACCAGATCACTGTCTTCCGGAGCTGATGGTTCAGAAGCCGGAAGACACGTACCACTTGTTTACGGTTTAGCAAGCAAATCTGCGAAAGTCTGTGGCACATCAGTCACGAACTTCTCGATTGAACCGTAGCGCCCGATGTCCATCTTCATACTACCTTCAATCACGACCGTTGGGGTTCCTGTCAACCCGTACTGTTCTGTTTTACGCTCTGCTTCAGCGAGCTTGGCTTCCACCCAGGACTTGCGAGATTCTGCTTGGTATGCCTGATCCAGCCCCAAGCTCTTGGCCAGGTAGTTAATGATCCCAGGATCGAAGACATTCACATCATACTCGAAGCGAGTGCGGAATAGTTCTTCCTTGACCATCTTGCCCTTACCAAGCTTTTCAGCGACATAGTAAAGCCGAAGAGGGGAATCATCCTGCCCCCGGAAGGTGATTGGGATGTCAATAAAGTCAACTTGGTCGGCATATTCTTCCCGCAGTTTCAGGGAAGCCTTGCGTAAGTTGTTGCAGTGGATGCAGCCAAAGTTCATCAGTTCTTCAAAGCGAACCTTCTTTACCGTGTGTGCTGAAGGGACGGGTCCCACAGTGGTATAGTACCCGCGAATGTCAGCAGCGTACGAGAGCGTGGTTACCAACAAGATCGAAACAAGGGTCAGCAATGACTTCATAGTGTGTCTCAACAAAGAGGGTTAGTTGATGGCGCTAGGAACGGCCAGCGTAAATTCAGGAATTTCGACCTGGAGCAGAGCACGGTTGGCGGTCTGCATCTGGTAGCTACCACGCATTGTACCCACGGGAGTCGATAAGGGGCAACCACTTGTGTATTCAAAGGATTCTCCGGGCTTGAGGACGGGCTGCTCACCCACTACACCCTCACCTTCCACATGGCGAATCTGACCATCTCCATCGGTGATGATCCAGTGTCGCTTCAGCAACTGTACGGTCTCGTATCCCTGGTTTTCAATCCGCACTCGATAGGCGAATAGAAAGAGTGGTTTTTCAGGGTCAGATTCATTATCCAAATAGAAGGACTGGACAGCGACCCCAATATCGTGCGTAATCTCTTGGTTCATGGCAGACTCCAAATAGGTGATTATTTGGTGTAACTCACCTGCCGAAAGATCGCAAAGGAATTGTCTAACGCGCCCAGGACTGGTCTTGCCCTTGCAGGTCGAACAACCGACCATTTGCCACCTAGTTTCTGGCCTTCCCTGTACTGCACTCCCAAGATCCGACATGGCGAGCATCAGCGACGACAAACTCAAAATCACGATTTATCCAGGCCGTCAGCAAGACGTGACCGCCGGGCTCTATCTCGACATGGACAACGACATGCGTCAACTGGCGCAGAAGACCTTGTCGGGATTCTCCACTCTGCGCAACAATTTTCTGCAAATCGGACGACTGAACCGTGTGTTGGAGTTGCTCCAGGGCATGCTGGTCGAACAACTCTACAGCTTGCGCCAAGTTCCTGACAACCTGACCCAGGCGCTCAAACTAAAGGGAGCCAACCAGAGCGAGATTCCTTGTGAGACCTTTCAGGATTTCGAGAAGCAGTCCTGCAATCCAGAGGTCTTCCTTCATCGCACCCGTCTGAAGATTAAGCGGACTCTGCGCAATCTTCAGGAATTGACAAAAGCTTTTCCAGATGAACCGATGCTGCAAGAAGTCGAGCAGATGCTCCGTGCTTTGCCAGCAGATCTGGACGCGGTCAAGCTAGAGGAAGAGATCGTTGCGCTAACCCAGAAGCCCTCCTTTCAGCACTACTTGCAAGCAAAGGATCGTTTCCTAGTTGACTGGATCAAGGCCCAAGAAGCGGAACAAGGACAAATCGATCCGCGGACGCTCAGTGAATCCGAGCTTGGAGGCACGCTGAAGGCACTGCAGGGGCAGATGTCAAAAATTGAGGAGAAGCCCGAGGTGCTGCGCTACAAGAACTATCAATTCTTCCGTTCCTTCAACGCGACGACTCACTCACAACTAAACTCGATCACACTCGGTTTCTGGAAAGACGAGAAGATGCGAGACTACTTCCTGCGTTTCATGACCGCTACCCGTAGCGCATTTGCGGAGCATGCGCCCTTCTTTGTCTTCCGCTTTGAAAATTCTTTTACCTATTTGCTTTGTGGCTTCCCTGACGACCAGCTTTTGAACGCACTGGAACGCAACCAGGAGATGGTGCCTGTTCATGCTAAGATCTTGATGCGCCAAGCCAACCAGTCCTACCGTGAACTGAGAAGTGAGGATGATCCAGAGAATTATCACACTTGTCTCAAGGCAGCGATGCATCCCTTCGTTCATCACCTCAACCGGCGTGTTCGTATGGAACTGCCGGACGAGTTCCTCAACTTCTTCCGCGTCTGAGGCACGGCCTCTTCCATGAAATTTGTTGATTCGGTCAAGATCCATGTCCGCTCTGGCAAGGGAGGAGCGGGCTGCACCTCCTTTCGTCGTGAAAAGTTTGTCGAATTTGGTGGACCCGATGGTGGGGACGGCGGCGAGGGTGGAAGCATTCGCTTTGTCGGAGATCATGCCCGCAGCACCTTGCTCGACCTCTCCTTCCAACAACATCAACACGCAGAAAATGGCCAGTCGGGTGGTGGACGCAACAAGCATGGGCGTAACGGCAAGGACTGCATGGTTCGTGTTCCTCTCGGAACCGTGGTCTGTGATGAAGAAAATGGAGATATCCTGCTGGAGATTCTCGAAGAACGAGAATACCTGTTCCTCAAGGGGGGACGAGGAGGACGGGGCAATGCGCGCTTCAAAACCTCAACGAATCGGGCCCCTGAGCACCACCAACCGGGTGAATCCTCGCAGGAACTTTGGATCCGTCTTGAGCTTAAGTTGATGGCTGATGTCGGTCTGGTTGGCTTCCCCAACGCTGGCAAGTCCACGCTGATCAGCAAGCTCTCCCACGCTCGACCCAAAGTGGCAGATTACCCTTTCACCACACTGGTTCCTCAACTTGGTGTGGTCAAGCACAATGAGTATGAAGCCTTCGTGATTGCTGACATCCCGGGTTTGATCGAGGGAGCACACGAAGGACGGGGGCTGGGAGATCGCTTCCTGCGCCACATTGAACGCACCGCGATTCTGCTGTTGATGCTGGATGTCTCCGGTTTTTCCGAGGCGCCACCGCTGGAAGAGTATGCGACCCTACTGCACGAGTTGGAGTCTTTCGAGCCGACCCTGTCAGAAAAACCTCGGGCGATTGCGTTGACCAAGCTGGACAGTGTCCATGATCTGAAGGAAACTGGAGAAATTCGTGATTCACTGGAAGCGAAAGGAGAGACCGTTTTCACGATCTCCTCTCTGAATGGCAGCGGCCTGCAAGAGCTGCAACAGCACTTGGCAGATATTGTGCGCGAGGTCCGTAACCCCATTCTTGATGAAGAACCCCCGGCATGAAGACTGAAACTTACACCGATTTATCTGTCCTCTGCCTCCGGGCGGGTGCCCCACGAGGTGATGTGACCTATGAGCGGGTGGAAGCCTTCCATCAAGAGTACTGGAACGCGTTGCCCCTGGCCAACTTCGAGTGGATGCACAATGGTGTCTACTACGAGCTCTTGACAGCCAACGTGCCGCGTGATTTATTCAAGGAGATGATGACCCGCTACCGGGACCTGAGCTTTCTGGCTCGCTACCACCGAGGTTCAGAATTCGCAGGATGGTTATCAGGAGCCGGAAGCAAACACCTGACGAATCGAGCGATGATTCGCGAATACCTGCGTCAGCACCTGCCTCACCGAGAGATTCACGCCGCATGAAACGTTTCTCAACACTGTTGCTCCCTCTGCTGGTGGCTGGTTGCCTGTCGCTGCACGCTCAAGCCATTGATGAGGATCTGGTTCACGAGATCGCGGACAATTTGCGTTGCCCGACTTGTCAAGGGCTCTCGGTCAATGATTCTGAAGCAGGCTTTTCAGTACAGATGCGCAACAAGGTTCGGGAAATGTTGATGGCGGGGCAAGGTCGGGAAGAGATTGAGGCCTACTTTGTCGCTCGCTATGGCGAGTGGATCTTACGGACTCCTCCAGCGCAAGGCTTCAACCTGTTGATCTGGATCCTACCAGCTCTCGGGCTAGCCGGAGGATTCTGGTTCGTCTGGAGTAAATCCAGTCAATGGAAAGCCAAGGATCAATTAGCCCCAGAAGAATTGGATTCCCTCACTGCAGAAGAAGAACGCCAGGTGCTTCAGGACCTGAAACGATTCGAAAACAGCTAACCTTCCTCCTCTCACGCGCCCATAGCTCAACTGGATAGAGCAACTGACTTCTAATCAGTAGGT
>DJYX01000187.1:0-3703 GCA_002450295.1 Deltaproteobacteria bacterium UBA6967
AAAGTTCTATATCTTCAGTAAGTGCATCAGCCCAAAGTTTAAAAGCAGATGCGCTGCCACCTGCATATGGAAAACAGAAAAGCTGAATCTTAGCCTCTGGACGAGGTTGAGGGCAGATCAACCATCGTCCTGGCCTCGAGTTTATACTCTTTTCCCGTTCTTCTAATACATCAGGCTTACCTTCAAGCAATTGATTAATAGTTATGGAAAGATCACGAATACTAGGCGCAGTAAATAGCTGTTCAACAGCAAGTTCTACATTAAGATCGCCACGAACCCAAAGCTGGATTTCTACTGAAGTTAATGAATCAACACCAAGGTCACCAAGTTGTTCGAGCTCATCAAGATCAGCTGCTTGGACGCGCAAGGTCTGTGCAATTCGCTCAAGGAGATAAGAACTAATCAGGTCAATGCGTTGGTTAGGCAATGCTTTTTTAACGCGCTGCGCTGCTAGCTCTGCTGCATTGCCTACTAGCGGGCTTGATCGCTCTTTTGGAACTACATGGCTGAGTATGCTCCAGTTGTTAGCTCCAGGTATGTTTGAAGCAAACTGACCCCAATCAATTGGCAGAACAGCTGCTTGAGGCAAATCACGCGCAGTCAAAAGATGTCCAATGAAATTACAACCCTGGCCCGCGTTCATAGGTTGCCATCCGTCTTTCATAAGGCGCTGCAGGACAATATCAGAGGACGCCATGCCAACATCGGCCCATGGCCCCCAGTTGATGGCAGTTGCGACCAAGCCTTGTTGTTTGCGATGTTGAGCTAAACCATCCATGAATGCATTAGCAGCTGCATAGTTCGACTGCCCAGGAGATCCTATAATACTAGCCACCGAAGAGAAAAGAACAAAGAATTCCAAAGGCCTATCTAGTGTTTGACTGTGCAAATTCCAGGCGCCACTGACCTTAGGTCCCGAAACCTTAATGAAGCGGTCAGGGCTCTGCTGCATTAACATGCCATCATCTAAAATACCAGCAGCATGGACGATCCCACGAAGGTTTGGCATTGATGAAATAACCTTTTTGACATCATCCACATTACTAACATCTGCAGCAAAAACTTCGATTTTGACACCTGCATCCTCCAACGCTTTTAATGTGCTACGTTGGTCATCAGTTGAAACTCCACTCCGTCCTGTTAACACCAAATGACAAGCACCATGAGTTGCCAGATATTGAGCGACCTGTAATCCTAGAGCACCTATTCCTCCAGTAATTAAATAAGAAGCGTTAGGGTCAAGCTCTAGGGAGCCATGCGGATCTTCGTATACCCCAGGTTTAACAAGCCGAGCCACACAACGAGACCCGTCGCGAAAGGCAACCTCTGTTTCAGAACTGATGCTACAAATTTCAGTGACTAGCATTTCTAAACTACTGTGCACTTTATCAAAAACAGGATCTAGGTCAATGCATCCTCCCAACCTTTCCAGCTGCTCGACTTGTAATGTCCTTCCAAAGCCCCAAAACTGGCTTTGCCAAGGAATAACAATGTCATCAATATTGACCGCCTGCGCTCCTTTTGTCACGAACCAGTGCTTTCCAGTACCACCAACTTGGTTCAGCACTTGCACAACCTTCAGGCTAGCTAAAAGAAATTCATCTGGTTTTGATTCTCTGGAGTCCATTGCCCATAAGTGAAGGACTCCACTAAGACCTTCTCCATCTTCAGAGCTGAGAAATGCACAAGCGGCATCTGTCGATTTGGCAACATACACTTTTTGACCTGCCTCTCTCATCAAGGGAAGAAGTGCATCCGAGACACCACCATTATCCGCTAGAAAAAGCCAACTACCTGCCTTTTTATTATCTGGGGATTTTGGCAAGTCAGACACTTCCCATACCAAGTGATAGAGCCAATCGTTAAGTACATTACTTGTTGCAAATGGCTTTGCCATGGCTCGCTTTAGACTTAAAACAGGAACTGAGCGGAGGGTGAGTTGTTCCACTGTAGCAATACGTTCACCCTTTTCGTCAAAAAGTTCCAGGTTTACAACTCGTGTTTGAGCTTGCTGGCGTGCTGTTGCTTTAATCCATACAGTTCCAATTGCAGCGTGATCACAGCTAAAACCTGATATGCCGAAGGGTAAGTGGATCTGATCTGCATCTTTATCCTGAAAAATGGCTTCTGCAATCCGGAAACTTGCATCTGTAATCACAGGATGCAGACGGTAACTGTCACCAGGTAAAACAGCTTCGTCTGGCAGTTTTATTCGTGCTAAGGCAGTTCCATATTCATCATCTGAGCTGCCAGCTGGTTTATAGATAGCTTCGATCGCATTAAAGCGCGGAAAATACTCTAGTCCACGGGCCTCGAAGCGAGCAGAAAGTTCTTTGATATCGACAGGCTGGGTGTATTTAGCAAGCTCTTCATCTATTGTGATTGATGCAGCAGGGCTTGGTAGTCTGCGTTCAAGCATTCCAGTAGAGTGCTGAACCCATTCACCTTCGGATTCTTCAATAGACCGACTGCAAATCTCAAAATCAAAACGGTCGCCATTTGGTGTGGCTATCATCTGCACTGTAACCGGCACATTTGACAGAAACAATGTTCGTCCGATTGTAACGTTGGTTAATGCGACTTCATCTTGTCCAAAAATTAAACGGGCGACGACCATTGCCATCTCAAAAAATGCACTGGCAGGAAAAACAACATTACCAAATACTCGATGATCATCCAGATAAGCAGGACTCGTGGTACTTAAAATAGACTCGAATATAGCACTTCTACTGGCGTTCTCAATTTGTCGATGGACTAGCGGATGAAGCCGTTGGCCATTTCCGCCAGTGGAAACTACGTCAGTCCAACAACGTTGATAACGCCATACGTAATTTGGCAATTTCATACGTTGTGACTTTGCGTGAGAATAAAACTCTAGCCAATTGATTTCAACACCTCGCACATAAAGTTGCCCAACGCTGCTTAGTAGTGTTGACCACTCACTCTTTGGTCTGAAGCTAGGTAACCATGTACCAAATTCAGGAGGAACACTGGCGCGGCCCAGGCCAAGAAGAGTTGGCTTAGGGCCAATTTCAACAAAAGTCTGGAATTTCTTTAATTGCGCATAAGCGATACCATCAGCAAATCTAACTGCGCCGCGCAGATGGTCAACCCAATAATCAGCCGAAAGTTGTTTGTCACTCCAAGGTTTACCCGTAATATTGGAGATAAGAATCTTTCTTGGAGACTTGTAATCTATACTTTGTGCAACAGATCGAAATTCTTCAAGGATAGGATCCATCATTTGTGAATGGAAAGCGTGACTTACCTTTAGTGCGGTTGTCTTTACTCCCCGTCTCTTCAATCGGCTAACAACCATATCAACTGCCATTCCATCGCCCGAAATGACAATGCTTTGCGGTGCGTTGACCGCGGCAATTGAAACAAGAGTATCATTGGCAATTGCATCACAAACCGTGGACTCATTGGAAGCTACACTAACCATTTTCCCACCCAATGGTAACGATTGCATCAAACGCCCACGTGCTGCAACTAAACGTAACGCGTCTTCAAGTGGAAAAACGCCAGCGACGCAGGCAGCTGCGTATTCACCTATACTATGGCCCAAAAGCAAATCCGGTATGACACCCCATTCTTCAAAGAGTTTTGCAAGTGAATACCCGATCGTAAAAAGTGCAGGTTGCGTATAGGCCGTTTGGTGCAAGGCCTCACCTGACCACATCACATTAAGGAGGGGTTCTTC
>DJYX01000187.1:4001-5742 GCA_002450295.1 Deltaproteobacteria bacterium UBA6967
CTCACCTGACCACATCACATTGAGGAGGGGTTCTTCCAGATAAGTTTCCAAAAGCTTAGCACATTTATCCATTGTCGCACGAAAAACTGGGTGCTTCATGTAAAGTTCTTTGCCCATTCCAACATGTTGGGCACCCTGACCTGTAAATAGGAAAGCCAATTTGGGTGCGCGGCGTCCTGCAACACCAGTTGCCGTATGTAATGTTGGGTTTCCAGCGGAAAATTCATTTAGTGCATGCGCAAGGTCTAATGGGTTGCTGGCTGGAAACGCAACTCGGTGAGAGAAATGGGATCGGCCAGTGGCAGCCGAAAAACAAAGCTGAGATAGATTAACTCCACTATTAGACCCTTTACCATCCAAAACCTCGCTATAACGTTTGGCTAGCTCAGGTAAAACTCCCGGAGCCTTAGCAGATAATGTCAATAACTGTTCTGGTCTAGCAACTGAAGAATGCATTTCAGCAAGTGAAGTTGGCTGAGGAGATTGTCCAATAATTAAGTGGACATTCGTACCACTCATGCCAAAGGCGCTGACCCCAGCAAATCGTTCTTCGCCATCCCAAGCGGTATTTTCCGTTGGAATTTTTATTGGCCAATCTTCCCATGGAATATGCCGGTTAGGCTTAGAATAATTTAGATGTAGCGGGATCGTGTTGTTTTGCAGTGACAAGACAACTTTCATAAGCCCTGCAATCCCAGCGGCAGAATCAAGGTGCCCAACATTAGCCTTCACTGCTCCTAAATAAAGCGGCTTTGTTCTATCTTTACAAAGAATACGAGCGATTGCGCTTACCTCGATGGGATCACCAAGCGGTGTCCCAGTTCCATGAGTTTCAACAAAATCGATCTGATGAGGTTCAAGCTCCGCATTGGCAAGCGCGTCTTTCAACATATCACGCTGGGCTGGTCCACTTGGGGTGGTTACTGTTCGGGCTTGACCGTCATGGTTTACCGCAGAGCCTTTGACAATGGCAAGTACAGTATCTCCGTCAGCTTGCGCATCACTAAACCGCTTTAAAGCAATCATACCACAACCTTCTCCCTGGCCAAATCCGTCAGCACTGGCATCAAAAGTCTTGCAACGCCCATCTGGAGAAAGAGCGTTCATTTGACAGATACCAATCAAATGTTCAGGTGCCAGTACCAAACTTACACCTCCTGCTAGAGCCAAATCACTTTCACCATTTCTTAGAGACTGACAAGCCATATGAACCGCAAGCGATGAGGAAGAACATGCAGTGTCCAACTGAATAGCTGGACCGTGCGAATCTAAAATATGACAAATCCGTCCCGCCGTAAGACCTCGTAATGCGCTAAGTTGCGCGTACCGATCAATCTCGCGATTGTCAGTTGAGTAGATCCTTTGTGAAGAGTAATCATCCCAATATTGACCAACAAAAACACCTGTCTTTTCACCTTTGAGAGAGGAAGGTGCAATACCTGCATGTTCTAGGGTTTCCCAGCTGACCTCCATGACAAGACGTTGCTGTGGATCAAGACTTTCTGCCTCTCTGGGGGAGAGACCAAAAAATTGGGGGTCAAACTGATCGATATCATCTAGGTAATACCCTTGACGAACATACATTTTCCCAGGAACAGTAATTTCAGGGTCGAAGTGTGAATCAATATCCCAGCGATCATCTGGAATATCGCGCAAAATGTCTTTGCCAGAACTAAGGAGATGCCAGAATTCATCCGGTGTCCTCACACCTCCCGGATAACGACAGCCCATTCCAATAATA
>DJYX01000148.1 GCA_002450295.1 Deltaproteobacteria bacterium UBA6967
AATAATTTAATTAAACTAACTAAAATTATAATTAAAGGATCTATTTTTAAAAAAGATATTAATTATGAATATTTAATAAATTATACGGTGAAAACCATCGGAATTTACGCCTGTGGAGAAAACGTAAGTCGATTCTTAGCCGAATTGCTCTATTTCGTCGAAGCAGGAACCCATATCCCACATCCCTGTCAAATCGCTGGAAATGATTGTATCTCGAGTATATAGATACAGACTAGAGCCTACACCTCAACAGAAGAAATATCTTTTGCGTGTGGGAATGGGTTGTAGATACATTTACAATCTAGGGCTTCAGCAAAGAAGCTTGGCTAGGAATGATAAACTGCCTAGTTTGTACGAGCTTCACCAGCAACGTTTGTCAGAATTCCAGCAGCAGAAAGATGAGAGTGAGGAGAAGCAATCATTGGCCAAGCAATTTTCGCTTGGGAGCGATTCCTCGACAAGACCTATCAAGCACATGATCACTGGGCAGAAGCAGAGTAAAGAGTTGACGGCATTGCGTAGGCAAACGGATTGGATGAAAGAAATCCCATTCAGTTGCCTGCAAAATGCGCTAGTTGTTGACCTGCACCAAGCCTTCCAGCACTTTTATCGTCGTGTACGCAATGGTAAGAAAATTTCGGAGGCTTCGAAAAATTCATTTGGTTACCCTGTACCACGCCGCAAATCGCACCTTTCAATTCTTTGGAAGCCGAACGATGTCAGCATCAAATCTTTGTCCAAGGCCTGCGGTGGTAAGGATTATTTCTCCGAAATTCGGATGCCAAAATGCCCAGGTCTGATGCGTATGCGTCAGGATCGGCCGATTCCTGAGGCAGCCAAAATTGGTCAAAAGCGGGTAATTCAGGAATCCGACGCACATTGGTATATCGGGTTTACAGTGGAAGAGAATATCGATTGGCACTCGGCTGCTGAAGAGATTGGTTTCGTAACTCTTAGTGGTAGCACTGTTAGCTTGCAAGACGGTACTGTTTATCCTCTAGCTGGCAAACAGGATAGGACTTGGACCCTGGTTCGAGTGGTCGATCAAAAAATTGCTAAGAAGCGACGCCAATTAGCAAGAAAAGATAAGTTCTCAGAAAACTGGAGAAAGCAAAGTCAGCAAATTTCGAAGCTTCAGCACAAGCGGGCTGAAGCGCTGAAATCGTTGCGTCATGAGATTACCAATCAACTGGCCTCTCGGTTTCGATCACTGGTTGTGACAGACTTGAGCGCATTAAGTGGTCCAGTGGATTCTGCGGAACCTTTGCTGGGTGTTGCCGATTTTCTTAAACAACTTGACTACAAAATGAATTGGCACGGTGGGGAACTGACCCTCGCCATGGTCCCTGAATTAGCTCAGGGGTGTAGTCAGTGTGGTAGGGTGAAAAGTTTTGTTCAGAGAAATTTGAATAGCTTTTGCTGCAATGTTTGTGGATTTGAGACTCTGATTCTGGCCAATGTTACTCAAATTCCACTAAGCGCCAAGCATTCAGAGAATGAACTGAGTAGGTACACCTGAACCCAATGAAGAGGTCGATAGAGGCGGAGCTATTGGGAAGTTTGTGGTTTGACAACGACGTGTGGAAGAATTGTGAAACCCTGGGTATTGGGAAGTTTGTTACTTTGCAGAACAGAGTTTTTGTAAAAAGTTCTTTTGCAATTAAAGAGATGTTTGAGTTGAAGGATTGAAAATCCAAGAATTCATTTTTCACAATCTCGGTTGTTAATTTGTCCATCAGGCATCACCGTTTTGCATAGTCTAATATCCTTGACTTGGCTTTCAAAATCGATATTGGTTCCACGTAGATAAGCCCCACTTAAATCTACCCCTTCTAGAGTAGTTTTTTGCAAGTTTGCGCCACTCAAGTTTGCGCCACTCAGGTTTGCCCTTCGAAAATTCACCCCGCTCAAATCAGCCTCCCGCAAAGTAGCTAAGTGCAGGTTCGCCAAACTTAGATCTGCGTCTTTCAGCTTTGCTTGCACTAAATTGATTCCGTACATGTTTGCGCCGCTGCAATTTGCGTTGCTTAGATCCGCTTTTTGTAGATTCACTTCATGCAGATTAGCCAACCTCAAATCAACCCCACTTAAATTTGCCTCCCCCATGTAGGTCCCCACTAAATTTGCGCCTAGAAGTCGAGCCCCTCGAAAATCAGACCGACTCACATCAACTCGCTGCAGGTCAGTTTTAAGTAAATCGGCTCCGTCCATAAGAGTGCCTAAAAGACTTGCCCGTCGTTGTTCACTTCCCAATAGCTCTGCAAGTCCAAGAATTGGATTGAGTAAGCTTCCCATGCTGAAATCGGCATCACGAAAATCACAGCCAATGCATTTTCTTGTTCTGGCTAGTCGATCAAGATCGGACTGTTCATAAGCCAGCAGAATCTCTCCCAGAAAGTAGATAATAAATGGTATGATCCAAATCAGTTTGAATTGTAAAAAAGTTTTCATGATCATTTGTCTTTTTTGACTGATGCTCTCCTGTCACCAAATACCTTGTTGTCTAAAACCAAATTATTCTGGCTCTGCATCAACACTGACTACCACTGGGTCCATCTATTAAAACCCACAGTTGAGTGAGACGACTGTGATGAAATGGGTGTGTCCTGTTGAATGGTCCTGTAGCTTCAAAATATTTGTTTGATTTAGTGTATGATGATAAAGTCATATGAATGAATTTACTTACCAAAATAAACTTTAATTTTTTGGTAGCCCAAACTCTCTGGTTCCGGGGAGAGCTGAAATCTTTGAAATGATCAGAAAGGGGAAAAATGAGCAAGAAATTACTTTGCATTATAATTTTGATTACTCTTAGTTCTGTTGCATTAGCGGAGCAGAAACTGAGAATGGCGACACTGAGCTACGGCACGGTGAACTGGGAACTGGATACCATCCAGCATTACGGATTGGATAAAAGTTCAGGAATTGAAATGGAGTTGGTGAAGATGGCCAATTTGCCAGCTACCAGATTGGCACTGCTCAACGGCGGTGCTGATGTAGCTGTTGCTGATTGGATGTGGGTTTCCAGTCAACGAGCTAAGGGAAGAAATTACAGTTTTATTCCCTACTCCTCCTCAGTTGGTGGATTGATGGTGAACCCAAAATCTAACATCAAGAGCCTGAAAGATTTGGAAGGTAAGAAAGTTGGTGTGGCGGGTGGTGCACTGAGCAAAGGCTGGCTGCTTCTGCAAGCGGCTGCTCCCCAATACCAGTTGGATCTTGGCAGGGTAGAAACAAGCTATGGTGCCCCGCCACTCTTAAATAAGGAATTGATGAATGGCAGGTTAGACGCAGTCATTACATATTGGCACTTTTCTGCTGCTCTGGAAGCAGAAGGTATGAATCGCTTGGTAGAATTATCAGATCTTCAGAAAGATTTGGGAATGATGACCAATCTTCCAATGATTGGCTATGTCTTTATGGAAGAATGGGGTCGCCAGAACCCGAAAGTGGTAGAGGGATTGGCGAAAGCCTCAGCAGCAGCCAAGCAAAAGCTTCAAGAAGATGATGCCTCTTGGGAACGCCTTCGCAAGAAAATGAAGCCAAACTCTGAAGAGCACTTTCAACAACTGAAGAGAGGTTTTTTAAATGGAATTCCAGAACCAGTTACAATTGCTCACCAAGAAGACGCAGCAATATTATTCGTGAAGTTAGGCAAATATGGTGGCAAAGAACTCACTGGTGAAAGTGGCACACTGATGCAGGGCACCTTTTGGCAATTTGATTGAGTGATCAATTGGTGATGCCCATTCACACGTGAAAAATTCAAGCTTCTGGAGCAACATTCTCAGCCTCTTGAGTTTGTTGTTCCTCTGGGAAGTCCTCGCGCAGTGGCAGCAAAGCCAGGTGTTGCCACCTCCCTCCAATATTCTATCTTCCCTCATACACGAAGCCTCAGATGGTGATCTTTGGAAACACCTTTGGGCGACACTACGCAGAGTTGTTATTTGCTTTTTTGTAGCGATGACCCTCGGAAGTCTGCTCGGTTCTTGGATGGGAATCAGCCGCCGTGTCAATGCGTGGTTGGACATGTGGTTGATCGTCCTTCTAAACATCCCTGCATTGGTTACGATTGTTCTCTGTTACCTTTGGTTAGGGTTGATTGAAGCAGCAGCACTGACCGCAGTAATTATCAACAAAGTCCCCAATGTTGCGGTTATCTTTCGCGAGGGAGTCCGAAGTTTTAATTCAAGATACCATGATTTATCTAAAGCTTATCGACTATCGGTTTGGCACCAGTTCTGGTATGTCTGGGTCCCACAGTTGGTTCCCTATACCATGGCAGCAGCCCGATCGGGACTTTCACTGATATGGAAAATTGTTTTGGTGGTTGAACTTTTGGGACGTAGTGAAGGAATTGGGTTCCAAATCCATTTTTATTTTCAATTATTCGACGTTGCTTCTCTGATGGCATACAGCCTGAGCTTTATCCTTGTTGTTCAGGCATTGGAGTGGGGCGTTCTTCAACCCTTGGAAAGACGTGCTCGCCGCTGGCAGAGTTCTGCGACTACAGCTTGACAAGAAGTCATTCCGGTCCGCAGAAACGCAAAAAGTACAAACTGTACTTCAAAATATTGTGTTAGAGGTGCAGGATCAGGAGTTTGTCTGTCTTTTTGGGCCATCAGGGTGTGGCAAGACAACACTTCTCAATCTGATTGCAGGGATTGACTCTGAATTTGAAGGAAAACTCACTTTTGGATCCCCAACAATTGAGGATGGTCAAGCAAGGCTGGGTTACGTCTTTCAAGATCCACTGCTTTTACCTTGGATGACAGTCGAGAGCAACATTCGGCTGGTACTGCCGAAGTCTCAGCAATCAAGTGACCTACCATGGCGATACCTTGATCAAATGGGGGTGGGAAATGTTCGAAAATCATTTCCCGGAGAACTGTCATTAGGTATGGCGAGAAGGGTTTCATTGGCCAGGGCCTTTGCCGTTCAACCCCAACTCCTTCTCATGGATGAGCCTTTTGTGTCTTTGGACCAACAGAATGCGGAGGTGTTGCGAGAGTTGATGATGGAGGTCTGGCTTGAGAATCGCTGTGCAGTGCTATTGGTAACACATGACTTGGACGAAGCAATCCGATTCGCAGACCGGATCATTTTTTTTGGTAATGATCCCACAAGTATAGTCCGAGAGTCTCTCATTCAAACTCAACAAATTGAAAGAAATTCTTTGATTCGATCTGAGATCCGGCAGCAGCTAGTAGAGCAGAATTAAAATCATTCTAGTCTGTAATTTTTTTATCAAAAAATCATAAAAACATATGAGAGCTTCAGTCAGTTCAGAATTTGCGCTCGAAGTGGAAAAAGTGACTTTCCAATATGGTAAATATGTTGCTCTAAATAATGTTTCATTCAATCTCAGAAAAGGTAAATTTGCAGTATTACTAGGACTGAATGGTGCGGGTAAAACGACCCTGTTTTCATTGACTACAAGACTGTTCAAGACCCAGGGTGGTAGTGTCAGAATTTTCGGTAATGATGTACATAACAATTCAACTGCTGCTCTGCAAAATCTAGGAGTAGTATTCCAACAGCGAACTCTCGATATGGATCTTACTGTGCAGCAAAATCTGATGTATTTTGCTGCTCTTCATGGCATGTCCAGAACTCTCTCCAAGGAAAGAATGCAAATTGAGCTTGAGAGAATTGGACTTGCGGAGAAAATTCATGAGAAGGTCCGTACACTCAGTGGTGGGCAGCTAAGACGGGTTGAAATTGCAAGATCACTGATGCATCAGCCAGCCTTGCTAGTGTTAGATGAAGCAACGGTTGGCTTGGATATGGGCAGTAGAGAAGAGATTTTAAAGTATATGCGGCAGCTATGTGATGAGCAGCAGATTTCATTACTTTGGGCGACACATCTTATTGACGAAGTTTCTGATACGGATCAAGTGCTCGTTTTGCATCGAGGGCAATTGATTGCAGATAGTATGGCTGCTGAGTTGGTTTCCCAGTCTGAAACTAGTGACATAAGACGAGCGTTTCAATATTTGATTGATCGTGCAGACAGTAAATCTGACGGCATATGAGTATATATAATTACATTCGTTGCTTTCTCGGAATCTTGCAACGAGAGATTTATCGTTTCTTTCAGCAAACAGGACGGCTGTTAGCAGCACTTGTACGTCCATTAGTTTGGTTGTTTGTTTTTGCCACAGGCTTTAGAAACGTAATGGGATTTCCATCATCTCCACCTTACACTTCCTATGTAGAGTATGATGTATACATTACTCCTGGCTTAGTTGCGATGATCATACTATTTAACGGGATGCAAACGTCACTTTCGATGGTGCTTGATCGTGAGATGGGTAGCATGAAAACTTTGTTTTCTAGTCCCTTGCCTCGTTGGTTTCTACTAACCTCGAAGTTGATTGCAGGCGCTTTCGTCTCTATTTTACAGAGTTATGCTTACATATTGATCGCAACATTGTGGATTTATTATCGATTAGGGACAGCAGGCTTGCCGCCTTGGGAGGGCTACTTCATTTTGCTTCCCACACTCCTGATTTGTGGGGTGGCGCTCGGTGCGATGGGACTGTTTGTTTCTTCGAGAGTCCGGCAAATAGAAAACTTTGCTGGTGTAATGAATTTTTTCATTTTCCCAATGTTTTTTGTTTCTACAGCCCTCTATCCATTCTGGCAAATCAAGATCTCTAGTAAGGTGATGTACGGATTAGCTTACTTGAATCCATTCAGCCATGTGGTTGAATTGATACGCTTTGGGTTTTATGCCGAACCAAACCTCGAATCACTGATTTGGGTAATATGTGTTGGAGCATTTTTTCTGGGCTGTGCGATCTGGGGCTATGATGCTACTCGTGGAACCGTAGCAAGAAAAGTAATGTAAATCGGTGGCGGTAGATTCAAGCCACTCTCTGTTTGAGCTGAAACAACTAGGCTTATTCTATTCGAGTAAACTGAGAGGCTCAGACACTAGAAATGATGTTGTACGCAACCAGTGGGGTGGAAAAACCTATTATAGAAAAAGCTCGAATTCAGAAAAAGCAGATATTGGAGTTATGAACAACTGATTTGCAGAGGTATTGTTGAATAGGAAACTGTTACAACTCAGCAAAAGTCTTGTTTGTCAGTCGATAAAAATCTCCGTGTGAGCCCGTTGGAGATACTGCCCATTCCTAAGACCTTTTGAGTTCAATCTATCGAAGTTAGGGCGCCGCCATGAGAGAAACTCCGATAAAGAAATTCCGGCGCCTCGATTTGTGCCGTCTGGAGCGGTAACTTTAGTACATCCCGGTCGGGCGATTTTTCACAAGCGGGATCTGTCACATTCGCTTTACCAGTCAGGGCAAATGCCTGACAGCGACATCCCCCCCAATCAACCTCACGCTGGGGACAGCTACGGCAGGGCTCTGGCATCCAGGCTGTTCCCCGAAATTCTAAAAAAGCCTTAGAATTTTCCCAGATCCAAGCCAAAGAACGTTCCCGAATGCTGTCAAATTCAAGAAACTTCAGCGTCTCTGCAGCATGGCAAGGTAGAACTTTGCCGGCTGGGGTAACGTTAAGAAAACGACGACCCCAACCGCCCATACAGCTTTTAGGTTGACGGGCATAGTAGTCGGGCACCACGTAGTCGATTACCAATCTGCCCCTCAATTTTTTTCGAGCAGACTCCACTATTTCGGTGGCTTCATTCAATTGCTTGCGGGTTGGCAAAAAAGCCCCCTGATTTTTTAACGCCCAGCCGTAATACTGTACTTGGGCTACCTCAAGCCGTTCCGCACCTAACTTCACAGCAAGTTCAATTATTTGTGGTAGGTGGCTAAGGTTTTGGCGATGCATTACAGCGTTGAGAGTTAGTGGCAACTCTTCCTGTCGAACCAAGTAGGCGGCTTTTATTTTCTTGTGGTAGCCAGCAAATCCAGCGATACGGTCAGCGTTTTCTGGTTCGGTATCTTGAAAGCTGATCTGTACGTGATCTAAGCCAGCTTCAGCCAGTGCTGCAACACGATTCTCACTGAGCAACACCCCAGAAGTGATCAAGTTCGTGTACAAACCAATCTGAACAGCATGAGCTATCAGTACTTCAAGATCACGACGTACTGTTGGTTCCCCACCTGAAAAGTGAACCTGCAGCATACCCATTGCTACCGCCTCATCTAGTACCCGCTTCCACTCATCTGTTGAGAGTTCCGCACTTGCTCTCTCTAGCTCTAATGGATTTGAACAGTAGGGGCAGCGCAATGGGCAGCGGTGTGTCAACTCAGCCAGAAGTGCATATGGAATTAGGTTTTCTCTGGCAGGTTTCATCATATTTTTAGAATTCCCTTATCTGCGAGTGGTTGTAGTAGAGCTAACACATCAGTCTGAATAACTTCTCGGGGTGCACTGAATTCGGAAGACAAATCATCGAACAGTAATCCCAGGGACTTTATTCCATCTAATCTTTGAAGTACTAAGCCAGCAATTTCGTCTAACTCAAAAACTCGCTCTGGAGCGTTGATAATCCATTGGTTACGTGCTTGATCAAAGCGGAGCCTAGCATGGCGAGCCAATTTGGGGACATGCTTCTCAATTAACAGGAGTCTCTCACTCATCAAACACCAGCCTGAGAGGGGTTAAAGTTTTCCCAGCCACGTTTTGTTCCACGTTCATAAGGGAGAAAAGATCCGGGTGGCACAAAGGCTGGAGCAACATAGGCTGAGTAAAGCGCATCAAGCTGTGACCAGAGTACGTCAGTTTTAAAACGGACAGCATCTAATACTGCTTCTTGCTGACTACGAGTACGAGCATTTTGCAGAATCCAAGCACGTCCGAAATCGACATCCCGGGTTGCCTCATCAATGCGCTTCTTGAAGTATGCTAGTGCGTAGTCGTCTGCCCAGGGATAGTGTTGCGAGAGCCCAGCAATTCGTGCTTTATGAATCGCTGGTGCATATAATTCTGTCAGCGATGAGGCGATTGCTTCCAATGTAGAGCGGCTTTGGACAAAATTGATGTAAGCATCAACAGCAAAGCGGGTTGCTGGTAACAACCCTTTGAGCGAGCGAACATAGTCTATATCAAGACTTAATCGCTCACACAATTGAAGATAGCGGGCGATTCCACCGACGCCGTCGAGATCTCCTTCGTGGTCGATGACTCGGCTTCGCCAGGCGCGACGCAGTTCAAGATCATCAATCCGAGCCAT
>DJYX01000228.1 GCA_002450295.1 Deltaproteobacteria bacterium UBA6967
TCATTGGCTCCGCTAATCTGGTAGGTCCAGGTTCCGGCTTCAGCGTCAATATCGGGTCTCATCGGTACAAGGTAATTGTCGTATCGGCCATCCCCAAAGCTGGTGAGTCCACTGGCAGTCGATTCTAGATAAGCTAATTCATCACGTCCGCTGGGACTCGTCAGGCGGGTGATTCGGGCTGTCCCATTTGAAAAGGCCGAAAGCAGGAAGGAGGTAGTATTGTCTAATAATTGGAAACTGCCGCTACTCAAGCCACTGAGAGTGCGGACTGTTGTTTGACTACCTTGAGAACTTAGTGATGGGATACCTGAAGTTGGATCATCGTTGGTTCCATTCTCATACGTTGTAGTAGTCGAACCTCCGCCCGGAGGACTGCAATTGGACAGTAACAGTAGGCTCAATATAAAACCGCTCAATCGCAAAAAAGAACTCATTCTATTCCACTTGTTTTAGGGAAGCTGAAGATATTCCAAGGTGCGAAGATATGTGTTGGCACGATCAGGAAAATCGGTGAAGATGCCATCAACGTCTGCTTCATAGTAGAAAATGTGCAGCATCTCTTCAAAAGACTGTATATAAGTAGGCAATCCATCCGCCCGCAAGGTATAGGTGTAGACTTTCAGGTCTAGTTCATGGGCATCTTTGACCAATGAACTCAGTTGTGGCGTTCCGGATAAGTACCTTCCTTCTAGCACATGGCCAGCCCAGACCGCAATTCCCTGTACGTGTTCAGTCAAAGTTTGTAACCCTTCTTTAGTGAGCAGGAACTCATAGTCTGTCTCCTTACTTTCTTGCCAGGAATTCTTCTCAAGCAATTGCAAGAGCGGGAATTCGGTCTTCAGTTCATTGCGTAATCGTTTGACCTCAGGTGCATCAAAGCTTTCGAGAATGATCGGGCAGTTGTTGTCGTTGACAGAGAGATCTTTAAGTACCTCCAGTACTTTTTGGCTAAGATCCCGTCCTTGTTGGTGATGCCAGCCCGGACTCTTGATCTCGATCAGTAGCCCTACTTTCTTGCCAGTTGAGTGATTAAGTCCCTGAATTAGTTGCACTACCTCTGCCAGCGTGGGGATTTCAAAGCGGGAATGGCCTTGAGGGAAACGTCTTGGGAAAGCAGGATTTCCCTGCTGATCACGTCGTTCAGAAACTCGAAGTTGCCGTAGCTCTTCCAAGGAAAAATCTAGCGCATAGCTGAGGTTGTCTTGTCGCTGTCTTCCGGGGAAACGCTGATTCACGTCCGTCAAGCGATCCAGATAGGGATCGTGCAAAACAATCGGCTGATCGTCTTGGGAAAGAATCACATCAAGTTCTAGCCAATCGCAACCCAGCCCATGCGCCATTGCAAAAGCTGGCAGTGTATTTTCGGGCAGGTATCCGGACGCACCACGGTGGGCAATGACCCACTTCTGCTGACCTAAGGCCATCTTGGTTTACTCCAAGAAATGAAGGTGTTGCAATGAAAGTTACAAAAAACCGATTGCAACACTCTCCGCTCATAAGAGCAAGTGAGGTCTTACGGAACGATAATGAACAGGAATATGGGGGCTGCCGTTTTTGCCAAGTCAATCTATAGTGCTTCTGGTCAACGGTTTCGGAGATTTGCTGATTTCGTTTTTGTAAGCTCTCACTGAGGATAGCCATGCGTGCTTTGATACAGCGTGTTTCGATGAGCCAAGTTCGGGTTGATGGTGTGACTATCGGCCAGATCGAGCAGGGATTGCTTGTTCTGCTTGGCGTGGCGCCCGATGATGAGCTGGCAGACAGAGATTGGTTGCTGCGCAAGATCCTGAATCTGCGCATTTTTGCTGATGAGGAAGGTCGGATGAATCGTTCAGTCACAGATATTCAGGGAGGATTGTTGGTAATCTCACAGTTCACCCTCTTTGGCGATGCAAGCCAAGGGAATCGTCCTTCGTTTATTCGCTCGGCTCCACCTGAATTTGCTGAATCGGCATACAACGATTTTCTTGAGAAACTTCGCCAGAACTATAGTGGTTCTGTAGCCGCAGGGCGTTTTGCTGCAGATATGCAGGTTGAACTGATCAACGATGGACCCGTCACTTTGTTGTTGGATTCCAAGCAGAAGAATTTCTGATTCAATTGCTACCAAAGAGGGGGCATGTTGCTTGCTGCAAGTAGATATATCTAGTCTTTCAAAGTTATAATTCTACAGAAAATCAGATTGTTGAGGTGTTTTTATGAATTTTCAAGCACACCTGCAAGGCGGGTTGGTTGCGGGCAGCATTGCAGTTGGTGTGGCCTTGGGAACTGGCTATGCGGAATGGCAAAGTGATGCTTTGCAGCGATTTGTGGATCAACCACTCGATTTTGGACAACCAATTTCGCTATTGTTAAGCTTGTTCGTTACAGCAGTCTTTATGGCTCTGTTTCCCGATCTGGACACGACTTCAGTTCCGCAACGTTGGTTTTTTCGAGCGATGTTTGTAATGTTGGCGATTCTCTACTTCCAGAACGAGCTGGAGGTTTTCTGTCTGCTCGCCTTTGTTACGCTGTTACCAGTGATGCATAAGCATCGGGGTTGGACCCACTGGAAAGTGACTCCATGGTTAGTTGCCTTGTTTCTAGCAATTATTTGGGAGTATTTCCGAGTACAGGACACTTGGCGGGACCGCTTCTCCTGGGAGAACGTCTGGGATGCATTGCATAGTAGCTGGGCCTTCGTGTTCGCCTGTGTGCTTGGACACTATACCCACTTGTTGCTAGACTCACGACGGATTCGGTTATTGCCATTCATTCGAAATAAACCTCAGCACCACTAGCCTGCCATCTCTTGCAAGGCCTCTATGGGCAACATCATCAAGGTTGATTTTTCGGGGCGTTGGTCTCAATCGCTGGATCAGTTGATTGAACGCCACATCAAGGAAGAGACTTTTCCAGGCATTGAGATTCTCTTTGCTCAAGGCCCTGAAATTCTGCTCCATAAGACCTGGGGTCGACAGGAAGCGGGTAGTGATAAGCCGATGGGGTTGAATACCGTCTTTGATATCGCTTCCTTAACAAAACCAGTAGCGACAACCAGCCTGATCATGCTTTTGCAGGAGCAAGGAATGCTTGATCTGGAAGAGCCAGTGGCAACATTCCTTCCTGGATTTGGTAATGGGACAAAATCCAAAATCACTCTGCGCCATTTGCTCACTCACACATCCGGATTACCTGCCTGGGCAAATCTTTATGAGGACTCTGATTCGTTTGAAGTCGCTCGTCAAAGATTGGTGGATACCAACCAAGAGGCCCCACTTGATCAAAGAGTAATCTATAGTTGTCTGAATTTTCTGTTGTTGGGTCAGATTATAACGGAGGTGACGAACAGTAGTCTCAGTCGTTTTTTCCAACATAGCATTAGCGAACCACTCTCACTGGAAAATACGCTCTTTTCTCCAGCGAAGCACTGGAAAAACCTGAGTGGGATTGCACCTACTCAATATTGCCCATGGCGCAAGCGTCTATTGCGTGGTGTTGTTCATGATGAAAATTGCTATTTCTTTGGTGAAGAAGCAGGCAATGCGGGTTTGTTCTCAACAGCATTGGATCTTCATCGCTTCTGCTGCATGCTTTTGAATGAGGGTAGCCTGGATGGAGTCACGATCCTCTCTCCGTCTTCTGTGCAGCAAATGGTCAGCAACCAAAACCAACCACCACTGAGCACCCGTGGATTGGGTTGGGACTTCAAGGATGTCGTTCCTGGATATTGGAGTTGTGGATTTCTGTTCCCTCCTGGAGCAGTTGGGCACACCGGTTTTACAGGAACCTCAATCTGGTTTGATCCCCTCAATCAATGGATTGCGATTGTACTGACGAACCGGGTTCATCTCTCGCGAGATGGGAATCTGGCAGCAATGCATCAGTTCCGTCCACGACTGCACAATTTGTTGCTCTCTATGGTCTGACCAAAAAAACGTGAGAAAAAAAACATAAAAATATCTTTGCTTCCTGCAACCTTAATCTGCTAGTCTATTTCCTGAACATTGTCTTGCTGAATCCTCGCAGGAAAGCTTATGCACAAAGCAGGTCGGCCCTTGCTAACCAGTAGTCAACTAGCGGAACAGGTTTCTAACTCCCAATCACTGGAAGCAAACCTTGAGGGTGCGATCCTCGAATACGCCATCAATACCTTTCCCTTCGCTGACTCCTTCGATTACTTCCCCGGACTAGAAAATGCAGACTTCCGCGAGACCCTTACAGAAATGATCACCAATGGTGGTCTCAAAGTGGGCTTTTACTATGAAGAGATGCAGGAGAGCTTAACACTTTTCTACTTCCTGAAGGTACGGAACCAGGCTCACATCGTACTCGGCCTGGATCCAGAAAATGTTCAGGTTGCTATAAATGACGACATTGACGGTGTCTTTCGCATTGATGAGGAGCAGTACATTGAGCTTCTACAAATCCCACTAAGTTGAATTCACTCACCATCTATCAAACCCCTCTTTCAAACTTTGAAAAGCATGTTGCGAAATCCGCTGGGACGTTTTCGCCTGATTGCTCAGGTTGAGGGTGCTTCCTACATCTTGCTTGTTTTCATTGCAATGCCCTTGAAATATGGAATTGGCTGGGATTTGGCTGTTCGATATCTTGGCATGGCTCATGGTGTATTGTTCATCGCATACTGCTTGGCTCTTGTAATCACACGCAATGTGGTTCCATGGAGTTTTCCAAGAGTGATCGTTCTCTTCGTCGTTTCACTAGTCCCCTTTGGTACCATTTGGGCAGATCGTCGCCTTAAAGAAGAGGAAACCGAGTTATTCGGCAATCCAACCTCGTCAGCAGCAAATCCTGCGGCCTCCGAGGCTTAGATCCACAATTGACCTTACTGCCATCCATATCGCCTTTTTCTCCAAGACCAATAGCTTGGCCTGTTGAAATTCCACCAAAGAAAATCTCTCGGTTCCCAAACAGTTTGGCTGATGGACGCTAAGCGAGCAATACGCTCCGAGGTGGCTGGATGACTTCGGAGCAGAGTAGTTCCTGATGGATGAACTGGTGCAGAACTACCTGGATTAATTTTAGTCAAGGCCTGTATCAGAGCTTGAGGGTCACCTGTCAAGCGCGCTGCTCCCAAATCTGCTTGAAACTCCCTAGTTCGTGAAAGCCCCGCTTGGAGGAGTAAACTTAGCCATGGAGCCACTATCACCAACAACAACCATGACCACGGAACTGGCTGTCCATACAACCAGGACAGAGGCAGACTGAATAAAATCAAAGCAATTCCAAACCAAGCCAACCAGTGAATCAGCCGTCCAACAATACTTGATAGCATCATGACGGAAACGTCATGATGCTGAAGATGTGTCATTTCGTGGGCTAGGACAGCCCGAATCTCTTGATAACTCAGAGTTCGTAACAATCCGTCAGTCACTGCTATGGCACCATCCTGACGATTTCCAACCGCAAAAGCATTGAGCGCAGAACTTGGAACATAATAGAGCGCTGGGGATCGAACTAAACCAGCCCTTTTGGCCAAGTCCTTTTGTATTTGATATAGCTGAGGCAGTTCCTCTGTTCTTAACAAACGTCCTTGATGCCAACGCATCAAAACAGCTGGAGACAGCCGGGGTAGGAACCATAGGGTTAGCAGAACAGTACCAGTGGCGAAAGCAATCCCGAGTGTTCCTGCCAATAGCCAGCCCAGCAGGCTGAGCAGGCCTGTTAAGGTTCCCAGTTGTAGTATTGATTGTGCAGTGTTCCACCATTGATGGCTCTCTACTGCTTTTTTCCTCAAAATTGTTTTCATGTCTTAATTATTAGCACTCGTTTTTAGTGAGTGCTAATAATTTAACAGATATATTACGCAAAGCAAATAGAAATTAGGGTGAGTGATTATCTCACCCCAGCCAAAAATCAGGCTTCTACCGTCTCCTTATTTTTCGCTTTTGTATCTTCCTCTTCTTCGTCATCAAGGTCTACAAAGTAAACGGGTTGACTCATTGGAGAACGAGACAAGGGAGAGAGTTCTTCTTCGTTATCTGCAGTGTCTTCTTCCATCGAGAGAATGTTTTGCGGGGCCTCATACTCTTCGTCATCGGGCTCAGCATCCAGGTCCACAAACATAGAAGATTGGTTCATGCTTGACTGAGACAGTGGAGACAACTCCTCCTCATTCGCTGGCTCAATCTCTTCAATAACAGAAACAATCTTATCCGTGTCCTCGTAGTCAATTTCATCAGGTTCGGCATCCAAGTCTACGAACATTGTAGATTGACTTATGGTTGCTTGAGACAGTGGAGACAACTCCTCCTCATTCGTTGGCTCTGTCTCTTCTATAACGGAAACGATCTTGTCCGTATCCTCGTAGTCAATTTCATCAGGTTCGGCATCTAAGTCTACAAACATGGAAGATTGGTTGATCGAAGGCTGCGATAACGGAGACAGCAACTCTTCATTGCCACTTGCATCCCCTCCAACAATTCCTAAGGGGGATCCTGTGGAGATCGTTGCCAGAGACCCTGGATGCACTAGGGATGATTTTTTGTCAGTTTTGGCCGTATTTAACGGATTTGAGGGCTCATCGTCATCGGGCGAAATGTTCGTTACAGCCTGACTCACAGTAGAGCGTGACAGAGGAGACATTTCCAAATTCTTTTCTTCACTGAGATTTCTTTGATTCCCCACCAAAGGTGAATCAAAGTCTTCTGTCGAAACATCACCAAAGATAGTTTCTGACGGTTGAATCGGTGCCGCAGCCTTTGGAGGGAGAGGCTCGGTTCCATGAAACAACCAGTACCAAGCTCTTGAGAAGTCATGGAGAATCAGATAGTTGACAGGAATAATTATTAGCGTTGTGAACGTAGCGAATAAGACACCGTATCCCAGTGAAACAGCCATAGGAATCAGGAATTGAGCTTGAGTGCTCTTGTCAAAAATAATTGGTGTCAAGCCTGCAAAAGTAGTGAGAGACGTAAGCAAAACAGGGCGGAAGCGAGCGACTCCAGCCACCTTGATCGCTTCTTGTACGCTCATACCTTCTTCTCGTTGCTGACGATTAATGTAGTCCACCAGGACCAGACTGCTGTTCACTACGACTCCTGTTAAAGCCAACATCCCCATCAAACTCATGATTGTTAAATCGAGATCCATTATCCAGTGACCAATCACGGCTCCAATCGCTCCAAAGGGAATCGCCGTCATCACAATTAGTGGTTGCAGATAGGAGCGGAAAGGGATGGCCAGTAAGGCATAAATCGCGAACAAGACACCAGCTAGCCCAAAAATCAGAGTATTGAAGGAGTCTCTTTGTTCTCGTGCTTCTCCTTCAAGAGAATACTTGACGTTAGGATAGAAGCGGGTCGTTTCCTGGAGGAAAATCTCCAAGTCGCTCTTGATGGCCTCCAGGTTGGCCTGTTGCTTATTAGCATCTGCCGTAACGTTCATCGTTCTGTTCCGATCAATGCGTGTGATCGCTGCCGGGGTTCTGCCAGGTTCCAGGCTCGCAACTTCGGCAAAAGGAACGGCCACACCTCCTGGCGTTCGGATCGTCATATTTTGAAGGGAGGCGAGGGTCGCTCGTTCTTGCTCCGGATAGCGTAAGATGACATTCACTTCATCACGACCACGCTGAATTCGTTGAACGGTAATTCCAAAAAAGCCCTCTCGTACCTGACGTGCCAAGTTATCCAACCGAACTCCGAGAGTTTCAGCAGCTGGCAGTAGGCGCAACTGTAGTTCTTCCTTGCCATTAGACATACTGTCTTCGATATCGAAGACGTTCGGATAGGTACCGAGCTTGGTCTTCAATTGATCAGCGACAGCCTGTAATTCCTCAAAATTACTGCCAGAGAGTTGGATGTCAATCGGGCTGGAAGTTCTTCCAAATTCCGCTCGAAAATTCAGGCTTTCTGCACCTGGTAAGGGGCCGATCATTTTTCGCCACTCACGAACCAGATCGTTCGTAGTCACGTCAATTTTACGTTTTTCGGGTGCCTCAACCTCAAAAAAGACTCGACCACGGTTACTTTGACCTGACGAACTTCCTCCGGTAGTACCACTGTTAGAGAGAATATTGATCACCACACTTTGCCCAGTTTCCGGATCCCTATATTTATCCTGAAGCTGAAGCGCAGCATCGGTCATTCGATCAACGTAAGCTGAGGTTGTCACAAAAGGAGTCCCAGCTGGCATCACCAGGGTTGCACGTGCGACTTCACTTTGAATGCGTGGAAAAAAAATCCAGCGCATCCAACCACTCATGATCAGCGCTGTCAATAGTGCACCACCCACGCAAAAGATGGCTACCGTCAGGTAGCGTTCCGATAGAGAAAGATTGAGGACTGGGCGATAAATGCGGAAGATGAAAGTTTCTAGACCATCTGCAAACCAGCGTTGAATTCTTGAAATGTGGCGTAGAATGGGCCCTTCGTGATCCAGGCGAATACCAGAAAGGTGTGCTGGGAGGATCCATTTGGATTCAATCAAAGAAAAGAGCAACACGGGAATCACAATCATCGGGATTTGTGAGAAGATTGCTCCTCGTACTCCTTCCACCATCAATAGTGGGACAAAGGCCACCATGGTTGTCAGGACTCCAAAGGTCACCGGAACAGCCACTTCTACTGTTCCTTTCTCTGCTGCCACTTGAGGCGAGGCTCCACGACGTAGATGGCTGTAGACGTTCTCTCCAGTCACAATCGCGTCATCCACCACAATGCCCAACACCAGGATGTAGGCAAACAAGCTGATGGTGTTCAGGGTGACTCCAAGTTCTGGCATCAACAACGCACTCCCCATGAAACTTACTGGAATCCCTATGCAAACCCAAAAGGCGACAGAGGGATGGAGGAATAATCCCAGTAGGAGCAAAACAAGCATTCCCCCTTGAAGGGCACTGTCGGTCAGTGTCTTTAGGCGTGCCGAAACCGTCTTGGAACGATCTCGCCAGGTTTCCAGAGTGATTCCTGCGGGAAGTAAAACGCTTTTCTCAGCAATGTATTTCCGAACAGCTGCCGCTACAGTGATTGCGTTTTGGTCACCAATTCTATAAACCTCAACGGTCAGTGCCGGTTGCCCATTGAATTTGGTAATGATGGGAGTTTCATCGAAGTCATCTGTGATTGTGGCAATGTCTCCAAGTCGTAACCGAGTCCCATCTGGCCTGGACAGGATCACCAGATCCGCATAATCCTCCTTGACGTAAGCCTGACCTTTGGTGCGAATTAGCACTTCTCCGCCATTGGTCTTGATGCTGCCTGCTGAAAGATCCAGAGATTGTCGGCGGATGATGTTAGAAATTTCACTGAGGGTCAGTCCAAATTCTCGGAGCGTTCGTTCTGGAATTTCAATGGATAGCTCGTATGGTCGGATTCCCTCTACTTGGGCTTGAGTGACTTCGGGGAGAGCGCGAATATCCTCCTCAATCTGTAAAGCCATATCTCGCAATTCACGCTCACCAAGGGGGCCGGCTAATGCCACACTGATCACTTCTCGTTGCCATGCAGGGATACTAATCGCAGGGCGTTCCACCTCATCTGGAAGAGTGTTCAGGCCTTCAACACGAGTCGTGATTTCATCTTTGATGAGTTGGGGATCGTAGCCATTTTCTAACTCAATCCTGATATTCGAAGAACCCTCTGAAGAGGTCGAGATCATCTTCTCTATGCCTTCAATGTCCTGAATCGCCTCCTCAATACGCACTGTTACTCCTTCCTCGACTTCTGAAGGGGGTGCCCCTGGGAAGGAAGTGCGGATGTTGACGCGTTCCAGTTCAATCGAAGGAAAAACTTCGAGAGGGATCCTGGTGAAGAGCGAATACGCTCCGGCGATCAGGATGCAGACCATCAAGAGGTTGGCTGCCACGGTATTTCGGGCAAACCAGCGTATGGAGCCGTTCATAAAACCTTGTACAACCTAAGAGTTGGGAGATAGCTCAACGGGAAGCAGCGACCTTTTCTACGTTTTGTCGAGGTGCTGATCCACGTGAATCGTTGTTGGCAGCGTCGGCGGCTTCCGGCTTGCCGGGACGCTCACGCCTTCGATTTTGGTCAGGTGCTCCTTCCTGGATAGATCGCCCCTCGAGCAGAGCGTTCACTTCAGTTCCACTGGGTAGTGAACCTACAGGAGTCAGTGTCAGCAAGTCGCCTGCAGTTAATCCACTACTGATCACAGCTTCTTCTGCATTGCTCCAGAGAATGTTAACTGGTTGACGATGGAGCTTATTGTCGCGAACCAAGACTACCTCGTTACCCTGATAGATGGCCTGACGTGGAACCACCAAGGCGTCCTTGATCAATCGGCCTTCAATTTCAGCTGCTACAAATTGTCCGATCTTCAGGGGTGGCTTCCCGTCTTTCTGTGGCTCATAAGGATTACGAATCTGTGCCACAACATGTAGTTGTCGACTACTGGCGTCAAAGACTCCCTCTGTACGAGTGATCTGGCCTTCCCATGGAAACGACTGCTGACCGGTGCGTGCTTCAAACTGAACAATGGGGCCATTTTGCTGCTGTTTGCGGCTTGAACGATATTCTTCTGGAAGATTTACGTATTCCAGCTGTGCACTATGCAAAGGCAACCTAACCTCAACGTAATCAATCGAATAGATTTTAGCGAGCTGTGTTCCGGTCCCGACATACTGGCCAATGTCTACCATTTGATCCATGATGCGTCCGGCATACGGAGCAACTACACGTGTGCGCTCCAGATTTCGTTTTGCTTTTGCTAAGCGAATACGTCCCGCTTCGATCGCTGATTTGGCAACCTCCAACTGGGGTCTGCGCATTGCCAGATCACTTGGAAATCCTTGTTGGCCAAGGCGTTGCCAGTTGCGAATAGCCTGCTGACTACGTGCCTGCTCTTCTTTAAGTGTCAGATAGGATTGCGTCAAGGCCGTCTCTGTCAGGCGAACCTCGGCTTCGTATTCGGTAGGATCAATTTCTAGGAGCAGTGCCCCTTTTTCAAAAAAGCCACCATCCCGGAAGCTCGGCGCAATCCGTAAAATATTTCCCGATACCTGTGAAACTAGCGTGCTTTGGGTGCGGGGCTGGATAGTACCGAAGGTGTTGACGTTGATTTGATAATCGGTGGGTTTCACCTGAATCGCTTCAACGGTGAGACGGGTCGCAGGAGGAGGAGGCCTTCTTTGGGCTTCGGTTTTCTGATCTAAGATGGTGCGCGTACCCCAAACGCCACCACCAATGACCACCACAAGCAATACGATGCGGAGAATCAGTCGAAACCAGCGCATAGTCATCCTGAAGCAGGAGGTTGAGCCGGCAGAGCAAAATCACCACCAAGTGCCAGGTGGAGTTGAATGCGATTCTGCAGGCGGTCGCTGCGCACCTGAATCAGGGCGCTACGGGCATCAAAGGCACGTCGTTGAGCTTCCAGCACGGTTACGAAGGAAACAAGACCTGAGACATATTGTTCCTCCGCTAGATCTTCTGCATTTCGAGCTTCGGTTGCAGAACGACGAATAGCAGCTTCCTGCTCAGCCAGCAATGTTTCTGCTGACAAGGCCGCCTCCACTTCTTGTAGGGCGTTTAGAAGAATTCGATTGTAGTCCAAGGCTACAAGACGTGTTTGGATGTTAGCCTGTTCCAAATTTGCTTCGAGTTCCGTACCGTTCCAAAGAGGCTGGGTCAAGTTGACACCCAAGGACCAGATCATTGATTCAAGATCCAGTAATTTGTCTACATCTTCACTCCGAGCCCCTACGGAAGAGTTGAGACTGAATCTTGGAAAGCGGGCCTTGTAGGCCACCATTGCGTCTTGATCAGCTGCCTTGAGACGTCGTTCCACGGCCAACAAGTCCGGTCGTCGCTGGAGTAGTTCTGAAGGGAGACCGGTTCCTGGCATCGCTGGTAAATCAGGTAATTCTTCTGGGAGGCTCAGTTGACCTGAAGGAGTTCGCCCGAGCAAGGTTTCCAGGGACTGAATGGCCTTGGTGCGCTGCAGGCGTAACCCAATAATTCGGTTGTCTTGTGAGGCGACATCGGACCGCGCCAGATGCACATCCAGAGCGTCATTCAAGTTGAGTTGGAAGCTCTCTTCCACAACCTGTAGGCGATCCAACAGATTTGCCTTACGTTGCTGAAGTAGTTGTAATTGTGCCTCTGTTTCAATTGCATCGAACCAGGCCTTGGCAACATTCGCCGCAAGTGCTAGTCGGGCTGCTTGTTGATCCCCAATCTGTGCTTCAATTGAGAGCGCAGCAGAGCGTTCCTGATTGCTGAGGCGATTCCAAAGATCGGCTTCCCACGAAATCTGAAAGTTGAGATTAAAATTCTGGGTATAGTCTCCCAAGTCAGGTGTGAGACGGCTGTAACTGTGATTGACACTGGTGCCAACGCTCGTGTTGAAATCAGGACGATTACTGACTCCCAAAGCTTTCAGCCTGCTTTGAGCGAGTTCAATCCGTAGCACTGTAGCCTGCAATCCAGGGCTGTTCTCTTGAGCTTCCTTAATCAAGGCCTGAAGTTGCTCATCCCTGAAATCTGCCAGCCAAGGTCGCACCTCTGCATAGTAAGCAGAAGGATCACTCCAATTTTGTGGTAGAGTTGGTTCTAGCTTGGTTGGTGTAGGTTCGGGCAGGTTCGTGCACCCAATCCCCAAACAGCAAGCCAAGATCAACCATCTTCCTTTAGGAAAACAGCTAAACACTCAAAACTCTGGAAAGCTTAGGTTCATGAAGATCTGATTTTTCAGTGAAATCAAATCATATCGACAGCAAGTTATAAGAATGTCGAGTGCAAAATCAGTGCGAATACGTAGTTATTTCAGGGGAGAAAAACTTTGGAGTGGAGTTGGTAGGAGGACGTTATGGAGTGGGGTTAGTCCTGGAAATGGATTTTTCGAATCATCTGGGCAGAAGCCACAGGCTGGATGACCTTGTCACGTTCATGGGCGTCGTAACCTAGCTGTTCTCCAACATCTCGGACAAAATTAGCTTCCTCCTCAGTGTATTCATCGTCAATCATCATGATTTCAACGATATAGCGGTAGATCTCCTTGCGTAAGTTTTGATCCAATCCAATGATCGAAGGGAAGGGAACTTTGGAATCTAATTGACACAACTGTTGGAAACGAAGGGGATCATGCTCAATCAATTGCAGGATGGTCTCAACATATTTGTACTCTCGTTGATCGACGCGGTGATCTGCATGAATTGCACGCCAGATCATCTGGGCTACCCAATAGCGTTGCTCTTCCTCTAACAACTCCAGCAGATTGGTGGTGAAATTGCGACGCCGTAGATAATCAATTTGTTCAATCAACTTATCTACGTCTTTCCCTGAAACACCCAGAGCCAAACGCACATCATTGATGAAATCAAGCTTGTCTTGGGACAAGGGCTGATCGACAGAGAGGATGTGAAGCAACTTGTCCAGTAGCTGAAGACTTACCGGACCTGCCAATGGATGAACTTTAATTTCTTCTTCCTCATAGTGATCTGTCGACGCGACCAGGACGGCTTGTTCAAAGATCGTCTCGACCCATTGGCTTTGCTCAACAAGAGCTTTTTTCAGCTCCTGCTGCAACTGATCGACTGGGACATTCAAGCTCAATTTGTCGACTGCATTAGGCAACAATCCCATCATCAGTTCACCACCCATTTCCAGCAATTGGCAGATTTCAGTCTGAAAAGTATTCCTTAGCTTGCTCAGTCTAACCTGATTCTCCATGCTTTGACTCGGATGGTTTCTGAAAATGGGATCATCAACTCTTGTGATTTTCTATCGTATTCAAAAACAAGAGGATCCTGATTCTTAAATAGTCTTATTTTGTCTGCATGATGCTACAATCTTTCAACATTCTCAATAAGATTGTTGACTTCTTCAAACTTGAGCTTTGCCCCTAGTAGTTAAGATGCTAAGAATTCAATTTTCCAAAGACTCAAGATGTGTAAAGTCATTGTACTCTAGCGAAACCTTCACTAATAACTGCCCAGACAAACAATGCCACTAGCCCAGATTCGTGGTCAAGAGGCTTCCATAGACTTGATTTCAAGGACCATACAGTCGAAGCGGCTGCCCTCTGCCTGGTTATTCAGTGGTCCTCCCAACGTGGGTAAGTGTCTTACTGCCCTGTTGATTGCCCAGGCGCTGAACTGTAAGACATATCAGGGCCTCGACGCCTGTGGCCAATGTGATCCTTGTCGACAAATTGAGGTTGGTAACTTTGCAGATGTCGAATTGATTGAGCCTTCTGGTCAAAACATACGCATGGAGCAAATCCAGGAGGCTTTGCGTTGGATGCAGTATCGACCAGAACGGGGACATTACCGGGTATTGATCTTGGATGAAGCTGACCGAATGAATCGGGAATCAGCCAATGCGTTTCTGAAAACACTTGAGGAACCTCCACCTCAGACAACGATTATTCTATTGACCACTTCTCCGATGCTTTTGCTGGAGACCATTCTCTCACGGTGCCAGCATGTACGCTTCCAACCCCTCTCCTCAGAGATATTGACAGATTTGTTGGCAGAGAAAACGGAACTGGCTAATGATGAGCGGAACTGGCTAATGCAGCAAGGAATGGGGAGTGTCCGGCTTGATCTGGTCAAGGATGTTCAAGGCTTACGGGAGTTGCACTCGCAATGGGGGTTCTGGTTACAACGGATTGGTGCCTCCGAAATGATGGAGATTCTCCCACGTTGTCAAGAATGGAGCTCAGCCAAGGATCTTACGTGGGAACGACTGCTAGATTGGCTCGAGACTTGGCTTCGAGACCTTGCGTGGTTGTTGCATGAGTTGCCTGAAACTGAGCTACTGAATCAAGACCAATTACCTGCTCTGCGCAAGTGCCTACAACGTTACAGTTCTGAGAGCGTACTTGCCCTCTACGAGGCGGTTTTGGAAGTCCGCCACAACATTGCCCGAAATGCCAACAAGACCCTACAATTGGAAGGGCTTTGGCTAAGGCTAAAGCATTTACAGGAAGCATGAAAAAATGGTTGCCCTTACTGTTGGGGTGCTGGCTGATTCTCAGTCTCCCGGCACAAGCTAGAACCCTGACGCCTATTGAATTGGAAACCATCCTCACTCAGGCCCGGGCACAGTTCACCAACTTTTTGCAACTCTGGCAGGAAGAGCGCTATTTCGAAATGTATGAATTCGGGGTCAGGCAATCTAAACAACAACTCAGTGTCGAAGAATTCGCTACAAGGATGGTTGAACTCGACTGGGTGCCTGTGAATGTGGATCAGGAACCACTGCAGGTCGACTTTCGTTTTCGGACGATGGTCTACGTAACAACAGTCCTTGAATTCCGACACAAGAGCTTCCCCGAACTCCAATACGGCAAACGTCAGTCTTTCCTGCTGATTCAAGAGAGAGAAGGCTGGCATCTGGACCTACTTCAGATGATTCGTACGCCCTACTACACTCCGAGTGAATAAACACTTCTTCCGCACTTTTGTCTGGGCAAACAGCCCAGCTCATTTTCCCACCAAACATGCTGACCGCTGAAACTGCATCGACATTGACAGGTCTGCTGCAACGTATCATCTATCACAAAGCTGAGAGCGGCTTTGTGATCGCCAGCTTCCAGGTTGAGGGCCAGAATGAGCCCATCACGATCAAGGGCACCCTTGGTGGCTTCAATGAAGATGAAACCCTGCAACTCAAAGGGCGCTGGCAACAGCATCCCCTCTATGGCAGCCAGTTCCTGGTAGAGGAGGCAATGCCCGTGTTGCCCTCTTCGTTGGATGGCATTCAGCGCTATCTCGCCAGTGGAATTTACTCCGGCATTGGTGAGAAGACCGCTGAGCGAATTGTTGTTGCTTTCGGGGAAGACACTTTTCGGGTGATTGACGAAGAGCCTGAGCGCCTGCTGAAGGAAGTTCCACGATTTACTCGCAAACAATTAGAAGTCTTGCATGAGGCTCGTGAAGAACAGCGGGGACTACGAGAAGTGATGACCTACCTGCACGGAGCAGGAGTTTCAAACGCTCAGGCCCAACGAATTTTTCAGCGCTATGGCCTGAACAGCATTCAAGTTTTGAGGGAAAACCCTTACCAATTGACAGAGCTGCCAGGGATTGGATTCCTGACTGCAGATGCGATCGCTCGTAAACTTGGTTTTGCTGCTGATTCATTGGAACGAGCCGTTGCTGGAACGGTTTATGTGATTGAGCAGCAAGCACAACAGGGCCATACCTGCCTGCCTCAGGAGTTGCTGTTGGAGAAAGTCTGCACAGAATTGCACCTACCTGAAGAACGTACCAGACAGGCGATTGATCACCTCTTACAAGAGCGACAACTCAAAGGCCGAGACAGTGTTCACCTGACGGGTGGGAACCAGTCGTTGCTCTCCAGACCACGTTTTTATTTTGCAGAACAGCGTATTGCAGAAAACCTGTTTCGCTTGCTGGAGAGCGCTGCGCTGACCAACTTTGGTCCTTCTGCAGAACTCCTTGACGCATGCCAGGAACGGCTCGACTTGCGCCTGGACTCAGTCCAGCATCAGGCAATACAGGCAGCCCTGCAACACAAGGTACTGATCCTCACCGGCGGTCCAGGTACCGGAAAGACAACGATTGTCCGCTTCATCCTGGAGTTGATGCTCCCACAAATTCCAGAAACGGCACTGGCAGCTCCCACAGGAAGGGCTGCCAAACGGCTCTCAGAAGCCACGGGACACTCTGCCTCAACCATTCACCGTCTATTGGAAGCTGGTAATCAAGGATTTCAGCGCAATCAGGACAATCCGCTGGAGTATGAACTGTTGATCATTGATGAGACATCAATGATTGATACCTTGCTGATGGATGCATTGTTGGAAGCGATTCCTTCTCCTTCCCGGCTGATCTTGGTTGGCGATGTGGATCAATTACCATCCGTTGGTGCAGGAGCGATTCTTCAGGATCTGATTGCTTCACAACAGATACCAGTAGTGCGGTTAGAGACCATCTTTCGACAGGCCCAGGATAGCTTGATCACTCTCAACGCCCACCGAGTCCGCAAAGGGGAGCTTCCGGATTTGGAGGGTCCTCTGAATTCAAGCGAACTGAGAGATTTCTACTTTATGCAGGAAGGTGATCCGCAGCGGATTGTTGATAAGCTACTCCGTGTCTGTACCGAACGGATTCCCGAGCGTTTTGGTTTTGATCCCCTGAATCAGGTTCAAGTACTGACCCCCATGCATCGTGGATTAACAGGATCCATTCATCTCAATCAACGCCTGCAAGAGGTTTTCAATCCGAGTGGGGAAGGGGTTGAATTTAAGCAGTGGCAGTTTCGAGTCGGCGACAAGGTGATGCAACAGGTCAATAACTACGATAAGGAAGTCTTCAATGGAGATACTGGCCAAATTCGAGAGGTGAACACCGAGACTCGAGAACTCAGGGT
>DJYX01000158.1 GCA_002450295.1 Deltaproteobacteria bacterium UBA6967
TTATCGCGACACTCCCCAAAATGTAAGTGCACAGAAAATTGTTTGCTACAATGAAGTCCGTGGAAATGTCTGCGATGAATATACAATCAGAGACGCTCAGTAAGTTAAATTCCTGAGGGAAAAATCCTAGAATTTTGGATGTGATGAACTCAGCGGAGATTTTATGGAACTTACACAACAACAAATAGAAGCCTTTGACAAGGACGGCTATCTTTTTTTCCCTGAATTGTTCACTCCTGAAGAAGTGAAAAAACTCAATGAAGCTGTTCCTGAACTGTATGATCGACGCGAAGCCTATAATGTGAGGGAAAAAGGTAGTCAAGCCGTCAGAACTAATTTTGCGGCGCACCTCTACAGCGCACCGTTTGCTAGGCTAGGGCGCCATCCACGAATGGTGAAGCCTGTTGAGCAGGTGTTTGGTGAAAAGCTTTACATGCACCAGTTCAAAATTAATGGGAAAATGGCATTTGAAGGTGATGTTTGGCAATGGCATCAAGACTATGGCACTTGGATCAATGACGACATGATGCCTGAACCAAGGGCGATGAATGTTGCGATCTTTTTGGATGATGTCAACCAGTATAATGGCCCTTTAATGTTTATTCCGGGAAGCCACAAGCGTGGAGTCCTCAAAGCTGGACATGATCTGACCACAACAAGCTACCCCCTGTGGACGATCGATAATCAATTGATCCGTCAGCTTGTCGAAAGAGCTGGGGGAAGAGAAGGAGGAATCGTCAGTCCGCAAGGACCTGCCGGCTCAATGATTCTTTTTCATGGGTGCCTGGTCCACAGTTCAACAAGTAATCTTTCCCCTTGGAATCGTGTCAGCGTATATCTGAGTCTTTGTGCAGTGAGCAATCATATAAGACGTTTCAAGCGCCCAGAGTACATTGCTCATCGCGATTTCACTCCGATCGAGTGTCTACCCGATGATTGTCTGATCTCAGATTATCCAGTCGATCTGCCATGGGGGAATGGTATGCCCAATTCTGCCTTGGAGACCTCTCTGGAAAAGATCCCGGCCTAACCCTCACTAGCTTTTAATCGACTCTGGGGTTGTTGAACCACCATTGCGACCCCAAGTACCGCTACCAGCATCCCCACAATCGCCAACCAACCCAATTTTTCATCAAATAGCCACCAGGCTTCAACTGCTGTGGCAGGTGGAACTAGGTAAAAAAGACTCGCCACATTTGCTGCCGCACCCGACTGAATCAAGCGCATTAATATTAGAATTGCTCCAATCGAAAGAACGATCGCCAACCAGAAAAGGGCGAAGATGGATTCGAAATTCCAGTCAACAACCATCGTCTCTAACGAAAGGGACAAGAGCCCGAAGATTGTCAGCGCTGAGATAAACTGAATCACAGCACCAGTCCGGATATCTAGCTTGGTCGCAAAACGTTTTTGATAAAGTGTGCCCAATGTGATGGAGACTAGTGCCAGGCTGGCGAAAAAGATCGAATCCATCCCAAAGGAATTTTCTTCAGGTAGTTTTTCAGATACAACCATCCAAACCCCCAGAAATCCCAAGAAAAGTCCCATCCATTTTTTTCTTGTGAGCATCTCTCCCAGCAGAGGCCCAGCAAGAATCCCAGTTAACAGAGGTTGTAGGCCAACGATCAATGCTGCTAAGGCGGCTGGTAACCCACCTTTGATTGCGACGAAAACACCACCTAGGTAGCCCCCGTGGACCAACGAACCAACAATGCCAGCATGCAACCAATCTGAGGGATTAGAGGGCCAAGGCGCATGAAACCACCACACCAAAGGGACCAGAAAACAAATTGCGATCAGAAATCGTAGACTCAGAAAAGTCATTGGTTCGGCATGGGGCATGCCCAATTTAGCACCGATGAAACCTGTGCTCCAGAGCAGAACAAATAGAATGGGAGTTCCCTTGGAAAGGAGATTTCCGGGGATCATTTGAGGAAGTTTCAGAAAGTTTTGATTGATTTTTGTGGATTCAATTTGGAGTGGCCAATTGTTCCAGGGCAGCAAGTTCAGATTCACTGAATCCGGCTTGGAGTCGTGCTTCCTGATGCAAAGGACCACGTAATCGACCTGAGAAATACTGATTCAATAGACGAAGATAAGTTGTTTCCGGACAGATGTTTCTTTGCTGACAAAGATACTGAAACCAATGGCTGCCAATTGAGACGTGTTGTATCTCCTCTTCCCAGATAAGCTGTAGTATCTGGGCGGACTCTGAATCTTTGATTTCTCTCAGCTTGGAAACCATTCCGGGGGTAACATCCAGCCCACGAGCTTCCATTACACGTGGAACTAGCGCCATCCTTACCAGAACATCATGAGCGGTGTTTTCAGCCATTTCCCACAAACCAGAATGGACTGGAAATTCACCGTAGGCACTGCCCAGTTGGATTAGACGACTCTGCAAAAGCTGAAAATGCCTAGCCTCATCAGCTGCGACTCTCAACCAGTCAGCATAATAAAGACTAGGCATCTGCTGAAAGCGATAGACTGCATCCAATGCCAGGTTGATGGCGTTGAATTCAATGTGAGCGAGGGAGTGCAGGAGCGCAACCTTACCGAGAGGGGATCCGAGTCGCCTTCTTGGTAATTCCTTAGGAGCAACAAAATTCAAGAAGGAGGGGTAACCTGCTTCTACTAGATCTTTGATAAGAAAAGCTTTCTCATGATTGAGTTTCCCTTCTTCAAAGTCTTGTTTGAGTTTTTGGGCTCCTTGAGTTTTTTGCTCGATATCTTTTGAGAAGAGAACTTCCTGGGTAGATTCAAATAAAGATTTCATGCGCCCCTGAGGCTAGCACTTCCGAGCTGAGCTTCTAGACTGGCCTCCAATTGCGCAATATTCTGCTGTTCAATCTCCAAAACGTGTTTATAGGCTTTTAGCAATCCCAGTAATTCCTCAGCATCGGCTTCAGACCATCGGAGTTGATCTGGTTCAGAACCGAGGATGGCGTTGATTCGGAAGCGCATCACATCAACTAAAGGGAGATGGGTTGTGCGCTTAGAGGAGTATTTATCCAAGAAACGCTGGATATTGATCAACGCATCTGAATGCCAATCCTTAATATCACTCATCTTGTGATTTCTCGTGGAGTCTTTTGAGAACGGAATTGACAGCTTCTTCCCACATCATAGGCTGAGAACCTGTTAATTCTTGGTAACGTTGAGTTGAAAGTACTGAATAAGCGGGCCGTGGAGCAGGCAAAGGATACTGATGTGTTTGAATCGGAGTAACAAGCGGCAGGGTCTGGATTAGGCCAATTTGATGGGCTTG
>DJYX01000056.1 GCA_002450295.1 Deltaproteobacteria bacterium UBA6967
GAGGAGCAAACTCGGCTGAACGCTGCATTACATCATTTGCAGCAACGCTACGCTGATCCCACATGGCAGGGGGTTCTCAAAGAGTTAGGATACCAGGGAAAACTACCACAAAATCTCAGCCTGCCTCCAAAGATGGTAGTTCCTACCCGTTCAGCCAGTCTACTCCTTCCCGAAGTACAAAAACGCTTACAGGAGGAACAGCTGCCTTATGCCTCAAAGACCTCACAGATACGTCGTAGGCTGAACCGACTTCGGCAAGGTAGACCTCTGTCCCTTACATATGCTCCGATTCATGCTCACTATGTCGCAGCACTAGAGGAGAGCTATGCGGGAGAACCGGGGAATATCTTTCATATTGAGACCAACGTTCTCCTTTCCACACTGCTATTCCGACACTACCTGCAGTCCGAATGGCGCTATGGTAAGTCCGTTTGGGAGCCCAAGCCCGAAGTGCAGCGGGTCCTTGCCGTGGCAGCCTACAATCAAGGACAAAGCAGTGCCCGCAACCTCTTTCGTCTGTTACAAAAAGAGATTGGTAAAAAGCCAGAGGAGATCACACTCAAAGAGTTCGTGGAACATCTGACACCCCAAAGAGTCCAACAGGCTCTAAAAGGCTCGAAGGCCCAAGCTCGCGAACTCATTGATCATGCTCTCAATGTTGCCGAATGTGCAGAGTCATCGATCACTCTACCCACGCAGGATTCCTGAAATGAATTCACTCCCCTTCACAGGTCAAACAGTGAGTTGGATTCGATCAGCACTGAGGGAGGCACTCTGGGTACTTCCCTAACCAATGATGCTGAGTATGAATCATTGGGATGGTATTCCACCAAATCCGACAAACTGACTTGATGGAATGATCAACGGGTAGTCAGGACACTCGGTTTATTCTGGAGTGGATTGGAGAGAGAAATTTGACTTCTGCTGGAGTTGGCTGGGATTGAGCAGAGCCAACATGGCGATTTCTTCAAAATTGAGCGGGGCTTCTGGTAAGAAACCAATCCGGAGAGTCTTTGGTTCCAAAACAAACTTTTCCAACTCACCGGCCATTTCCTCTGAGCCACTGAGGTTGTAGCGAGCTGCTGTGTTTTCAAACTGTTGACTGACCTGGCGAGCAATCGTGGCTTTTGAGAAACCAGACTCTGTGCTGAATTTACCCATCGAGTATCCCAAGAAACCACGCTCATCGTATCTGGCCAACAACTTGACTACCCCAATCTTGGTCCACTTTTCTGAAAGGATGCTCTCCAACTCGCTGTCATCGTACTTCTCAAATTCAAAGATCTCGATTGGGACATTAGAAAAATGACCCTCCAAGTGCAGGTCTGCCATCTTTTCCAATCCCACACCGATGCCCAGTTCATAGTCCTGCTGCTCGTGACTACCCGTGATATCAAGGAAGAGGTTCATCCCAATTTCATCTGATTCCGTAAAATTACGGGCCTGTTCCGCAAAATCTTCTGGAAAATCACTGAGGTTGATCACAATCCCCAAAATGTTCAGTTTTAGGTTTCGAACATAGCGATGCCCATTTTCGGTTGTACCAAAATCCAGTTGCTCCAGATCAATCTCCCGTACTTGCTTAGCTTCCTCATTTTCAGGCTGAACAAACAAATTACGAATCTGTAGTCCTTCAAACGTTCCGCCTAGTAGGCGCTGTAGTAGGTCAATCTCATTCTCCAGCAAGGTGACCAAGGGAATATTCCGAGCTTCAGCACTTTCGATACTTAGCTTTTCGATATTTTCAAAATTCTGCAGGTTGAGTTGTTTCATACTGAAGTTGTTAGCCTGTTGATTACGAACCTGATCAATTGAGACGTCCTCAATGGTCAGGTCACCTTCTCCTTCCTTGACCTGAACTCCACCGAGTTTTAGTTGGTTCAGGGTTAGTTGGTTTTCACTATCAACCTCAACTTCATCCACATTGACAGAAGCAATGGCGATCTCGCTTTCGCCATCTTTTGACCGAATTCCCTCCGCCTGGACACCAAAAACCTTACCTTCTCCAAGAGTTTCAACTTTCACAGAATCAACCGTTGTGGTTTGGCCATTTTTGGTAACGCTCACCTCATTCATTTCCACTTGTCGAATGGCGTCTCGCTTCAGCGTATTAAACAGGTCCCTCAATGTTGCGTTCTTGCTGGTTTCTTCCAGTTGCTTGCGATCAATCTCCTGAATGGTGACTTGCTGAGCCTTGTAGATCTCTTCATTTTCTTTATTAGTCAAGGTCACCTCGTTGAGCTGCACCTGTATCATTTCACCGGAGTACTCTTCCGTCTTGACCTCGGCACGACCCATTTCAACGAGCACCTTGTCGTCCTCAAGCTTCAGGGTCTCGACCACAACTGACTTATCAAGAAGATTGACCTGGAAATCCTTATATTTCACTTCCACATTTTCAGGGACAGCATCCTTAAATTTTTGTTCGATCTGATTAGGTAGGACAAACAGGAAGTACACCCCGGCTGAAAAAAGCAGGAGGGCGACGGGAATCAGAATCCGTTTCATGGAAATTCTCCCGGGAGAGGTTGAGCCGTCAGAAAGGATGAACGTGACGTCGCTTCAAAAAAATCGAATGGTTGACCAAATTACTGATGGATCGATCAAGAGAGTGAAGCCTGATCAATCTGGACTTTCGTCAACTGAAAATGACTTATCGCTGCCCTGCAACACAATTGCCGATTTCAATAAATCATGAATTTTTGCCAAATTTCTTGAGGCTCTACTTCGGCAATCTAACATCAAATATCAGCCTGAGTCTTGAAACGAGGCTCTAAATCGATAATTGGTTCCCAATCAACACTAGGAGGTACAATACTAAAGCGGTGGCTGCGTCGCAGGTAGATTTGTGTGGGTACATCATCCGGAAAGGTTTCACTAAGTTGTTTGAACACCTCATGAGCCTGATCGAAGCGCCTCACGTTATAGGCCCAAACACCTCTCGAGAACTCGGCACAAAACTGCTTCTGCTTCTCTGATGCCCGTTCCTTTGAATCTACCAACTCAAAGATTTTCACACCCTTCTGTTTCCCTTTCACTCGCACAGTGTCCAGAGGTCGGAAGAGAAACTGGGATCCCCCTTCTTCCTGCGTTTCACTGCTGACAATGATGTTGGTTTGGTAGATCTTATTAATGCCTTCCAGTCGACTGGCCAAGTTTACACTATCACCAACCACCGTATAATTCATGCGATTAGCAGAACCCACGTTACCTACCAGCGTATTTCCAGTGTGTATTCCGATTCTTGACCAGAAAGGTTTTTTTCCTTGGGCCTGCCAGGCTTCGTTGAGCTCCTGAATACGATTTCTGCACTCCAGCGCCGCCCGGCAGGCATCACTGGCATGGTGATCTGACTGCACAGGAGCACCCCAGAAAGCCATCACTCCATCTCCCAGGTACTTGTCAACTGTACCAGAGTGGGCGCGGATAATTTCTGCCAATAAGCCAAGGTACTCAGACAGTTGCAGCATCAACTCTTCTGGTTTCAGTTCCTCAGAAATAGAAGTAAATTCCGCGATATCCGCAAAGAGAATGCTCAACTCTCGCTCCTGCCCTCCCAAGGCAGCATCTTCACCACGCAGAATGAGTTCCCGAACCAACTCAGCCGGCATGTAGATCTGAAACGCACGGAGACTGGTCCGCATCGCATCCAATGATCGACTGAGCGAGTCTACTTCAACAATTGGAGACTTGAGTTCAAATTCTCCATCCAAACGCAGATCCTGAATACGCCGCTGTTCCTCTGTGATACGTTCCAAAGGCTTGGCAACTCGACGAGCAACCCATCCAGAAAGTAGTAATCCGAATAGTAGCAATAGCAACTCAATCATCAGGAGAGAGCTCTGGCTCTCGGCAACGTTCTCTTGCAGTGGTTTCTCTGAGAAGCCTATGTGCAAGATACCAACAGGCTCTCCCCAATGCTGTAACTCCCGCTTTGCTTCGAAGACTCGTTCTCCCACCCGTCCACGCAACTCTCCATGCACCTCCGAATCTTTCAATAAGAACTGTTCCCGTAGTTCATATTTCCCAGACTGATATTCCTTGGGATCTCCAACGATGCCTCGATTTTCCAAAACTGCAGCTTTGGGCACATCCCAGGTAATGATCTCAGGATCATACTCTTCAACCACGTCATCATCGTACGCATAAAGAATCTCATCATCCATCCCTCTCAGAAAGAGATAGACCACCTCTGGTTGTGATTTCAGAACAGAGAAGTGTATTTCCAGTCCAGCCCAATTCGAGGTGTCGACCAACTCGGTAGCTTTGTCGCTCATCGAAAACGAGAGCCAGAAAACTCGCTCAAAGTAGGCATCACGAAGGCTGGCAACCTGGCGACTTTGGCCGATATACCAGGTGAGGGCGTTCGATAGCAGTAAAGCGCTACCCAAGGAGAACAGGAGTACGGTTCGGAGTAGTTGCGGTGGGATGGAAAGCATACTGAAGGAGGATCTCTGTTGACTGCCCTTAACGCAGGCAAATTCAAAATTGCATCAGAGTCCAGAATCAGAAAAACTTGATTTTCTACTGGATTCTAGTCAACTGCAAATTCGAAAAAACAGGGTTTCTGCAAAGATTTTTAGAGATCGGAAAAAACCACAGGAAACAAGGCCACTTTTTCAGAACTTTTACTAATATGAAAATGTTCCAACTCGTGCAGTACCTCATCAGCCCATTCAACAAAACCTGGAGCAGGATGGGACTCTCGTAATTGCCGAAGCTTGTGGCCCCAGGCACGCTGCTGGTTGATGCTGAGGTGGGCAAAATCTGGGACCAATGGTGCGATGTGCTCCCTCAGCAACTCGCGTAATTCTTCCAAAGCCTCCGGTTCCAGTGGTGGTAATTCGATCTTCGGTACTGCTGAGCTAGGATTTTCAATGGTTTTAGACATGATAAAAGAAGATACAGTGTTATCTCTTAACCGCATTACTTGGGTAGTGTGTGAACACGGTTCTAATGCAGCTTTCGATACAGTCTCATCCCCCTCTTGCTCAATCTTCTTTGGCAAAAATCATGAGACTGCTAGTCTTGCAGTGAAGGAATCGACACTCTCCTGAATCGAATTGCTTAGATTTGGTTAAAGTTAAAGAGTTCTCAGCATACAGAAATTTTTGTCAATTTATTGAACTTTTTCGCACCTTCAAGGTCATAATCTGGGTCAACCTCAATTCAAAGTCTGAAAGACCTGCTCCATTTCACGCCGGAACGCAACAGCCGAATCCTGTTGATCAATCGCTACATCCTCCCAAGTGACAATCTGTCCTCGAGCTACTGGACGGCGCAGAGCCATTCGGTGAGCCAGGCCAATGGGGAGTCCTCCCAAGCTGAGTGAGCGTTGAGCTGGTACGAGTTTCCCCCAGACTGTGTAGCCACCTTCTCCGTCCAGTACCTCTCCGACCTTTAGATCACGCTTAGCGACCGCCACCACATCACCTCGAAATCCAGTGGCTTGTCCCGTTGGCTCACCACGCAGAGCCGCACTTGCCACAGAAATTCCTAACTCCAGCCCAATCAGGTGATATGGTTTATACATGGACGAGTAGCAACCACTGGAATCTGTCTTCAAGCCATATTCTGCAAAGCAACGCTTTGTATAATCAGAAGGCGCGGCAAACACAGCATACACACCCCAGCGCAAGTCTCGGAAGACCGGTCGACTGTCCCGCTCAAGGCTGGAAATCACCTCAACCATTCCTTCGTGTTCCAAGATACCCCCAACACTCTTGGGTCGCAGGATGTGAGGCAAGTCATCAACTCCACAGGCTGGGAAACCAAGGCCATCGTCGGGTGGTCGCAAATCACAAGCATTGGCTACGGCAGCCATTTCAATCGCAGACTTGGTACCGTCCAGAAATGAGTTGAACATCTGTGGATTCATTCCACCGGCCTGTGCTGCTTCTGGAGTCAAACCATAATGCTGCCAAACTGTATCTGGAGTGACTTCGTGATAGATCGGCAGGTACTTGGTTCCCTTACCTGCAGCAACCACAGATAATCCACAGGCACGAGCCCAATCCACAATTTCAGCAATCAGTGCTGGTTGATCTCCATAGGCTAACGAATACACGACACCAGCCTTTCTCGCTTTCTCCACCAAGAGTGGACCAGCAAGAGTATCCGCTTCTACATTGACCATTACGATGTGCTTGCCGTGTTCAATCGCAGCCAAGGCATGACGAATACCAGCCGCTGGAGAACCTGTTGCGTCAATCACCACTTCCACAGCCTCTGCCTGGATCAAGCCCATTGCATCCTCGCAAAGGAAAGTTTGTCCTGTACGGATGGCTTCCTCCACAGAGGTGGCCTTTGCCCGTTCTGGCTCCCAGCCAATCCGATTGAGGTTGGTCTGAACTCGCTCTGGAGACAGATCAGCAATTCCAGTGATATGCATACCGGGGGTCTGAACTGCCTGGGCTAGAAACATGGAACCAAACTTTCCTGCTCCGATTAGAGCAACACGGATCGGTTTTTGTTGAGAAGCACGAGCCTGCAGTTTAGCGTAGAGATTCATCAGGACCCTCTTTGGTTTTCAAAATCAAAATCGGTTTGCATATAGCCAGTTGGTCTGGATCAAGTTACTCTGATTTTGAAGCATGTCGTTAAAATGGCAATTTCGTTCAAGGATCTGATCCTGAGCAAATCGATTTTTTGCTGAATTCCTCGTTCTTTCTGTCTAGGAGAAATTTTCATGACTCATCCAGCTTTTCAGTCCAACGCCGTTGCCGTCATCACCGGAGGTGCTTCAGGGATCGGCCTAGCCACTGCTCAGCGCCTAGCCGCTATGGGCCTGCGTTTGGTAATTGTTGACGTCCGTGAAGCCTTGCTAGAACCAGCTGCTGAACAGCTCCGCCAAATGGGAGCACCAGAAGTAATGGCTAGCTCTACAGATGTTTCCGACCGAGAGGCCTTGGTCGAACTGGAAGCGCTGGTTGCCGAGCGCTTTGGGGGCACTGACATCCTAATGAACAACGCAGGCATTCAGCCGGGAAGTACACTGTTGGATGACTCGGAGAACTGGCTGCGCATCTTAGGAGTAAACCTGGGTGGAATCGTCTATGGTACTCAAGTCTTTGTCCCGCGCATGATCGAA
>DJYX01000202.1:0-1677 GCA_002450295.1 Deltaproteobacteria bacterium UBA6967
AATGGTTCGATCAAAAGTGTGCAGGATTTGAAGGGAATGCGCATTGGTGTTGCTGGTGGACCCGGCAGTGGAGGTGAGTATTTACTGACCAAAGCTTTGCAACAAGGGGGAATGATGCTCAATGACATCCAGAAGGTAAAGATTGGCAATGCCGACATGCCCAAGGCCCTGGCAAATCAGTCTATTGATGCAGCCCTGACAGGACCTCCCTACACCACCCAATCAATTAATGATGGTCATGCCAAGGTACTTGCTTCTGATCTAGCACCTGGCTTGATGACCGTGGCGTTCGTGGGCTCTGGAAAATTTGTCAATCAACGGGCAGATGTGGCAGAGCGATTCGTACTCGCTTTGGGAGAAGCAGCTCGCCTCATGCAAGGCGATGACTTCCTTGACGACGAAAACATCAAAGCTTATATGACGAATACTAACACCACAGAAAAAGCCCTACGTACAGGAAAGAAGCTGATCTATGATCCAAACATCGTCATTCCAGTGACTGGTTTGAAGGACATTGAAAGCGTACATCGTCTGAATGGCCGGACGGAATACACCAAAGAGTTGGATCTGAACAATGCAGTCGACGAACGCTTCACAAAAAAAGCACTCGGCATCTTGGGGAATTATTGACTGAAAGCAGAATTCCCTAATCAATTTGCACCCAGCCATGTGACAAAAAAGATGAAATATTGGGTCGCAGGGCTGGGGTTGTTGAGGCGAAAGAATAACCTTAAGTCTGTATTCTTCATAACAAGTTATTCTCAATTCATCACGTGACCCAGCCCTGAATCAACAATCCCCGCGATCCACTATATTCATTCATTAGCAGCTCACTCTGCTACCACTAAAAATCACTATTGTTTCCCATATTCATCAAATCGGCATGTCCGTAAAGATCCGTTGTCAAGGTTGTCAGAAAGTCTACAGCACGGCAGAAGGAGAGTTTACCGCCATTGGTGATGCCACCCTGCAAATTGAGGAAGGCCAGTTCGTTTGCATCGTGGGTCCTTCCGGATGCGGGAAATCCACCTTGCTCAAGATCATTGCGGGATTGGACTACTTTACTTCAGGAGAATTTGAAGTCCGGTATGGGGAAGGCAAGGATCAGCCAATCAACAACGTCGTCTTTCAGGAATACGCTATCTTTCCTTGGCGGACTGTCCTCGAGAACGTTGCCTTCGGACTTGAGATGCGTGGTATTTCAAAAAAAATCCGCACAGAAATCGCCCGAGAATGGCTTCAGAAAGTTGGCTTGAGCAAATTTGCTAACTACTTTCCGGATCAGATCTCAGGTGGTATGAAACAACGAGTTGCCATCATCCGAGCCTTGGCCAATGATCCAGAAATTCTATTGATGGACGAACCCTTGGGGGCTCTTGATGCGCAGTCCAGACTCTTGATCCAGGAAGAATTGCTGAAGCTCTGGGACGAAACCAAAAAGACTGTTCTCTATGTCACACACAGTCTGGACGAGGCGATATTTTTGGGGGATGAGGTTTTGCTGATGTCGGCCAACCCGGGTCGTATTATCGAACGTTATCCAATCACGATTGAGCGGCCGCGATCCATCAACACGATGAACAGTGAGGAGTTTACAAGAATTCGACGTCAAATCTGGGAGAAGCTGGCAGTGGAGGTCGATCGCTCAATGGCCAGTCAGCAATGATTGCTTCCCAA
>DJYX01000202.1:2065-6718 GCA_002450295.1 Deltaproteobacteria bacterium UBA6967
CAAATTCCATTATTTCTGTTGCTGAACCTGGTTCTCTACTTTCTTGATTTATGGACGAATCAGGCGCTGATGTGCCTGGTGATTGATGTCATTCTTTTTGGCAAGATCGTCAATGATGCGATGAAATTAGTCCCGGTTCGCTACAAGAAGAGCTCAGAGCGATTTGTGACTCTGCTCTTTCCCATATTGCTACTCTCAATCTGGGAGATATTTTCTAGTACTGGAAAGATCAACCCAACTTGGTTTCCAGAACCCACTAAGATCCTTGCCTCTTTGTGGGAACTGATCACGGTTCCGGAAAAGTTCAGCGAGACCACCCTGTTGGGTCGTCCATGGATGATCCTGGAACGTTTTCAAGAGCAGGGTCTTGAAGGAGTCTGGAAATTGATCGAAGAAGGCCATGTCTGGGCAACTTTGTATCGAGTGGTCATGGGTTTTGTGATTGGCCTAGTCCCAGCGATTTTTTGTGGCTTCCTGATGGGGATGAACAAGACGATCCGTCTGATGTTTGACAGCATCCTTTCAGCAATCTATGTACTTCCAAAAATCGCAATTTTTCCCATTGTGATGCTGGTCTTTGCCGATCCTTTTGGGGATGCGCCACGGATTGCCGTGGTTGCTCTTTCCGTCTTTTTCATGATGACCATTCACACGATGGGTGCAGTCCAAAATGTTGAAGGAATTTATATTCTGGCAGGCCGCAATTATGGAGCGCATGGACTGAAACTCTTCTTCAAGGTTATCCTGCCAGGCTCCTTGCCATCGATTTTTTCAGGGATGAGAGTTGCTCTTGGGATGGCCCTCATCGTGATCATTGCAGTCGAATTTCTTCGAGCCGAGAAGGGGGTTGGCTACCTGATCTACTACAACTGGGAGATCCTGGCGCCAGAGAAGATGTATGCTGGTTTGATCACAGTCATGCTGATCGGCATCCTGACAACCCTGGTCTTGAAACTGCTGCAGTATCTGGCTCTTCCCTGGAAACGCCACTCTCTCTTCAAATGACTGGTTCCTCCAATTTTCCCCAGAGAGGCTTCGATGGAATCCTTTGACGTCATTGTTTGTGGGGGAGGTGCTGCAGGGGTTGCTGCTGCTGTTGGAGCAGCCCAATCTGGGGCTCGGGTGGCCCTGCTGGAACGCTACGGCTTCTTGGGTGGAGCCGCGACCAATTCGCAGGTGTTGTCTTACTGTGGTTTCTATCAATGCGACGTACGAGGAGATCGTGCTATCGGGGGTGTTGGTTACCAGGTGCTGTTGGAACTGGCAAAACTGGGGGAAGAGATACAACCACGCCGCTCCGAATTAACTGGGAACCGTATCATCTTACTGGATCCTGAGAAGCTGAAATATGCCCTCGATCAACTCGTGCTTTCCCATCGAGTAGAACTCTTTCTTCACACCACTTTGGTAGATGTGAAAAAGCAGGGGGATCATCTTGAGGCGATTGACCTGGTAGGTCTATTTCAGCAAAGATCACTCTCGGGAATGGCCTTTGTCGATGCGACCGGCAATGGCCAGCTTGCCAGATTCGCAGGCCTCCCTTGCAGCCTAAATATGCAGGAACAGCCCCTCCAGTCCATGTCACTTCCCATTCGACTGGGAGGTCTTGCCAAGGATCTGACGATTGATCGAGAGGCCATCAAAGTGGCTGTGGAGTTATACAATCGGCAGGCAGTTTATCAGATCCCCCGTCAGGATGGTGGAGTCTTTGTGAAGGTACCTAATTCCAATGACTGGCTCTGGATGATTGTCGATCTTGGACTAGATGATGTTCAGGAAGAGTTCGTCACAAAGGGGGAGTGGATGGGACGCAAGATCGCACATGACTGCGTGGAAGTTCTACGTGCTGAAGTAGGGGGATTTGAGAACTGCCACATCGTGAATACTGGACCACAAATTGGCATTCGAGAAGCCTGGCGTCCTGAAGCTCAGTACCAACTCAAGCGAGAAGATTTGGCGAGTGGCAGAAAATTTGATTCTGGGATCGCTCGTGCCGCCTGGCCGATGGAAGATCACTCCAAGCCGGGGAAGCCGTCTTATCATCCGATCGGGGGGGCCGGCTATGGTTTAATCCCCCTAGAGTCACTCTGTACAAAGATTTCTAATCTTTGGTTGGCCGGCCGTACCATTGGCGCGGATGCGGCTGCCTATGGTTCTATTCGGGTAATGGGAACATCCTTCGCCACGGGACAAGCTGCCGGTGTGGCTGCAGCGCTCTTCGCGCAACAAGATGAACCCCCTCAGTCACACCAGGTGATTGAAGATCTCAAAGCTCAGGATGCCTTGGTCTGAGATCAACTTTTTGGTTTGGATGATTTGATGAAGGGATAAATGCGGAACTGATCCTGAGTTCGGTCTTCTGCAACAAAGTCGGCAACCCGTTCCAAAGCCTTGGCAATCACCGTGTTGTCGGTTCCCTGCCGCAAGGCATCTTGAACGAACAGCCTAAGGTCTTTTTCAATGATGTGAGCCTCACAGCCAGAGTTGAATTTTCCGGAAGCTACAAATTTCGGAAAGGTCTGGCTTGTCGCAAAACTCTGTCCAGAACTTGCGTTGATCACCGCCAGCATCGTTTCCAGTTGTAAGCCACCAGATTCTCCGTAGGCCAGGGCCTCGCTAGTCGTCACATAAGAGGAAATGCAAAGCGCATTGTTGATCATTTTCATCTGCTGCCCTTGTCCGGCTTCCTCTCCCACGACAAAGACGTTTGCTGAATAACACTCGATCAGTGGGCGAACTTGGTCAATTTGGTTCCCAGGTCCAGATACCATACTCGTGAGAGTTCCTTCAACAGCTCTAAACCGTAGACCCGAAACAGGACTGTCCACATAGCCAAGACCTGCTTTGGTCAGCACTTGAGCATTCTTGGCAGCAGCAGCAGGTCCAATGGTGCAGGTATCCACGATCACACACTCATCGGTCTGCATTTCCGCAATTTCTTGAACAACGAGCTGGTTTACTTCCACGGTAGGTAGCGATAAAGCTATGACTTGGGCACGCTCCACCACCTCTGCATTAGATGAAGCAATCAAGCTGTTCTCAGGAGCTCTTTCAATGGTTCCAGCGATATCATGAACCAGTAGGCGGTAGCCTTTACGAGCAATGTGTTGCGCCATGGGTTGCCCCATGTTTCCCAAACCAATAAAGCCGAAGAGTTTGTCTTTCATCGAGATTACAATTTAAAAAGGGAATTTTTTAGTGCCCGCATTCAATTGAGCCAGATAATCGCTGATACCAGGTGGTTGCTACTCAGAAAAGAATAGGTCCTAGTCGTGTGAAATCTTACTCAAAAACTGAAAGAGTTGGGGTTGAACTGAACCGGTGTTGACAAAACCACCAATGTGATCACCTTCAACTGAAAAAAATTCCCAACCATGTTGCTTTGCTAACGATTTGCCTTTCTCAAAAATAACAGGTTCCTCCTCGCCTACCCACAAAAGTACAGGCACGTTTAGATTGGCGACCGCCGTCTCCAAACCCTCAACTTCCTCCATCTTATCCCAGATGTTTCTGATAGCCGGCAAATGATCCTTGGGAAACTGCTCCAGGAAATTGTCATCAAAGATTTCTTGGGCTTTATCAAAAGTAAGTTTGCCAACATCCTGCCTCTTAATTTCTTCGGCAGTTCCTACTCCAGGGCAGTGTCCACCAAGCATCAAACTCTTTATTCGATGAGGATAAAATTTTGCCACACAGCAACCTAATAACCCCCCCATGGAATAACCAATAAAATGGGCTTTTTCGATTTTTTCGGCATCCATTACAGAAATAAAATCGAGAGCGAGTAGTCTACGATCATAGTTTTCAGCTTCCTCGGGTTTGGAACTTTCTCCATGTGAAAGACAATCAACAGATAGGCAGCGATAGCCCTTGTTGATAAAGAATTCAATGTAAGTTGTCCCCTTGTTAGCCTCAGGTGAATTCCAGTCCTCCTTCTTGCTTGTCAAACCATGCAGGAAGACTATTGTTTCATTCCCGTTTGGACCATATTGTTTATAGGCAATTTGTTGATCACGATTTTTAGTAAAGTATGTTTTTGAGTCTAACATTTGACTATCTACCGCTTTTAGAGTCTAGATTTAGAAAAAACTTCTATGGGTCTGCAAAAGCTGGTGGCTGATTTAATTACTTTTTCAACGTTTTTCTTTGACAATCATTAAAAACATTCAGGAAATCATTCCTCTGACGATCCAGGGAGAGGGATACCACGCAGGAAGAAGTTGTTCCTTTATTCGACTCTTCGGTTGCCCGGTTGGTTGCTGGTTTTGCGATACAGGCTATGCTCCAGGAAACCGTGAGGATTTGAACAAACTCCCTCGATTCTCAATAGACTATGAATCCCTACGAGAACAATTGCAAAGTCGCTATGTTGTCATCAGTGGTGGGGAACCGCTCTACCATCAGGATTTTGAGGAATTGCTTGAGAGATTGGTGGGAGACGACCTCGAAGTGGCGGTTGAAACGAGCGGTGCAAAGGCCTTCCCTTTTGAAAAGTTTCCCCAGGTTTGGGTAACGTTCAGCCCAAAATTTCATGCAACAGATTATCTGAAAGAACAGCAGAACCAAACTTTCTGGACACATTCTAGGGAAATTAAGGTGGTGATCAGTGATGCCAATGATTTGGAAGTTTACGAGCAGTTACTAGATCAAGCA
>DJYX01000202.1:7115-8760 GCA_002450295.1 Deltaproteobacteria bacterium UBA6967
TGATTCTAAAGATTCTGCAACAAAAGCCAGATTGGAAAATTTCTGTTCAACTCCACAAATATCTCCAGTTGCCCTGAATTGCCTCATTCATTCGTTTGATTCATCTCAGCTTTATCACTAGCTCCCAGGATTAGCGGAGTGGTTGGATGTTCAGTTGATCCCCGAATGATTCGATCTCGAAAGCTTGAGCTGTACCCGGGAAGCAATTCTCAACCTTTTTGGTTGCAGCCTTGTTCAATTCGTTCACCAGAGCACCAATCGGATCTCGATGTGAAACCGCTATTAGATTCCTTCCAGCATGCTTCATTCGGATCTCTTCAAACCAACTCATCATCCGGCTCAGTACCATCGTTGGCGACTCGATGCCGTATTTCTCCGAGGAATCACTGAAATAATCTTTGGGTAGTTTGGTGAAAGGCTCTCCTTGAAAACTTCCCACATCTGTCTCTGTGATCCTTGGTTCCACTTCGATAGTTGACGGAACAATGGAGGAGATGATTTCAGCACTTTGGCGAGTCCGATCCATTGGTGAAGCATAAATCAGTTTAAATGGCACATTCTCCCGCAGCGTTTCAGCTGTGTTTTTGATGTCCTGGCAGCCTTTGTCATTGAGAAAGTAACCAGGGATTTTGCCATAGATGATTTGCCTTGGGTTGAAAACCTCTCCATGTCGGACTAAGAAAAGTTTCATCGATTTTGCCGTTGGAATTTTGGAAAGAATAGTGGTTTTGCTGAGTTGAGATTTGTCATGCGAAGAGTGCCCGATTGCACAAACAGAGTCTGAACAAAGATCATCACGTTTAAATCAGCTTCGGTCGGGATGAGCGTTGGCAAAAGCTGATAACTTTACAAGATTTCCTTCGATTCTGCAGAGTTTCGGGAGAGGAATATTCTTCTAATCTAGAACGTTTGTTAAAGCAAAGGACCGAGATCTAAGCTTTCCGCATATTGAGGTTAGTTAATGAGAATCTTCTATTTTGACTTATCGGGAGGGAACAGGGAGTTTACATCCGTTTTTCGTATTGCTTCAAGCGTTGTGAAAAACCAGAACTATGGCCACAGGCAGGTCCATGGGAATGAGTGACTGCTGCTCCATGGGTCTGTGGCTGAGACCTGGGCAAGCGCTTGTGTAGTTCCTGACGACTCTCAAGCCCGGGTAGTTTGGTGCCAAAATTGGAAACCACCCTTTGCAGTGAAGTCTTTCCACAATTTGGGCAACTTTGTGGATTGGGCTCATGGATTTTTTGCAGCACCTCGCATTCCTCTCCACAGTGTGCACAAGCATATTCATAAAGTGGCATCTGGATCCTTGGTAGGAGAATTTAAACTTGGTGTGTCCACTTCAGAGTTCAATTCATCAAGTTCTGCTTTCAGGTCTTGTTGATTCTTTTGGCGATTGTAGTTGCGTTCTGAATCTTTTACTTTCTCTCTCCAACGGGTGAAGGGGAGAGTTGTGTTTTCCTTGCCCATGAATTCTCCTTGAAAACTCAGAATGGCTGGTGATGCATTGGTCTGTCTGCTTCCCTGTACTCATTTTGGTTGGTACCGGTTGGTGGACTTGACAGGCCTATCTCAGTGATCCACCTTGGTATGCCTATCCAATCGCTGCTGGGATTGCCCTGCGCTGCCTGATTTGGCTTTGGCA
>DJYX01000146.1 GCA_002450295.1 Deltaproteobacteria bacterium UBA6967
TTTTCTGACCAGTTTGGTACTCCAAATCCGTAGTCAAGAAGCAACCCGAAACGGAAATGTCAAAGGTTCTGGAACTGATTTTTTCCTCACCTTGCTCACTTTTCAGCAGGACATCCAGCTTGAAGGGAAAGCGTTCTGCAGATTCCCACCAGCGCATCTGTGGATTGAAGTAAGGAGCCATGATTTCTTTTCTGACCACGTATACCAGGATAGCCAAGACTCCGGTCAGTGAGTAGAGACTGGCTGAAAAGTTGGTCACCGCTTCGGAAGAGTAGGCAATGTAAAAGTTTACGAAGATGGTTGCTCCACAATAGAGCATGAAGCTGATCCAGCCAATTGCCTTGACTGAATGTACTGCAAGACCAACTAGTGGCGATGAGAGAATAACTACCATTTTGAGTGGGCCATGCGGCAAGGCGAGCAATTGCTCGATCAGCACGACTAAGGACCAGTTCTGCCACTGCAAAGCTGTGGTTACATAGTATCCAATTGGGGCCAAGATCAACGCCCAGCCCACCAATTGTATGATCAATGGCTTTTTTACCTGGTTTCTGGTCATGGTTGAGTCTTTGTTTGATGGTGGTTGTGATTTAAGAATTTAGAATCATCGAAGACTAGATTTTTGTCGTAAATAATCAAGGAGTAAAGCCGCCAAAATGAAACATTTATGGCACTATTGCTTTGCGTAAGCGCGGATTCAATTGAAACTAGGTTGGATAATATTGATGGGCTGATTGGGAAAGTTGATTGTGAGGAAAGATCAGCAGAGGGGAGTTGGAGCTCAATGGCCACCATTCTGGGAAAATACTTTCAGCAGCGAAACTTGATAATTAGGTCAGTAAGAGACTCGCCATCAACGAAAACTCTCGTTGCATGGTTGCCTTTGAATTTACCATTGATTTCTAGACGAAGGGAGGTAGCACCTTGGAGCTGGGTTTTGGCGTATTCCCACTTGCTCTGCCTTGTAACATCTCGACAAGAAAATTGGTCTGCCTCATTGATATCTAGAACACGAATCCGGAGGACAGGCCGGTCAAGTTGCCTTTCACGCCAGCCTCTCGGAAGTTCACCGGGATTCATGACCTGTACGTCACAATATCCTAGTATAAAGCAGTCCTTGATTTTCGCAGAGTCAATGCTCACGCTTTTCGCTGCGAGCGTCGTCTGGGTAGCAGTAAGAATCAAAAAGATTCCAAGAAAAAGCGCTTTCATTTTCTTCTTTTTGACTCAGTATATTGCTTTCATCGTCGATACTGCTTCTAAATTCATGATGATCAGGAATTCATAGCCTTCCAAAGAGCTTGTGGCCGAATGGGCAATTGCTCAAAGCGCACCCCAGTTACCTCTCGTACAGCGTTGGCGACCGCAGCCCCACCCGGAACAATCGGTGGCTCTCCTACACCACGGATTCCCAGAGGCCCCAGCGGAGAGGGATTTTCCACCAGTACCGCGTCAACGAATACAGAATCATCCGCCCGCGGCATAGCATAATCCAGAAAGTTCGAAGCCAACAACTGGCCTTGGGCATCGTAAGGCATTTCTTCCCAAAGCCCCCAGCCAAGCCCTTGCAACACGCCACCTTGAACTTGCCCTTCAATCAACATCGGGTTGATCGCAAAGCCTACATCCTGAACCGCAATGTAGTTTTTCGGCGACACCTTTCCGGTTTCTGTATCCACTGCCACCTTGACTGCGTGAACAGCAACAGCAGGTGCATTTTCCTGGATGGAATTGCTGGATGTCGCAATCACTGGACCTGCACCACCTTTGCGAGATTCAGCCTGCTTGGCCAGTTCTGCCAATGAGATGGCTTTACTGGGCAGACCACTCACATGAACAGAACCATCCTCAAACACTAAATCCTGCTCGGAGGCCTCAAAATGTTCAGCTGCCAGCTTAGCGAGCTGATCCTTGACGTTTCTCGTAGCCCCTGAAATGGCTCCTGCTAGGCTATAGCTGACTTGGCTACCACCACTTGGCGGAGCAACAGGACCTGCATGCGAATCAACCTGGATGATTTCTACTTTCGAGGGATCAATAGAGAGAACTTCTGCAACAATCTGGACAAAACCACTGTTGATACCAGAAATGTCGACCGATCCTACCTGAACTTGAACATTTCCGTTGGGCAACATCCGGCAGACTGCGGATGCTGGTGAAACTCCACAAGGCCACAAGCCAACAGCAATACCCCAACCCTCGTTTTCGTTGGTTTGGCGCTGCTGCCAGAGTTCACTCTCCTTGAGTGTCGTGAGACACTCCTTCAGTCCGAGGCTCGGCCAGGGATTCCCATTACTCATCAAGTCACCGGAGCCAGCTGCATTCTGTAAGCGGAACTCCAGTGGATCCAGCTTCAGGCTACGGGCCAGTTCATCCATGTGAGACTCCATGGCGAAACTCGCAGTCTGAGCAGTTGGAGCCCGGTAAGCTCCTGCCATTGGTTTGTGAGTGACCACTTCACGGCAATCAATNNCAACATCCGGCAGACTGCGGATGCCGGTGAAACTCCACACGGCCACAAGCCAACTGCAATGCCCCAACCTTCGTTTTCGTTGGTCTGACGATTCTGCCAAAGCTCACTTACTTTGAGAGTATTCAGGCATTCTTTCAGTCCAAGGCTTGGCCAGGGATTTCCGTTGCTCATCAAGTCACCGGAGCCAGCT
>DJYX01000141.1:0-4481 GCA_002450295.1 Deltaproteobacteria bacterium UBA6967
GTGCTGCAGATTGGTCATGTTCAACGCTACAACGTAGTCTTCAAAGAATTCCGCCAATCCATCCAACAACCTAAGTTCATTGAAAATCTCAGAATAGCCCCCTTCCCAAAACGTGGCACTGATGTCGATGTAATTCTAGATTTAATGATTCATGACATTGATCTTGTGCTTGCGATCACTGGAGAACTTCCGATTAAAGTTGATTGTACCGGTGTCTCTATTCTAACACCTCTCACAGATCTAGCTCACGCCAGACTAGTATTCCCTGATGGTTGTGTAGCGAGTATGACCGCCAGCCGTGTTTCTGATAAAGCAGAACGAAAGATGCGTATCTTTCAAAACGGCCTTTATCTCTCTTTGGATTTTGGAACAGGGCAAGCTCGGAAACTACAAGTGGATTTAAGTAATGACTTGAGTCCTGAGGATCTACAACCGGAGAACCTTCAATTAGAGCGTGGTGATGATCTACTCGCTGAAATTGCTGATTTTTTGAAATGTATAGAACAGGGTAGTGGCCCTCAAGTTACAGCGAAAGATGGTCGGCAAGCCTTGCAAGTAGCCTGGCAATTGAAAGACCTACTGGCTAATTAGTTCTATGCTAGGCCGTTCCCTTTTCCTTCAACTCATCCCTCCTTTCCTGCTTGGCACCTTCATACTGACCTTCATTCTTTCCATGGATACGGTCTACAAACTTATTAACCTTATTGTCTCCAGAGGTGTACCGTTAGGGAGCGTCTTGCTGATGTTACTCTACAGACTACCCCAATTTCTATCAGTCACACTGCCAATCGCCGTTGTGATTACAGTTGTCGTTGTTTTGGTTCGTTTATCCAACGATCTGGAACTTACGGCCATGGGTGCTTCGGGCTTAAGTCCTTGGCAACTCAGTGTACCCGTCGCAACCTTTGGATTGCTAGTAACCATTCTGGATTTGGGAATTACCCTGTGGATGCAACCAGCTGGGTATGCTGCCTATGAAGAGGAGACCCTCAGGTTGTTGAGATCACAAACTGCGAAAACTATTCGACCTGGAGTCCTGAACTATGATTTCCCCGGCAAAGTCCTCTATGTAGAGAGCAAATCTCCCAATGATGAGTTGGAGGGAATTTTTATCTCCGACACTGAATTGCGACCAAGTTCGATGGTTTCGCTCTCCTCGAAAGGCCAACTTCTTATCAGGGAGAAAGAGCGGGACATCCTTCTTCAATTGAAACAAGGCACGATGCACTTTGCCAATGTTGAAGGTGGATATCGAACAATGGATTTTGAGGAATTCCAATACCAGTTTCGTGCTCCTCAGTTGGATGGTTCACAAAATCGAAAGGTCTGGGGAGTTTCAACCATGGATCTCATTCAGTCAGATCAATATTTTGGAGAGCAAACACGGCAACGTGAATTTCAACTCAGACTTACGACACCGATGACTTGCCTCGCCTTCGCTTTGGCAGCACTGACTATTGGTATGGTAGACCCCAGAAGAGGACGATCAAACGCTTACCTCCAAGCTCTAGCGTTGATCATAATTCATTACATTTTATGGTCTTTCTCAAAGGAACTGACCATTGGGAAAGAACCTATGAAAGCTGTTGTTCTCTGGGTTCCTCCGATTTTGATTGGACTATGGGGGGTGTATCAAATCCAATTGAGTCATCAAAATTGGAGAGGACCTCTGGAGTGGTGCTGGGATCACCTGCCTTTTAAAAATTTGAGCAGTCCTAAAACATGAAACAAATTTTCATTACTCTGTTTTCAATTTTCTTCTGTCCTTACTTTCTCCAGGCCATTACTCTGGAGCGAGTTCAGGAAAGCTACCAAGAAATGCAGAGTTTCCAAGGAAATTTCCTGCAAACCACAATTGTTGAAAGTGAAGACCGGCGAGCAAGTGCCCATGGAATCATTGCTTATCAACGTCCCGGGAAAATGCGCTGGGAATACCAAGAACCAGATCCTCAGTTACTTGTCACTGATGGTGACACTCTCTGGTTATACGATCCTTTGCTGGAAAATGTGACGATTCAGGAGTTGGCTGCTGTTACTGACGGGACTGCCCTGGCCTTCCTACTTGGAGCAGGTGAATTGAGTGAAGACTTTACTCAGCGAAGGATGCAGAAGTCCCTACTAGATTCTGATAAATCATGGGAAGTTTTGGAACTGGTTTCTAACCGAGAACAAAGTGCGATCGAGTTTTTACAGCTCGGGGTGAATAGCGAAACGGGAGCCCTGGAGGCCCTACTCTTCAAGGACAACAGCGGTTCAGTAAGAATCATTGAATTTGAAGCGTTGAGTTACAACGTCAAATTTTCAGAGGATTTCTTTAGTTTTGAGATTCCTCCTGGTATGGAAGTTATTCGCCCTTAGCCTCTCGACCGCCACAGAATTTCTCATCTTCTTCCACAAATGATCCCCATCAGGTACCAACGACTTTGGAGAGCTATTCGCTTGTTGCTCCTTTGCTTAGTCTTATTAACCCCCTTGCTCTTGACTGGACCCTTGTGGACCTGGAAGTTCTCTGATCTAGATTTGGACACCCACTGGAGCAGAAGCTCTCAAGAAGCAGTTACAATTCCGAATGCGGAGGTGACAAAGGACCAGGCTGTCATTCAAATCTACGGAGCAAGAGCCTATAATTGGCGTGGAGCGTTTGCAGTCCACACTTGGATTGCGATCAAAGAAGCAGGAGATCCTGACTTTCGTCGATATGATGTGATCGGTTGGCGGCACTTTCGAGGTATGCCCGTGGTTTCTGAATCAACTGGACTACCAAATCGATCATGGTTTGGGAATGCTCCTGAGCTTTATGGTCAAGTACGTGGACAGGGAGCTGAAAAACTAATCAACAAAGTTGAGGACGCAATCGCCAGCTATCCTGCGAGTGAATTCTATCGCGTCTGGCCTGGTCCAAACAGCAACACCTTTACAGCACATGTGCTTCGACAAGTCCCTGAACTTCAAGTTACTCTACCACCCACTGCAATTGGTAAGGATTTTCCTTTGGGTTTTTGGATACAACCCACGACAGGCGGAAAGGGATTGCAACTAACTCTTTGGGGAATTTTTGGAATTTCTATTGGAATTGAAGAGGGGCTTCGTCTTCAGTGGTTTGCACTGGAATTTGGGCTAAACCCTTGGAAAGGAAAACTTTACTGGCCAGGAATTGGGACACTGCATCTTTGGAGTTGATTTTAAACGGTGATTTGCAACTCCCTCCGGTAATGATCAAACAAGGTTGATTTTGAAAGCATTCCCAAAAACCTCTCCTTGCCATCCATCACCGGTAACGCCCAGGCCCCACTCAGTTCAAATTTATCTAGTGCTTCTTCAATAGATTCATTCGTAGAGATGGTGGGTAGAGAGCGCATGATTGAACCCATGGAAACTATATTGTAGAGATGGGTATCAAATAGATAGGAGCGGATGTCATCCAGAAAAACAATTCCGATACAACGGTCGGAATCTGCTTCAAGAACTGGAAAATAATTACGATGTGCATTTTTGAAGACCTCCACAAACTCGCCCAAGAGGGTGCTGTCTCGGACTGTCAGAAAATCGTGATCCAACAAATCCCGAAAATCCCTGGACAGTGATCGAAGTAGATGTTGATCCGACCCTCTTTTGACTAGATCACCCTTGAAGATCAGATTTCGGGTGTAAACAGAACCCACTTCCAAAAATGAACTCGTTACCATGGCGCTGCTTGCGGTGAGCATCAAGGGAAGAATCAGCGAGTATCCTCCCGTGGATTCCATGACTAGAAAAACCCCGGTCAGAGGCCCATGCATCACTCCAGTCACCATCCCAGCCATGCCAACCAGAGCGAAGGCTGCTGGCTCAGCCACACCTTCCCAGCCAGTCAATCCCAAGATTAAACCGAAAGACATACCCACCGCACTGCCAAGCACAAGGCTCGGAGCAAAGACTCCTCCTACGCCACCCGAACCTAGAGTCACGCAACAGGCAATGAATTTAAGCAAGATAAACAAGAGAACCCAGTCCACAGTGTGCTGATCCATCTGCGCCAGGAACTCCTGCGTGATGTTGTAGCCCTCTCCAAGCACGGATGGATTGAGGTAGGCCATTCCTCCAATGATTGCACCTCCAAGAGCAGCTCTCGCCCACGGACTCCCAATCTTATTAAATTTTTTCTCAGACCAACTGAGGCTTCTAGAAAATGCAATTGAAACGAGGCCCGTCAGGATTCCAAGCAAAACACAGGCGACCAAGGAAGTTGGGTCGAAGAACTCAAACTCATGTGTAAATGTAATCTTATTGCCCATCAAGACACGGCTGAACTCTGTCGCAGTCACCGCAGCGATGATCGAAGGCAAGACCGTTAATACCGACCACTCTCCAAGAATGATCTCCAGTGTAAAAATCAGACCTGTTAGAGGAGCATTGAAAATCCCAGCAACCGCACCTGCTACCCCGTAGCCAAGTAGTAGTTTGCTACGCCGTTCATTCGTGTTCAACCAGCGAGCAACCAC
>DJYX01000141.1:4888-13159 GCA_002450295.1 Deltaproteobacteria bacterium UBA6967
GCTTCCGAAAAACCGAGAAAAAATCATTCTTTTTTTCAGATTTCTCGCGTCATGCAGTACAGCATGAATCACCTCCGGAACTCCGTGCCCAGAGGGATCTCTCAGTAAATTTCGAATCATGAAAACAGCTAAACCTGCTCCCAGCGCAGGCATCAGAATCTGGCCAAGATCAGGTAGGAAAAGAATGGATTCCTGCAGGAAGTGCACACCCCAGTTCAGGCTTACTGCCAGGACCCCGCTACCAGCTCCAATGATCAGAGCACATAGCATCATCACCACAGTTTCACGGGCAGAATGAGCTCGAAAATGTGAAAGTCTTTCGCCCTCGCCAAGAGGCGAGCTCGGTAGGAGAGATTGAAGCTTAGAGTGAAGTTCTTGTTTGAATGTAATCCAAGATTTCATCTTGTGGAGGTGCCTGCTGCAGAAAGTCCTCGACGCCTGCTTGCCGCAGCAGACCAGCTATTTGCGAAAGGATCTTAAGATGGTGGGAAGATTCGGCGCTGAGCAAAAGAAAGAGTGTATGAACAGGTTTTCCGTCTGGTGCGTCCCATTCGATAGATGAGGAAAGAAAAAACACATCCACACGGGATTGCGATTTCGGGATGGGCAAAGGATAACGAGGATGGGGAACCGCTACTCCTTTACCGAGAGCAGTTGATGACTGGTTCTCCCGCTCCAAGAGGAGTGTCTCCAATTTTTGTGGTGAGATCTTATTCAACTGCATCTGTCCAGGTATGTGCCGGAGAACTGTCTCTCGATCTTCACCCTTGAGCGCATAGTGCGTGCCTCCCAATTCCAAGGCAGTCAACAGATTGTCTGAAACAAGATTTCCCTTTTTGCCCAGTGCGGATGAACCCAAGCGGAGGTGCTTGGCTTCTGCCCAGGAAATCAGCGTGGCCTGATTGATGAGCGGCTTGCCGTTTCGGATAGTACAAGGGAACTCCCCTTGTTGAATCCAGCGACGAATCGTTGTTTCTGGTACCCGGAGTAAATTAACCACCTCCGGGATTGTGAGCATCTGAGCCATGGACTTTGACTAAATGAAAAATCAACTGCAATTTAATTTGTAAATGATAACTATTTCTACTGTTCGCTGCAAACAAAGAATGGATTAATGATCAGAAATCTTTGGCAAAGTCAGATTGGCTGTCAAGATCTTAAGTTTTAATAGTACCAACCTTGCAGCGATGACCGGAATTTGTCATGATTCATTGAGTGATTTCAAGCTACTTACCTGATCTTTTAATTTTCCTTGAATATTTCATGCCTACACAATCCAGCTTGCTCAAAGAACTTCATCAACTGCAGCCATCAGCTGATTTTGCCCACCGTCACATTGGGCCAAACCAGGCTCAACAACAAGCAATGCTGCAGTTCCTTGAATTGCAGTCTCTAGAGGATTTGCTCGAAAAAACGGTACCTCATGACATTCTGCAGCCACAAAGCAAGCTGGACCTGAAACCCGCAAGTGAAGAGCAGGCTCTGAATGAGTTGAAATCAATGATGGAAGCCAACCAGCTTTGGCAGAGCTTTCTGGGTCAGGGGTACTACGGAACACACCTGCCTGCTGTAATTCGCCGGAACCTCCTAGAGAATCCTGGCTGGTACACCGCTTATACTCCCTACCAGGCAGAGATCGCCCAGGGAAGACTGGAAGCGCTGCTCAATTTTCAGCAGATGGTCCTGGATCTCACAGGAATGGAGGTGGCCAACGCTTCACTGTTGGATGAAGCCACTGCAGCTGCCGAAGCGATGACACTCTGTCAACGTCACTCAAAGAAAAAAAGCAAACAGTTCTTTGTTGATCGCAATCTGCACCGGCAAACCCTCGATCTTCTGCAAACCAGGGCGGAACCAATGAACATCCAGTTGGTGGTTGGTGAGCCAGCAGAAATACCCAGTGGGGACTATTTTGGAGCATTATTGCAGTGTCCCAATACATTTGGGCCGATCAATGATTGGTCAGAGTGGATCGAAGCCATGCACCAGCAAGGGGTCTTGGTCGCTGTGGCCACGGACTTACTCAGCCTAACGCTCCTCAAACCACCCGGAGAGATGGGCGCTGATATCGTCTTTGGAAGTGCCCAACGTTTTGGAGTACCCATGGGGTATGGTGGACCACATGCTGCCTTTCTGGCAACGCGTGACACCCTAAAAAGATCTCTGCCCGGAAGATTAATCGGTGTCTCTCAAGATCGACAGGGACAGCTTGCCCTTCGCATGGCATTGCAGACTCGCGAGCAACACATCCGCCGTGAGAAGGCCACCAGCAATATCTGCACAGCCCAGGTTCTGCTTGCTGTGATCGCAAGTTTTTATGCAATTTATCATGGTCCTGAAGGTCTCAAAAAGATCGCTCGAAGGACTCATACCCTGACGGCACTACTTCGACAAGGCTTGAATCAGGGTGGGTTTGTCTCGAATGATCAGTTTTTTGATACCCTTTGCATCGAAACCAAAACGCAACAGCCAGAAATTCTGCAGCGTGCACAAGAAGCTAAGATGAATCTTCGAGTGATCGACTCCACTCATCTCGGAGTCAGTCTTGATGAAACCACGACTCCCGAAGATGTCAGCAAGCTTCTCAAAGTTTTTGGAGTAGAAGTAGATTTAGATTCCTTGCTCAGTCAAGCCAACTCCTCTGATGCCGGCATTCCCGAAAGCTTGCGAAGAGTATCTGATTTTTTAAGCCATCCTGTTTTTCATCGATACCACTCCGAAACAGACTTGATGCGCTACCTCAGAAATCTGGAAGAGAAGGATCTGGCGCTGAATCGGGCCATGATACCGCTGGGCTCCTGCACAATGAAATTGAATGCCAGCGCTGAGATGATTCCGGTGACCTGGGAAAGTGTAGGGTCTCTTCATCCATTTGTGCCTTTAGAACAGGCGCAAGGAATGCAGAAAATGATTCAGCAATTGGAAGATTGGCTGATGCAATTGACCGGTTTTGATGCTATCTCCATGCAGCCTAATTCCGGCGCTCAAGGCGAGTACGCAGGGTTACTGACCATCCGCAACTATCATATCTCCCAAGGAGAAGTACATCGTCACATCTGTCTGATCCCCAGCTCTGCCCATGGTACCAATCCAGCCAGTGCCCAGATGGCAGGAATGAAAGTAGTGGTGGTCAACTGCGATTCCCAAGGGAATGTTGACGTCAATGATCTTCGTCAAAAAGCAGAAGCACACGCTAGCGAACTAGCCGCCTTGATGGTGACCTATCCATCAACTCATGGAGTTTTTGAAGAAGAAATTTGCAACATCTGTGAAATCATCCAAGGCTTTGGTGGACAGGTTTATATGGATGGAGCCAACCTGAATGCACTGGTGGGCATTGCTCAACCCGGTCAATTTGGACCAGATGTGATGCACTTTAATCTGCACAAGACCTTCTGCATTCCGCATGGAGGCGGCGGCCCAGGAATGGGGCCCATTGGCGTCCGTTCTCACCTGGCTCCCTATCTGCCGAACCACTCCATCATCAAGGTTGCAGAAAATCGAACCGGTGGGGCTGTTTCTGCTGCGCCATGGGGAAGCCCAAGCATCCTGCCAATCTCCTGGATGTACATTCGCATGATGGGAGGACCAAATCTGCGCACTGCCTCCCAAGTCGCCATTCTCAACGCAAACTATATGGCAGAACGACTCAGTGACGCCTATCCAATCCTCTATCGTGGCCGGAACGGTCGCTTAGCCCATGAGTGTATCCTTGACATCCGACCCCTCAAGAACAACTCTGGAATCTCTGAGGAAGATATCGCGAAGCGTCTAATGGACTATGGATTTCACGCACCCACCATGTCCTGGCCTGTCGCTGGAACTCTCATGATTGAACCCACGGAGAGCGAATCAAGAGAAGAGCTGGATCGTTTTTGTGAAGCCATGCTCAAGATCCGTGAAGAAGTCCGCCAAGTAGAAGAAGGAACCTGGCCTTTGGAGGACAACCCGTTAGTCAACGCTCCACACACTCAATTGGACCTCACCGCTGAGGTCTGGACGCATCCCTACACTCGAGAAATCGCAGCGTATCCCTTGCCAGGCATGCAAACCCAAAAATTCTGGCCAACCGTCAATCGAATTGATAACGCCTATGGAGACCGCAACCTGGTCTGCTCTTGCCCAACAGTGGAATCATATCGATGATGGAGGAAGCCGACTTTCAAACCGGTATTTTTGAGGAGATGCCCTTTGAGCAATATCAACAAGCTCAAGGACTGAATCAGTCGACTCTAAAGCAGATTTTCCGACCTGGGAATTACTACAACCCGCATGGTGTTCTGATCGGCAATGCGGGCCACTGTCTCCTGCTTGAACCGGAGAGATTTGAGCAGGACTATCAGAGACTTGCCCCAGGGATTTCGCTCAGAAAGTTAAAAAAACTGGAAGCAGAGGAGGAACCATCCAGCGAGGAATTTCGTCCAACCATGCTGCCCACAAACGTCTGGGATGCATTGATGAATGCGCAGAATGCAGTCAACACACACCCAAAGGCCAGCTGGATGCTGGAAAATAGCCTCAAGGAGGTCTCACTTTTCTGGGAAGCCCCTGAGAACAGCTTGCGCTGCAAGGGCCGGTTGGATCTGTTCTGTCCGGAGAAAGCCTTCATCGCAGATCTCAAATTTTCCTATCGGACCATCACCGAGGCCAACACCCAATGGCACTATGCTTTTCAAGCCGCCTGGTATCGTCAGGGAATTTACCAACTCACTGGCGAATGGCTCCCCTTCTATCTGATCTTTGTCGAGCGCAACACTCCCTACCGAGTGGTGGTTGCTGAATTGGAGAAAGAAACCCTAGACGTCGGTGATCGATTATTGCAGGAATCCTTGATCGAGTATAAAGCCTATGCGGCTCCCCCAGAATTTGACGATCCTGCTTGACCAACAACCATCTCTGAAAATTAAATTTTAGATTCATCACATCCCTTACCTAAAAACATCATGGCTTTTCTACAAATTCTGATCATGGCTACGATTCTGGGTCTCTTCATTGGGGCTTTCACGTTGCTGTTGGCTGGCGGTGAGCGAGCACTAAGATTTCCAGGATTCGCCATCATTCCAGGGGCTCTTGTCGGTATAGATCTTGGGCTGACTTCACAGTGGGGAGAGTTCAGCTTGCTGGTTATTGGGGGGCTGACCGGTTATTTTCTGATGCTTGGCATTTGGCGTGATCGTCCCACTGTTCAGGGTCTGTTGGCCTTGAACAATCAAAGTTTTGACGAAAGAAACCCCACCCAAAGTGATTCAACTTCAACCGCGGATGGTCAGTCGGAAGACAAATTGGCGAACTATATTTGAGAGTTGGCTGAATCCAGGCAAATGGCTACCTTGTCAGTGTTGGCAGTGTGGACAGGCACTTTGGGGAGATTCGGAAAGCCCTTTCACCAACCTGCTGTGCTATTCGTGCGAGGTCAACCTACCTTGGATCAGGACTCACTGTCTGCGTTGTGCACAACCCACCTTGAACCCATCCCAATTCGGCTGCTCAGCCTGCAAGAATTTTCCAACCTGGCATCTGGACGAATGTCACAGCGTCTTGCGTTACGAAGATTCGATTCGAGAGTCGCTGCTGAGTTTCAAGTTCTCGCAACAAGAGAGGCTCCGCAAATTGCTGGGGACGCTTTTTCATGAAGGGCTGATGATTAAGGGAGTCGAGTTGACTGGGCCGTTAGTTCCTGTGCCTCTCTCCAACAGTCGCTTGCGCCAGAGACAGTTCAACCAGGCTCAATTGCTGGCATTGGAAATTCAGCGACACATCTCCACTTTGTGCCTGCCCAAGACCAATCCAATCACGCGAAAAATCCAAGGATCCAGTCAAGCAACCACCTTGAACATTGAACAAAGACGCAAGAATGTGCAGAATGTTTTTTAGGTTCATTTTACGAATCTCCCGGATCGTGTCTGGCTTGTGGATGACGTGATGACCTCGGGGGCAACCTTGAACGAGATTGTGCGTGTTCTCAAAAAATCTGGGGTGACTTTTGTGGGCAGCTTAACACTCGCTCGACGCTTGTTGGATTCCTAAAGCAAACACTCATGGCCTCTTCCCTTCTCTCCAATCCAATCAATCAACGACGCCTGCGGGCTTTCCGTGCCAACCGACGAGGCTATTGGTCCCTCTGGTTTTTCCTCTTTCTCTTTTTTTTCAGCCTACTGGCAGAACTCGTCTCCAACGACAAGCCCCTATTGATTCGCTTTGACGGAGAATTCTACACCCCTTTTTTGGTAGAGTATTCTGAGACTCAATTTGGTGGAGAGTTTGCGACTGAAGCAGAATATACCGATCCTTTTGTCAAGGACCTGATCGAAGAAAAGGGTTGGATCCTCTGGCCAATGATTCGCTACAGCTATGACACGATCAACTACAACCTGAGTGTCCCGGCCCCAGCCCCTCCCTCTTCAGAAAACTGGTTGGGAACTGACGACCAGGGACGCGACGTCATGGCGCGCTTGATCTATGGCTTTCGTATTTCGGTTTTGTTTGGACTCTGCCTGACGATCTTCAGTTCGATCCTTGGCGTCGCTTTTGGGGCCCTGCAAGGCTATTACGGAGGCTGGGTCGATCTGGGTGGTCAGCGCTTCATCGAAGTCTGGTCTGGATTGCCGGTGCTGTTCCTGTTGATCATCCTCTCCAGCTTCGTGGAACCCAATTTCTGGTGGCTGCTCGGCATTATGCTCTTGTTCAGTTGGATGGGACTCGTCGGGGTCGTCCGGGCTGAATTTCTTCGGGGTCGTAATCTCGAATATGTTCGGGCCGCCCAAGCTCTTGGACTGAGCAACGCCACGATCATGCGTCGTCACATCCTCCCCAACGCAATGGTCGCCACCCTGACCTTTCTGCCCTTTCTGCTCAACAGTTCGATCACCACGTTGACCTCCCTCGACTTCCTCGGCTTTGGACTACCAGTTGGTTCGCCTTCGCTGGGTGAGCTACTTGCTCAAGGAAAAGCTAACATCCATGCCCCGTGGCTGGGTCTCTCTGGATTCTTTGTCTTGGCTTTGATGCTCAGCCTGCTCGTTTTCATCGGCGAAGGCGTTCGGGATGCCTTTGATCCGAGGCATCGCAGCTAGTCAACTCTGGTTCCTCCACAGATTAAAAAAATTTTTTCCTGTACAAGCTCATTTTGTGCACCCAACTTTGGTGTAGTTATGATAGTAAGATGCTTTAAGGTAAAATCAAAATAAATCTATCAATTTCAGCATAATATACCAGTTTTTAGTCCATTAAAGAAATTTTTGTGATACTCCGGTTTTTTCTGGTCAAGCCTGTCTTTTGTAGTGGTCGGCTACTTTGTTTACTCTCTTTACTTCTGGTGACTTGTGCTCCGTTGCCGAAGGAAGGGGAGTCGCGTCAACAAGCCGAAGTAACGCTGACTTTGCAGCATCGTGCTGACCGTCTGGCTCGCTCAGGCACTGCCTCTCGACTGACCGAGTTCATCGTGGTCGTCCCCGGTGGAACGGCCTTCTCCGAGCAAGGGCCCAGCAACTTTGTGAGCTATGGCATTCTGGATCTCCAATTCAACCAAATCACTCTCTCCCTGGATCTGGACACATCCCTCCAACTCTTCATCTATCGTTACGCTGAGACCTTCAGTCTCAGTCAACTCGAAACAAAACTGGCTAACCAAACTCTTGATCAAGATGCGATTGACTTCGGGGTGACAGAACCTTTCAGTATCTCCTCTGAGTCTTCAACCACTTCACAAAGCCTGACCGTCCAGCTTCAGCGGGAAGCTCTCTTTCTCGACTCTGCTGTCAAAGGGCTGACCTACTCTACTGGGGGAACTACCGCTACCACCAACCAGGATGGACTGCTTTACTACTTCCCAGACAATCTGGTCTCACTCTCTCTGGGCAACCTCCCCCTTGGTAACTTCACACAGCCCCCTGCAGTGTTGACTCCCTACAGTCTGTTCGAGGTTACGGAGGGCGAAAGTGACGATCGGGTGACCAACTTTGCCAGACTCCTCCAATCCATGGACCGAGACACTGATCCCCAAAATGGCATTCAACTCGATGCTTCCGTAATCGCTGGACTAAACCCCAATTTGAACTTTGGAGACAATTCTTCCGTAGCCCTCAACGGCACCTCCTTTGACCAGTTAGCAGTCCCAGCAGATCGTGCTCTGCGACACTTAGCGGGAACCATGAGGCTCAAAAATCTAGGGGCCCTAAAGCCTTTCACCACCATTCCCGCTCAGAATGAAGACCACACCTCTCCATCTGGTCTTATTGGGGTCGTCTTTGATGAAAACTTGCGAGCCTCCAC
>DJYX01000141.1:13574-16709 GCA_002450295.1 Deltaproteobacteria bacterium UBA6967
CTCTTTAAACCAACTACAGCTCTCCCCCAGCATTCTCAGTTTAACGCTACAGTCTCACGAGGTCTACTGAGCCAATCCGGCAGAAGTCTTGAGGCTGATTTCAGCTGGAGCTTCTCTACCGCAGACCATCCTAGCTCTCTCTTCCCCAGGCTAGTCCAGCTCCATCCTGACAATAATTCTACCAGTGTTCCCACCAACTCTGTACTTTCCTTAACCTTCGATGGACCACTCTTTGTCGGATCCCAGGGTATCCGCTGGAATCTCCAACTGGACAATGGCAGCCAAGTAAGCTGTGCCAACAGCCTGCAGTCAATCAGTATCTCCTGTTTGCCTAGTAACGATTTGACTGCCAATGACAACTTCACAATTACTTTGGTGGCCGGAAGTCTGCGCTCCTTCGAGGGCTTGGAAAACGACAACCTCAGCTGGCGGTTCCAGACGGGTTCCGGACCAAGTAGCGGAGTGGCCTCACTGCAACACCTTGGGGAGTTTCATGATAACGTCAGCCGGGATCGGCTGATTGGGCTGATGGTCGGGGAAGGAGGATCACAGTACCAACTCGGGCAGGGTGAGGCTCCAGTAGACAATGAGAGTAAGTGGAGACTGCCCCTGTTTTATCCAGTGCAGGTCCCCTTTGAGTTGGAGGGAGCAGAAGGTGAGCAAAACGTTCGAGTCTGGTACCGTCAAGACAATGGGACCTTGCTCGACAATCGAAGTGTCACTGTGAATCTCGACTATAGCCCACCGATCGGGCTGCTCACTTTGCCAAAGGCCACCAACCAACCCACTCTACCCTATCTGGTGATGGCCAATGACAATCTGAGTGGCGCCTGGCGCTACCTGGTCACCCGTATAAACAGCTACCCTGCAAAAGATCTCGAAAGCTGGCAGGACTTTCCCCATTCGCCAATGAGCTTGGCGGACCGCTCCCAGCTTTGGGACAACATTACTCGGATCGACCCCCGATGGGAGTGTGTGCGTCTTGAAGAGTTGAGAGCCTTTGCCAATGGAGTTCCCAATCCGGGTAATGACAACCCTGACAACTCTCCTGCGTGTGATGCACCTGGAATAGCCAGCTTCGACAATTTCAGTTCACTGTTGCCAGCCTGGGACAACCAGAGTTTTGTCTTTGACAATCTCAGTGATCCCAACCCCCAGTCCCTGGTTCTTTGGGTACAGGACCGAGCTGGCAACATCGGCTGGGGCTATCCTTTTGAGATCCTCTTTGACAACGTCACGCCTGATCTCAGCCAAGTCTCTCTAGAGCAGGACAATGGCAGTTCCTTGCTCTCAGCGACTGCTTTACGACTGGAACTCTTTCACAGCAACAAGGAACTCCGCTTCCAACTGCTACTCAGCGGAAGAGATAATGACAGTGTCTTCTTACTGGCTCAATTGGATAATGCTTCGACTCCGGCAATGCATGACGCTAATTGGCAAGCAACAGGACAGCAGTACTATTCAATAGCGCTAGATAATACCAGTGACCTGCAGCAACAAACCCTCTCTCTGTGGCTCAAGGATCAGGCGGGCAACATTGCTGCACTCAGCACAAGGACTGCATATTGGTCTCGGCTCTATGATGGAGAAGAGAGACTCGATAATCAGAGCAGCCCAACTGCCAATCGCTATGCAGCCTTGACCCTCAAGTACCCACAGACCCTCAGTAGCAGCTATCCACTGGAGCAGCTTCGAGTTAGTCGCAGCTCAGACAATCAGAGTGTCTCTGGTCAATGGAATATCGATAACGACAGCCTGGTCTTTTGGATGGAGGGACCGCTGCAACCGGAGCAGGGCTACCAGTTAGAGATCAAGGGACATGTTGACAACCTCTCACTCTATGCTTCGCAGGTCTTTCACTTCCAGAGTGATAATCAAACCCTCGACCTTAACCAGGGGTTGGTCGCTTACTATCCTTTGGATGAGAATCCCCCAGTTGAGAGACAAAACCAAGAAACTGCGGTTGCTAATGGAGGACCATCATTAACTCGAGATCGTTTTAACAGAGAAAATAATTCTTTAGAGCTTGATGGAGTTGATGACTACGTTAAAGGGATCACAAATACAAAATTACCATTTGGCAACAGTAAAAGAAGTTTATGTGCTTGGATTAGATCTAATGATGACAATAATGGAATGCCCGTAAGATATGGAGACGATGTTACTAATGGAGGATTTGGAATCTATTTGAATGATTCTGATCAATGGTCTTTATGGAAACATAATTCTGATATAAATTCTGGGATTAGCGATAATAGTAGATGGAATCTACATTGTCTTTTATATGATCAGAATTATCTAAAATATTATTACAATCTTCAAAACGTTATTGATCAATCTATTTTATCTTTGAACACCGCTTCGTCTGATAATTTAACAATTGGCTGGAGTCATGACTTGCATTATTTTAGAGGCAAGCTAGATGAGATAAGAGTTTACAATCGACCATTACAGATTGCAGAAATCAAAGCTCTCTACGCTGTAGCAGATCCAAACCCACCGGAAATCACCAGTAGCACACCAGCCAACAATGAAACTGGATTTAGCGTTGCGGATAATCTGACGATTACCTTTGATAAACCTTTGGATGGCAGCACAATTCAAGCTTCTAGCGTGGAATTGCGCAGGTCAGACAATACTACTGTAGCTGGAAATCTCTATTTAGATCCAAACGATAACCGATCACTGATTTTTGATCCGATCGAAAACCTGAGCAGTCTCACGAACTATACTCTCTATCTTCATTCAAGCATTCGAGACTTTATCGGGAACTCGATCTCTCCTACCCAGATCCCTTTCCAAACTCAAATGTTGGGAGGTGGTTCTGCAACAGATCCGTTTCTGATCAGCAATGAGGAAGGTCTGAGGGAAATTATCAAAAATATGAATGCTCATTATACATTCACTAATAATATAATTTTAACAAAAGTTTGGACTCCACTTGGAACATCTACAAATAAATTTAATGGAACCATAAATGGAGATAACTACACCATTAGTAACCTAATCATTGACAATCAAACTGATAACTTTACAGGATTTTTTCGTTTTGTTTCCGGTACTATCAATGATTTGAAATTTAAAGATGCTTACATTCGGGGATACGAAAGGGTTGGGTTGCTATCAGGCAAACAA
>DJYX01000218.1 GCA_002450295.1 Deltaproteobacteria bacterium UBA6967
CACTGATCCCTAAGTCGGATCCCAAGGACGCCCTTGATCACTCTACGTTACCCACTAGTCACCTTCTGCAAAGGTACTCCCGCTATTGGCTAACAAAATTCCGCTGGTTGGAACACCGTGAATGTTTCAAAACACCGTGAATTTTTATTCACCAAATTATTCAGAAATCTTGCATAATTTTAGCAACAAATTGAATACTTACTCTTTCATTGGCTCAAATTTTTCTTTTCGCTGTATCGCAAGGGCCACACTGAGGTAACTTAAATCCTTGCTTTCAGAATTTCAAAAATTTCTCAACACGCCCAAATCCAAAATCCTTCGTGTTGTTGACAGGAGGCCTCTTTGAAAAAAGAACATCGTGTACATCCTAGATACCGTGTCCAATTGCTCGCCAAGATGGAAGAGGGACAGCGGGTTTCACACGTAAAAATAATCGATCTGAGCCTGGCAGGTTGCAGAATTGTCTGCAAACAACTGCTCAATCCCTCAGCTCACGTTCGGTTAACTTTTTTTCTCAAAACAGAAGGTGGACATCAAGCAACCCTTCCCATTTCCTGCAGAGTAACTCGAGTATTTAAAGCAGATGAGGACAAAGTAGTGGGATTGGCATTTATTGGTTCCATCCTTCCTGAAAATGGGATAGAGCAACTCATTACAGAAGCAGCGAAGGATCCAAAAGCTAAGCTCGCCTAGTTTTTGAATGTAAAAAAACAAGCTCCATCAAATTTCAGACTGGAAGCAGGATGCTTCGCCAGTGACTCTTTCCTTTAAAGAGAATCATGAGAATCCTACTCTTCAGCGTCGTAGTTTTTACCCTCTCCAATATCAGTGGTTGTAGCACTAGTTGCACCTCTGTGATGAGTGGCAATGACACCTACAACGAATGCGTAATGCGCAACACTCTTTCTTGAAACAACAAAGTTATTTCTCCCAGAGACTACCTCCCCGCTAAGTCTTGGGAGCTCTCTTCCACTCGAAATCCTCTCAATTTTTTCCTCCTACCCAATTTACTTCAAGAAATATCAGGCACGAGTCTATCTTGAATTCGCTTGCTTCTACCATTCAGTTGGTGATGATGCTTGGTATTCCTTAACCTCCGTTCCGAAAACATCAAAACAGGACTCCAAATGAGCAAAGCAGACGAATTCAACAAGGCGTGGGAAATGGGAATGCAGGATGATTTTTCTCTGGTAGATGCCCTTTATCATTCTGATTACATCACGATCGACCATCGAACTGGAAACCGAATTGACATCGAAGCTGACAAAGAGCTAATCAGCCAAGTGAAAGGTATGGTCACAGTTGGACCCTCTAGGGTAATTTTCGAGGGCCCTACCTTTCTTTGTCTTCACCGGTTTCTGAAATTCACGGAAGATGATGTAAAGTTCAGTTCGGTAATCACTGCCATTACCTACAAGGATGGAAAAATTTTGCGCCAAGAAAGCTCTGTGGAGTCATTGCATTATGATCCTTCAGAAAATCACGACTGGTCTTGGGAAGATTTTGAGTAAGCTAACCTCAAGTTAAAAATGCATTAATTTTTTATTTTAATAATTAAGATTATTCATATTTAATGTTGTACCAAGAATGAGTTTTGTGAAGGAACAACTTATTCTTGGTCACCTGCTCAATTTTCTAAATGCTCAGTCTGTGCTTGAGGATTGCTTCGGTGCTTTAAATTTTGAAATGCTTCAACGAGTCCATCTGCGTGACTTGCACGGTGAGGATCTTATCGCATTTCCCATCGGCAGCTACGTCCGCCATGAAGTGGAAAAGTTGCTCAAGCTGCATCAGGTCGAATGTCGGATCAAGCTTTCAACCCGCTCTACAGGAGACATCTACCAGTTTGTCCAACATGGTGCGGGGATCAGCCTGATCTTTCCCTTCGATCAATTCGGTGACAGCACCATTCCCGGGCTGACCTTCTGTGAATTGGAAGAAGAGTATGTGATGAAGATCGCCGTTTTTCGCTCTCATTTCCGCAAATCTTCCCTGGCCGCGGAGCATTTGCTCACCCTGATGACCGATATGATCGGGAAAGCTCTGCCATCGAACCAGGTCGAATGAGACGCTAGTCAAGCAACGACCTGCATCGTTGATGTTCTCAATGGAGTAAACTCAGGCAGTTACTCCTAGTTGACAAGCTTGCTGGCAATTTCCGCAACATGCCGGCCTTGAAAGCGTGCACCTGCCAAATCTTGTTCGCTTGGCATACGACTTCCGTCACCACCAGCAATAGTTGATGCACCATAAGGAGATCCTCCCTTGATCTCATCAACTCCCATCTGGCCTTGAAAAGAGTACGGGAGACCAACAATGACCATCCCATGATGCATCAGAGCAGTATGAAAACTGAGGATGGTTGACTCCAGTCCTCCGTGTTGGTTAGCGGCACTGGTGAAAACGCTGCCAACCTTACCCACAAGCCGACCATGCATCCAAAGTTGTCCGGTAGCATCCAAGAACTGTTTCATTTGCGCAGCCATCATCCCATAGCGAGTAGGGGTCCCAAAAATGACAGCGTCCACCTCTGCTAGCTCGTCGACTGTTGCTAAGGGAACATCTGCGAAAGCTTGCTGAGCTTGCACAGCTCCCATCGCTTCCAAAACCTCTTTTGGAAGAGTCTCTGGTACTCGACGCACAAGGGCTTCTGCTCCAGCAACTTCCTTTACACCTTCCGCAGCAGCTAGCGCCATTTGATAGATGTGACCATATGTTGAATAAAACGGGATCAGCACTTT
>DJYX01000161.1:0-1349 GCA_002450295.1 Deltaproteobacteria bacterium UBA6967
CAGTCTTCCGATGAGATGCTGAAGACAGCAAATGGCCTGATCCGTTGAGCATTCGGTAACCTGATGAAAAACCTGTGGCTACTGATTGGTCTGTTAATCGGATTTGTACTGCCGGTCAGTGCGGTTGAGGCGCTGAGTGAAGAAGACTTTGATAAGATTCAGGTCTTCCTCGCTGAGACAGCCGCAGTGTCTGATGAAGAGTATACCCTCGGAGAAATTGCGGAGCTACAGGGCAACGATCCCAACTTGGTTGATCGCATCGCTGGACTGAAGGTAGGCCGCTCTCCACTACCGGGCAGAAATCTGACAGTCACTCGTTCTCTACTGCTCTCCCGTCTACGCTTCCACAAGGTAGACATCGACAAGTTGGTCTTCCCCAACAATGACACCGTCAAAGTCTATCGAGCCGCGCTCAAGGTGCCCGGAAAAGATATTGAAGAAGCAGTACTGGCTTTCATCGAAAACAGGCATCCAGACGAGGACGTTCAACCCAAGCTGTTGGCACAGGTCAACGATGTGTTCCTGCCGCGTGGAGAACTGAGCTATAACATCAGTGAGATAGGAATTTACAAGAAAGAAGGGGGATACCGAAACTACCAGGTTCATTTCCGGGTCGATGGAGAATCAGCACGCAAGGTGACTGTGCGGGCGTATCTGAAGGTCTATAAGGAGATCTTTGTCGCCAAGGATACGATTCAGCGAGATAAGATCATTGAAGAGACCGATCTGGTGCGAGTGCGCCGCAACGTGGATCGAACAACAGCCGATTATGTCACCGAACCCCAGGATCTGGTGGGTAAAATCGCAACCCGCACAATCAATCCGAAGGAAGTGATCCAGGAAAGAACCGTTGCCACTCCACCACTGGTCAATAGTGGAGACCGTCTGATGATTGTTTATGAAACCCCTCTACTCCGCTTGACAGCTCCTGGTATTTCGATGTCCAAGGGGCGCATGGGCGAAAAAATTCCAGTTCGTAACGCAGATAGCAAATTGGTGGTCTACGCCACCGTGCAGGATGAGAACACGGTTCAGGTACAGTGAATGAACAAGAACAAAGTGGTTAGAACTCTGATTTTGTGGGGACTGCTGATAGTCATTGCTGGCTGTTCAGCGTTGGCACCGCCGCCGCCGCCACAACCGATCAGGAAACAGTTGGCAGATAATTCTGCACGTCGTCAGCGCCAGCCTGCACTCAATACGAGCCGTAATGCCCTGGAAGGATCCCTTTGGCGTAGTGAGGCTTCCTTCGGTAACCTCTTCCGCGATCACAGAGCTCGTTATCGTGGGGATCTGCTCACCATTCAGGAAGTGGATTTGATCAGCAACGTTCCTCCACCCAAAGAGGG
>DJYX01000161.1:1743-7259 GCA_002450295.1 Deltaproteobacteria bacterium UBA6967
GCTCTGGAAGCGTTGACTCTGCGGAATGCGATTGAAGAAGAGCAGAATGAAATTCTACGAGGACTGAACACGATCAGCGCACGAGTCGTTCGTGTTTACCCAGATGGAAACATGCTCATCTCTGGACAGAAAGTGGACTACCGACAGCGCAATCAGGTGCGCTATGTGACCACTGTGCAGGGAGTGCTACGTCCTGCAGATGTCAGCGGAGAAAACCTTGTTTCAGCAACGAAACTGGTGAATCCTGAAATCAAAGTGCGAAGACAGCAATCTAGTGGTCTGGTCCGTGAGAGACTGGAGCAGTTGGCACCGTTGATTGGCAGCGATGCTGCTGGACTAGCAGGGCGTTTGAGCGATCTCGGCAACTAAGCCAAACTTTCTCAAAAAGCCTGGGCGTTCCCACGAATCGTTCAGGCCCTCCCTTCCCCTCATTCCTCCATCACGAACTCGAATCCGAGTATCGAGACCACCAACAACAAGACATCGAAACCCAGCAATAGGTTCCACCAGGCATTGACTTGTTCAGGACGTGTGTCGAAGAACAGGTAGGCTGTCAGGTTCACCAGACTGAGCAGTCCGGGCACCATCAACGGGAACAGCAGGATTGGCAACAACACCTCACTTCCTTTGAGGGATGCGGTCATGGCTGTCAGCAGGGTTCCAAGCGCGCTGAAGCCAACTGTGCCAGCCAACAGAATTCCAGGCACACTAGGCCAATGTTGAACTCTCAGGGGGAAGAAGAGAAAGCACAGCGCCAAAAAGAGCAACTGAGCAACCAGCAGGAAGCAGAGATTGGCGAGAAACTTACCGAGGAAGAGGACAGTCCGATCCAGTGGCGCCAACAACAACCCACCAATGCAACCATTCTCAGAATCCTGCTGGTAGGACTTGTTCAGGCTGAGGACGCCCGTCAACATGAAAACCACCCAGATGATTCCGGGTAGAGCCAGACGAAAGGTCCGTTGATCATCTCCCATCGCAAATTGGAAGATCAACAGCGTCAGGGTGGAGAAGAGCAGCATGGAGAGAAAATTCTCCTTACGGCGTAAATCAATCAGCAGGTCCTTCCAGAGCAGGATCAGGATCTGGCGAAAAAAACTGGGCATCAAAGAGGGGTCCACTCAGGTTAAGACATGAGCCCCAACATGAGTGGAGGGACTGGAAGAATCAAGTCGGCTCAGGCAGCGCTTTCCTTGCCACCAGAACTGGAAGAGGTGGAAGACGAGCTGGAGTCACTGGATTTGCTGGACTCCGCCGGTTTGCTCTCTTTTGGGCTCGATTCCGTGCTGCTGTCACTTTTTTTGGATTCAGTTCCGCTGTCGGCCTTTTTTGCTTCACTGCCCCCGTCACTCTTCTTGGACTCACTGCCGCTGTCACTGGAACTCTCCGGCTTGGCGCTACCATAGCCGTCCTTGTACCAACCGCCACCCTTCAAATGAAATGCGCTCTTGGAGACCTTGCGCTGCACAGGCGCCTTCTCATCACACAGGCACTGCTCCAGCGGGGCATCGCTGAACCGCTGCATTTCCTCAAATTCCTTGCCACAGCTCTGGCAGACGTATTCGTAGATCGGCATCTTGCTTCTGTTTCCAACAGGTTGAAGGAAAGACCGCAACTTTGGAAGCCAACTCCTCCGTGCGATAAAATTAATTTGTTAGCACTCTATCTAAGCTAGTGCTAGTTGTCAATGCCAGAAAACGTCAGGGATTCCATCTGAATCGATGGGCAGTGCATGAACTCTTTCAGCCAAAAAAGACTACGAAGGAAAGTGACCTCCAAAGCCATCATTCAGAAAACGTCCGAGGAACTAAGCTACTGCTGGTTTTCTGACAATTTCTGAAGCCTGTCAGAAAATTAAGATTTGACAATATGATGAATTGTGTCGGACTCTTTTCTCCTTTTCCAATTTTCTGTCGTCTGCCTTTCAGATAAAGACGATAAAAATTTGTGCTTCAACTTTTTTGGGAGGACTCATGAAGCCGAGCCTGCGTCTCCTCTGTGGTGTATTGCTCACTGCCTTTGCTCTCAGCGGCTGTGCTGAGCAAATCCTAGATTCTGCTAGCAAAGATCCTGCTCCAACGGTAACAAGTGGAGAGGAAGGTACTGCAAACACCATCGCTAAGTTCAGCACTCCAGAGGGCTTGGCTCCTCAACCCAGTGATGTAGTTCTTGCTAATGTCAACGCTGCACTTCCACCAGAGGTCCAGTTGGCAGGAATAAGTCGTTTGATGCCAATCCGTATTCCTTTCAGTCGTCCGTTGGCCAATCTGTACAATGATAATGGCAGTTGGAATGCCCAAGCTGGTGGAAATCTGGCCCTAAATCTATTGATTTTTCCAACTTCAAATCCGACTGCACCTGTACTTGCCCTCCCCACAGTTGGTGGAGGAACGTTTAAAGTTGTCTATCAGGATGCAAACAATGATTTGGTCCTTGTTCCTGATAGCAGCACTTTCCAAGCAGGAACACAGTATGCGGTCGTTGTGAAAACAAGTCTGGGAGATGCGCAAGGCAGTCCACTTTCACCAGATATATTGACAAATATACTGACCAACCCTCTTCCAATTGTAGTTGATGGGAAGATTATGAATAGTCTATTTGACGACTTAGACACGGCCAACAGCTTAGAAGGACTGCGAGCAAGTTATGCTCCCCTAATTGGAGGGCTGCAGGCTCTGGGTCAAATTGAATCACATAATGACTTAGCCCAGTTATTCACATTTACTACAGAAGTTGAAGATCTAGATGCGGCTAATGATATAGCTTTAGCTTTTGATGCTATAGAGGCTAACCTTACCGATACTACTTCAGCGTATTCAGATAACATTACTTGGGCAACAACTTACCCAAGTAGTCCAGATACGCTTGTAGATCAGCCTTTAGATCTGAAAACAGATGTAGTAAAAATTTTAGATTCAAACCTTCCAAGTGACAATGTTAGTACACTTTATAAAGGCTATTTTAGCTGTCTCAATTTTCTCTCAAAAGCAGAAGATGGCTGGGAATTGGACCTCCCTAATCGTGCCTCTAATCCCCTCAGAGACTGCCCTAGTGGTGATAATTCTTTAAATGGAAAAATTGGTTTTTGGATTTCCAATCCAGCTACAGTTGATGGAATCATAATATATTTGCATGGTTTGGAGCAAAATAAAGAAGAAATGTTTGCAGTAATGGATACTTTTGCCTCCAAAAATATTGTTACAGTTGCAATAGATATATGGGGTCATGGAGAAAGAACATATTTAGATGCGAATGGAAATGGGAGCTTAGATAGTAATGATTCATTGATAATTACAACAAGATATGACAATCCATCACTAACAGCAGGTTATATCATTCAAACCCAGTTTGATTTGTTACGCCTCCGTACACTGTTGGAAGCAAACCTAAATATTCGTACTGCAATAGTTGGATCTGTATCGGAAATGCCTCCGATATACTTTGTGGGACATAGTTTAGGTAGTTTTGTTGGTAGCAACTTTGCTAATACTGGTTTCCCTATAGATGGTGCCGTAATAAGTTCTTCAGGTGGTGATATCTCTGATATTGGGCTAAATGGAAATTATCGAGATGATATACTTGGATTAATTGCTTTAGGTTTAGGTATCGACCCAACTACTAAAACAGGAAAAGAATTATTAAACAGTACAGCTTTAGGTCTAGAACTTACGATGGCTCATGGTCTTTTCAAAGGTGGTATAGATCCATTAGTCACGGCATCTTCTTCAGCTGCAACTCCATTACTTCTTCAGCAAATTAAAGGAGGTATGACGGTCCCAAATTCGAATTCCAAACTTCTAGCACTAGCTATGGGACTACCTACCTACACAGATGGAGATGATTTTCTAGAAGGTGTGAATAGAAGCCATTGGATCTTGCACCCAGACAGCTACAAAGAAGGTGTAGCAGATCACTCGTTCTTTCTTGACTGGGAATCTGAAGCAACTTTGCGAGGACAGCAACAAGCAGCCTGTTTCTTAGCAACTGGGAAAGTCTTGGATCCATCAAAGGTAATTGACATCACAACTTGCACCAACACCAACGCTAACTAAGGAGAATCATCATGAAAGCGCTACGTCACTTTCTCGCAGCTCTCTCCTTTGTGGTGTTGGGCGGTACTGTTCAAGCAGCTGGTTTCAACACGCCCCAGTCGGGAGCCTCCTACACAGCTCAAGGACAGGGTGGTATCACGTTTTTTGACAACGCTGGTCTGGTAGTTCAGAATCCATCAGCGATGGTCAAGCTAGAGACGGGTATTCATGTATACGGTGGTTTTGCTCGCTACGAAACCAAATACAATTACACAGATCTTAATGGAGGGAACAGTGCAGATTCCCAGACTGATCCATCAGTAGCTCCACACATTTATGCTGTCTACAACAATGGAGATATGGCAGTAGGAACGGGTGCGAACCTGCCCTTCAATTCCAGTGTAGAGTGGCCTGAAGATTGGGCAGGGCGAGATGTGTTGACCAGGATCAAGTTGGCAACACTGAACCAACCCATCGTGGTAGCTGGACGTTTCGGAGATTTCTCAGTTGGAGGGGGGCTCAACTTCTATGCAGCCCATATCGAGCTTGACCAAGAAGTTATCTACAGTGGGACAGATAGTTTTTCTGTAACTCTTGGGGGTAAAGGTACTGCAAATGGCTATAACGCTTCGATTCTCTACGACGGTGGAACAATCGCAGCAGCAGCAAATTACACTTCTCGTTTTACCATAAGTGGAGATGGTGACGCTCAGTTTGATACCAGTAGTGCTCCTCCAGTTTATACAAATGAATTTCCAGATGGTGGTATCTCTGTCGACGTCAAATATCCTGATTTATTGGAGATGGCTGTTTCTTGGAAGTCTTTTTCATCAGGTGATGGCTATATCCCGGGGGCTTACGCGATTGAGGCTGGCCTATTGCGTAGTGGTTGGTCGGCCTACGATGAAATTGTTATTCGCTATGAAAAAGGAAAGCCAAGTGACACAACGGTGATTAAGCAGAATTGGGAAGATGTTGTGGACTACAAAATTGGTGGTTTCTATACGTTCACGGATTACCTGAAGGTTCGAGGAGGCTATTACAAAACGGCTAGTCCAATTCCAGAGTCGACACTGGGGCCTATCACTCCAGATGGAGCTGGGCGAAATAGTTTCTTTGTCGGTGCTGGTTATAAGCGCCGGGCTTTCCTGATGGATTTGGCTTACTTAGTGAGTGACTTCCTACCTAGTGAAACACGAACTAATCCAGACCTGACTGGTAAGTACAAGGGCAAGGCCAATGTACTGCAGTTGAGCGCTGGCTATTCCTTCTGAGTTACCGGAAGTGGAATAGGCTCTGCAGAATCAGCGAATGCTACGGGCTGTCGGAACAACACCGATTGCCCGAGAGCGTTTGCGGTGTTTCACCCTTCTTACTGATGACCCTTCCGTTCCCGCCCAACAAATCCTCAACACGATTCTTCTTCTCGACAATGACGACTACAACTGCTTTCTTTTCTTAAAGAAAATGCAGATTCCTACCAAA
>DJYX01000161.1:7650-8680 GCA_002450295.1 Deltaproteobacteria bacterium UBA6967
AGCTTCGGAATACAGTCATGGAACGACGTAAACTTTCTGCAGAGCAACTGGTTAAAATCTACAGAGGTCGGCAGGCCGTCAAAGGGGTCTCGCTAGAAGTCGAGCAGGGTAGCATTGTGGGCCTGCTAGGGCCTAATGGCGCTGGCAAGACAACCACTTTCTACATGATCGCAGGAGTAGTCCGTCCGGATCGAGGTACGATTTATCTGGATGAGGCCGAGATCACCCACTACCCCATGCACAAGCGGGCACGTTGTGGAATCGGTTATCTGTCACAGGAGCGCTCGATCTTTCGTAAGCTGACGGTTGAGGACAACCTGATGGCGATTCTTGAGTTGTTACCGATCAGCAAGGTCGAGCGAAAAGAACGCCTGGAGATGTTGTTGGAAGAGTTGGGGATTGCCCATGTACGGCATCTCAAGGGCTACGCGCTCTCTGGGGGAGAGAGTCGTCGGACTGAGATTGCCCGGGCGCTGGTGCTGGAGCCTTCAATCATCCTGTTGGATGAGCCCTTTGCAGGGGTTGATCCGATTGCCGTTGCAGACATCCAGGAGACGGTCCGACAGCTCGCACGGCGCAATATTGGGGTGTTGATCACGGATCACAACGTCCGGGAGACCTTTGGCATCATTGATCGGGGCTACATCATGAACGAGGGTACACTCTTGGTCAGTGGAACACCGGAAGAATTGTCGAAAGATGAGCAGGCGAGGAAGGTTTATCTGGGCGAGTCTTTCGCTTTTTGAGAGCAAATTGAGCAAATTTTGAATTTTCCTCTAGCAATTTAAATGCCAATCAATTAGGGTATTGCCTACTTTTGGAAAAGACTCGCCAAGACCAACCGGATTGTTGGTAACATCCCCTCAATTTCCCAGCCGAGACGTCCTATGGCCATGCATATGAAGCTGCAAATGAAGATGACGCAGCAGCTCATCATGACCCCGCAGCTCCAGCAGGCAATCAAATTATTGCAGCTGTCACGCGCCGAACTGGAAGAACTGATTGAACAGTCGCTCGTTGAAAATCCTGT
>DJYX01000161.1:9066-9873 GCA_002450295.1 Deltaproteobacteria bacterium UBA6967
ACAGAGCAGACCGAAGTGCCGGTCAGCGAAGAGACCTACGAAACAGCTCGAGAAGAAGAGAAAGAAGAGACGACTGCGCAGGAAGAGGTGGACTGGCAGCAGTATGTGGAGCAGGTCGATCAGTATGGTCAGTACCAGGACCGACGAATTCGTAGCGGTGGCGACGATGATGAGCTTCCTTCCCTAGAAGCCACGTTGGCCCAAGACGAATCGCTGCAAGATCACTTGTTGTGGCAAGTGGGTTTGGTGCGCATGAGCAAGCTGGAGGTTGAGGTCGCTCACTACTTGGCTGGCAATATTGCTGATAATGGCTATCTGGTCACAAGCATTCGAGAAATTTTGGAAGGCAATCCAGAATTGCAGGATCGGATTCTGGAAGCGCTTGATAGTGATGAACTTACGGTCGAGCGTGAATTGGACGATTACTGGATGGACCTGCGCTACCAGCAGGAAAAAGCGGCGATGGGAGATGGTAAACGAAAGTCTCGCCGAGGAAAGAACCTACCCCCACCACCAGTTTTTGAGGAAGAAGAGTTGGAGGAAGACCTGGAAAACAAGGTACAGGTTTCACCCAGAGCTGCTGCCTTTGTGGAAGAGGTGCTCTTTCAGCTTCAGACCTTTGATCCGAATGGAGTGGGAGCCCGTAGTCTGCAGGAATGTCTGCTGATTCAACTGCGTTTGTTGGGCCGGAGTGATGAGCTGTGCTATCGAATCGTTGAGCAGGACATGGAACTGCTGGAGTGCAAGGATCTGAAACGGATTGCACGTCGTCAGAAGCAGGACCTGGAGCGAGTGTTGGAGGCCTAC
>DJYX01000287.1 GCA_002450295.1 Deltaproteobacteria bacterium UBA6967
AGATGGCGATCAAGGAAATCAATGCCGACGGTGGCGTCAAAATCGATGGCAAGAGCTACAAGATCACCTACACCTCTGAAGATGGTGCTTCAGATTGGCCTACCTTCGCGGAGAAGTCACAGAAGCTGATCGACGCCGATAAGGTTGCCGTTGTGTTTGGCGGCTGGACATCCGCAAGTCGGAAAGCAATGCTTCCGGTTTACGAAGCCAAGGATCACTTCCTCTTCTATCCAATTCAGTACGAAGGTCAGGAGTGCTCCAAGAACATCTTCTACACCGGCGCTGTCCCTAACCAGCAGGCTGAGCCCGCTGTTGACTGGCTGTTTGAGCAGTTCGCCGACAAGTACGGCAAGAAGGTTTATTTGGTCGGTTCTGACTACGTCTACCCCAGAACTGCTAACACCATCATCAAAGAGCAGGTCAAGAGCCTGGGTGGTGAGACGGTCGGTGAGGACTACATCCCTCTGGGCAACACTGAGGTGGCACCTATCATCGCCAAGATCAAGAAGGAGTTCCCTGATGGTGGAATCATCATCAACACTCTGAACGGTGATTCCAACGTTGCCCTGTTCAAGCAGTTCAAGGCAGCAGGAATTACTCCGGAAAAGTATCCGATCATGTCCTTCTCCATCGCTGAGGAGGAGATCCGTCAGATCGGACCTGAGTATGTGGGCGGCACTTATGCAGCCTGGAACTATTTCATGTCCCTCGGAACCTCGGCCTCCGATACCTTCAATTCAGCATTCCTTGCTGAGTACGGTGATGATCGTGTGACGAACGATCCGATGGAGTCGGCTTACAACATGGTTTACCTCTGGAAGGCTGCTGTTGAGAAAGCTGGCACTTATGAAGATCTGGATGCTGTCCGGAATGCACTGATCGGAATTAAGCTCGATGCCCCTCAGGGTCCGATTGAGATGTATCCCAATCACCACATCTCACAAACTGTGCGGATTGGTGAGGCTAAGGAGGATGGTCAGTTTGAGATTCTCTGGGACAGCAAGACCCCTGTTCCTCCTATCACTTGGAACCAGTACGTTCCTGAGACCAAAGGCTACAAGTGCGACTGGACCCTTGATCGTGCTGATGCCGGAAAGTTCAAGATGTAATCGTTACTTCTGAATTTCTTTGAATAGTGGGCCACAATAAACTTGTGGCCCCTTTTTTTTACCCCATGTACTGATGGAATTAATTTTTTCACAGCTCCTTGATGGGCTCAGCATTGGGTCAGTTTTGCTTCTTGCGGCGACTGGCCTTGCCATCGTTTTTGGTTTGATGGGGGTAATCAATCTCGCTCATGGCGAGTTGATGATGGTTGGAGCTTACGTGACTTTTGTCACTCAAAACATGTTCAAGCCTCTTGGCGAAGGTGTTTTCCAACTCTATTATTTTTTCGCATTATTTTTTGCCTTTATCATTACTGGAATTGTCGGTATTCTTCTGGAAAGAACATTAATACGGCAATTGTATGGCCGACCGCTTGAGACATTGCTTGCTACTTGGGGTGTCAGCCTTGTGCTGATTCAATTTATACGCAGTGTTTCAACAAGCATGGTTTTAGGTATATTAATTGCGATATTGCTAGGTTATTTATCTCAACGATTTTCACCAGCAAAGCTTAAAAGTGCTAATTTCTATCCTTATTTATCAGGTTTTGCTTGGGTTGTGGCATCAGCGATTGGATTTATTTCAATTAATGCGATGACAGCTTCTAAGATGCTCTCTAAAGCTTGGTTTGGACCTCGCAATATTGACGTGACAGCTCCGAAATGGTTGCAAGGAAGCTGGGGTTCCATTGCGGGGATTGAGTTGCCAGGTATTCGAATTTTTATCATTATCCTTTCGGCTCTGCTGCTTGCGTTTGTGGCATGGTTCCTCACAAAGAGTGTTTGGGGTTTACGTATCCGTGCTGTCACTCAAAATCGCCAGATGAGCAATTGCTTGGGTATTCCCACTGACAGTGTCGACAGCATCACCTTCGGGATTGGATCAGGCTTAGCTGGTGTTGCTGGTAGTGCGATCACTCTGCTTGGCTCTGTAGGACCCAATCTTGGAGCGGCCTATATCGTTTCTTGCTTTATGGTTATTGTTCTAGGGGGAGTTGGAAATCTTGTTGGTACTGTGATTGCTTCGATGATGCTTGGCATCATTCAATCCATCATTGGATCTGGTGCCATTTTAATTGCTTTCGACAATATACCGGCTGGACCTGCTGCTGTGATTGAGTTCTTTGCCACAACAAGTATGTCATATGTGCTGATATTTATCTTTATTATTACGTTCCTTCAATTTAAACCTACTGGGATGTTCCCTCAAAAGGGACGATCTGTCGAATCCTGATTACTACGGTTTTTACCATGAAAATTCTCCAAAAGCTGATTCCCTGGCTTCTTCTCGCCTTCGCATTCTTTGTCCTACCAGCGATTCTTTCACAGTTCCGCCTTAACCTTTTCGGTAGGTATTTTTCTTTAGCTATCATTGCTTTAGGTATCGACCTGATCTGGGGATATACCGGACTCCTAAGTCTTGGTCAAGGTATCTTCTTTGCCTTGGGTGGTTATGCCATAGCCATGCATCTTCTCTTGGTGACTAACAATGATTTCACCACTGGTGCTAATGGTCTGCCAAAGTTCTTTGAGAATTATGGTGTTGATAACCTTCCGTTTTTCTGGCAACCATTCTGGTCGTTCCCTTGGACATTAATTGCTATATGGTTAATTCCTGCTGTGGTTGCTGGCCTTGTCGGATATTTGATTTTTAGAAACAGAATCAAGGGTGTTTATTTTTCTATTATTACTCAGGCTTCTTTGATGGTTTTTTACCATTTTTTCAATGGTCAGCAGAAGCTTGTTAATGGAACGAATGGCCTTAAGACGAGCACAACGGAGATCTTCGGAATGATCGTGGGCTCCGATGATGCTCAGATTATGTTCTATCGAATTACACTTATAATTCTCCCGTTTGCCTATCTCTTATGTAAGTTTTTAACGAGTGGTCGTTTTGGTGATGCTTTGATCGGGATCAGAGATGATGAAGCACGACTCCGTTTCAGTGGGTTTAATCCGGTTCCTTTCAAAGTGATCGTCTTTTTGGTTGCTGGTGGCTTGGCTGGCATTTCAGGTGCACTTTATACAGTTCAGTCAGGTATCGTTTCACCTCAGTACATGGCCATTTCAATGTCTATTGAAATGGTGATTTGGGTCGCCGTTGGTGGTCGTGGAACATTGATCGGACCGATTATAGGCGCCGTTTTGGTGAACTATTTACGAAGCCTTGTCAGTGAAGCACTACCAGAAGCCTGGTTGTTTGTGCAGGGTGGTCTGTTTATCTTCGTGGTTGTGTTGATGCCGGATGGTATTTATGGATGGTTTAAGAATGGTGGATTTACTTCGATGTTGGCAGCCTTTGGAATTGCCAAAAAATCTTCGACTTATCCAAAATTAGAAATGGATAAAAGTTACACAGCTGAATCTCCATAGTTTGCTTTTAAACAACCTTCTTCTTCATGTCAACCAACACTGTTTAAGCTATGTCAACACCAATTCTTGAATTGAACGATGTCAGCGTTGATTTTGATGGTTTCTTCGCATTGACTGATCTTTCCATCTCACTAGAGCATGGTGAGTTAAGATCAATCATTGGACCCAATGGCGCT
>DJYX01000040.1 GCA_002450295.1 Deltaproteobacteria bacterium UBA6967
AGGATCGTCTACCTTTGGTGGCTCCAGATCTCTCCTTGCGCCAGGGAGTGGTTGAATTGGCTCACAAGCGTTTGGGGTTGTTGATCATTGTTGCTGAAGACCAAAATTTGCTAGGAGTCTTCAGCAACGGAGACCTCTCGCGATTGTTGGAAGATCCAACACATGATCCAAATGTAGATTGGCCTCGCCCTGTTGCTGACTGGATGCGCATAGATCCTCTGACAGTTGCCCATGATAGTATGGCCTTGGCCGCCAAGGAGTTGATGCAGGAAAACTCAGTTTTGACGCTAGTGGTTACCGATTCTGATAACCGTGTTTGTGGGGCTGTGCAACTCTACGATATTCTCCGTGCGGGCATCTGATTTTCCTGCTTTCGATTAGACAGATTGGGGGCTTACTGTTAGCATAAAATTCTAAATTTTTGTCTGGCCTACCAATCCGTCTTCATAAAGGAGTTTGTCATGTCCCAGGCTGTGGTAGCGATTGCCGGTGCTACCGGCTTCGTCGGAACCGCAATCCGCAATAGTCTGCTTGAACAGTTCACTGTTCGAGGATTGACCCGATCCGCCTACAAACTCTCTCATCCCGATCTGAATGATCCTGTGCAGTGGGTTCATTGCAATGCCTATTCGGCTTCTTCTGTCGAGCAAGCCCTGCAGGGCACAGATTACCTGATCTACTTGATTCACTCGATGGTACCCTCCTCTCGGCTGACCCAGGCATCCTTTCAGGACTTGGATTTGCTCTTAGCAGACAACTTTGCTCAGGGAGCCAAAGCTGCTGGGTTAAAGCAGATTCTCTATGTGGGGGGGTTGATGCCAGATGATGAGCGTGAAGAGGCATCACAGCATCTTTCCAGTCGCTATGAAGTTGAGCAGGTTTTGAAGGCGTCTGGAGTACCAGTCACTACAGTGCGCTGTGGAGTGATCGTTGGGCCAGGAGGTTCTTCTTTGCGAATTCTGATCAATCTTGTGCGCAGATTACCCATAATGGGATTGCCAACCTGGACCTGGTCCCAAACCCAGCCAGTTGCGATTCAGGATGTGTTGAAGGCAGTCAAACTTTGTTTGGGGGCCCCAGGAGAGTACTCAGGATCTTTTGATATCGGCGGCCCTGACTTGATGACCTACAAGGATATGATGCAGATCACTGCTGAAGAGATGGGAAAAAATCGTTGGATGTTTCCATTCCCCTTTGTGACTCTGGGAATCTCCAAGCGTTGGGTTTCCACTATCAGCAACAGTTCACAAGCGCTGGTTGGTCCACTAGTAGACAGCCTGCGTCATGACCTGCGAGCCAAATCAAATCGATTACAGGATCAACTTGTAGGTTCTGCAGTAACGTTTCGAGAATCGGTGGCGGCTTCAATGGATGAACAGGGGTTTCCACTACAAAATCCACGTCAGGAGTTGAAGCGAGAGGATCAGCAGATGATCCATGAGCAACGTCGAGTGCGCTCTGTTCAGCGACTGCCATTACCTCCAGGCAGAGATGCTCGTTGGGTTTTGGAGGAATATGTGCGCTGGCTGCCTCAATTTCTTAAGCCGTTTCTACGCTGTGATGTTTTGGAGAACGGGAGGGTGCTCTTCTGCTTGCGGTTTCTCTCAACTCCGCTACTGGAGCTGCGTTTGCGACAAGGTGGTGATGAGCATCGTAAGGTGCTTGACATTATTGGAGGATTGCTCGCTGATACCCAAGAAAGTCAGGAAGGACGTCTAGAATTTAGAGAGGTGTTTGACGGCAAGTACGTGATTGCCGCGATTCACGACTTTTGTCCGAGCCTGCCGTGGTACATCTACAACACAACACAAGCAGTCGCACATCTGTTTGTGATGAACGCTTTCGGACGGCATCTGGCGAGAATGTGTGAGGCTTCAGCAGTTGTTGTTACCGCCGTTGAGCCATCTGCAGAGTGATGATCTGTCTTTTTTCAGACAGGAGTTGTTTCTTGGTCCTGCAAGGCTGAAAGAACAGCTTGTCCCACCACAGTATCTGCCAGGGATCGGGTCAAATCTCCAAGCCGGTCCATTTCTGTTTTAAGCACCTGAGGATCTTGTCCTTCCATCTGCTGACGTACAACCTCCATTTGCTGGCGAATTGCAGTGCAGTCTATCTGAGCCAGTGCTTTTTCCGCAATAGTCCAGTGCATCTCGATACCCTGTAGAACCCGCTCTGCAGTTTGGCGAAATTCAATCAACTGACGTGCAGTAAAGTCCTCAATCGCATGCTCATAAGATGCTTCTAGCAAATCATCGATCTCCTGCTGGGTGAGTCCATGGAAAGGAATCACTTCAATAGAGGCATCAGTCTGGCTACGTTTTTCCAGAGCGGAAACAGTTAGGATTCCGTTGGCGTCTACCCGGAAAGTGACTTCAACCAAAGGTAGACCTGCTTTCATTGCAGGAATGCCTCTCAATTTGAAGCGCCCCAGACAACGGCAATCACGAACTAGCTCTCGTTCACCTTGGTAAATGTTGATCTCAATAGCAGTCTGGTTGTCAACGTGGGTCGTGTAGAGTTCCTTGGCCTCCGTTGGCAGGGTCGTGTTCGCCGTGATCAATTTGCTGAAGGTCCCTCCAACCGTTTCGATGCCCAACGCCAGAGGAATCACATCCAGCAGCAGGAAGTCTCTTCTCCCGCCTGCGAGTAAGTGCCCCTGGATGCCTGCTCCCAGTGCAACTACCTTGTAGGGGTCAATTGCCACTTGTGGGGTTCGGCCAAAAAACTGTTGTACTTGCCGGCGTACTTCTGGGACTACCGTGGAACCACCGACCAAAACCACCTCATCCAGGTCTTCAACTTTCCATCCTGCCTGATCCAAAGCTTGCTGACAGCGTTGCAGTGTTCGTTGGATCACGGGTGCCAGTAATGGTTGAAGTTCGGTCGTTGTGAATGAACCCTGATGAGACCAGGATTGATCTTCAATTGAAATAGTATATTCTATTTCGTTACTCTGGCTCAGGCCGATTTTGATTGTCTCCGCAGTTTGTCGTAAAACCTGACGGGCTAAGGGGGAGCGAAGCTCTGCGTCAGTAAATTCCTGCTGAATCCGAAGCGTAAGTTCACCAACGATAGCTTGGTCGAAATCATCTCCTCCCAGACGAGTATCGCCATTGGTAGCAACCACCTTGAAGATTTTCCCGGTTAACTGGAGCAATGAGATGTCAAAGGTGCCTCCACCCAGATCATAGACGGCAATTTTTCCTTCCTTACGCTCATCCAAGCCATAGGCAATCGCTGCCGCAGTGGGTTCATTGAGAATCCGCACAGCTTCCAGTCCAGCAAGGCGAGCCGCATCTCTAGTAGCTTGTCGTTGAACATCGTCGAAATAGGCTGGAACGGTGATTACCGCTTTCTGTAGAGTCTCGCCAAGGATTACTTCTGCTCGATACTTGACTGCCTTGAGAATCTCAGCAGAAATTTCCTGTGGTGTGAAAGCCTGTTCGTCTAGGCAGACCAGAACTTGTCCACGTTCACCAGAGCGCAGTTGGTAGGGGAGTTGAGCCTGTTCTTCGGCAGGAATTTCCTCAAGGCTACGCCCTATCAAGCGCTTGATCGAGTGCAGTGTTTGCGTAGGATTTTGTAGACTCCTGATCAGCGCCTCTTGGCCCACAAGCCATTTTCCCTCATGCATCGTTAGTACAGAGGGAATGATTGGGGTCTGTCCAGGTTCAGCAATTACCTCCGGTCCTACCTGATCGAAGACGGTTGCGGCAAGACTGTTGGTCGTGCCGAGGTCTATACCGACGATACGTTCTGTCATAGATCCGTTTCTGAGGATGTGGATGAACAGCGCTCCAGCAGTCGTAGTAGGTAGCGCTCAGCATTCAGTTGTTGCTGGATTTGTTTGCAGAACGTAGTGTCAGGTGTATTTTCTTTCAGTTCTATCAGTTGCTGTTGATAGTTATGTTGCAGGTCATTCAGGCGCTGCAGAAAATCTGCGTGTTTCGTTGCCAGTGCTTGCTGATCTTTGGCCTCCAGCAATTCCTCTAGTTCTTCTTGCAACGCAAACATCTCCTGCAAAAATCCAGTCGGTAGGTCGCGCTCATGAGTGGGTGTCTTTGATTTCCAGACCCCCATGAGGTATTGGGCGCGTGCTGTTGAGTTTTGTAAGGTCTGCCATGCCTGATTGAGCCGAGCAGATAAGCCCTCACTGAGTCGGCGCTCGGCAACCGTTGCTGTCGCAAAGAAATCAGGGTGCAACTCAGCAGCAAGCTCGTGGTAACTCCGTTCCAAAGATTTTAAGTCCACATCATAGCGCGGTGGTAAACCGAAAACCGAAAAATAATCAGTCTGTAAACCGCTGGACTGTAGCTGCTGACAGGCACCACACCAGAGCGTGCTCTGCAAAGGTTTTTGACAGTGAGAACAAAAAGGCATGGAGTGAATCAGGGAAGAAATCCGGTGTGGGTGAGGAGACTCATTAGTGAGTCTCCTGCAGATACAATCAGGCAGAAGCAGTAGATTCTGAGGAGGTCTCTTGTCGCTTTCGATAATCCTGAATAGCGGCCTTGATGGCATCTTCGGCCAGCACAGAACAGTGGATTTTGACGGGAGGTAGGGAAAGTTCTTCCACGATCTCGGTGTTCTGAATTGCTAATGCTTCATCCAATGTTTTGCCTTTGACCCATTCAGTAGCCAGGCTAGAACTGGCAATTGCAGAACCGCAGCCGAAGGTCTTGAATTTCGCATCGACAATCTTTTCGTTTTCCACCTTGATCTGCAGTTTCATCACATCTCCACACTCAGGTGCCCCGACCAGTCCAGTACCAACCTGGTCGTCACTCTTCGCGAAACTACCTACGTTGCGTGGTTCATTGTAGTGGTCAATTACTTTTTCACTGTATGCCATCTTGAATCTCCTTGTTAAGCGGGAATGCTAGTTGGAAAAATTTATGGGTTCGTTGTCCATTTTGATCAATGTGGTGTCCAGTTGACGGTCGAGAGGTCAATACCTTCCTGAACCATCTCGTAAAGTGGGGACATGTCTCGTAGCCGCTTGACAGCAAAGATCATTTTGTCCGCTGTGTAGTCGATCTCTTCTTCGGTGGTGAAGCGGCCCACTCCAAAGCGAATGGAAGAGTGTGCTAGGTCATCTCCCACCCCAAGTGCCCTGAGCACATAGGAAGGCTCAAGGCTAGCGGAGGTACAGGCTGAGCCGGAAGAA
>DJYX01000134.1 GCA_002450295.1 Deltaproteobacteria bacterium UBA6967
TACGGACGTTGTGAGGTGATGGCGTTTAATGAAGAGAGAAACGGTGAGAGTTGAGAAACTGGTTTGAACGTAATTCAATTGAAATTCGAGTCTCTGCTAGCTATTCCGCGCTGCTGTGCAGAGATTCTTCAGTTTAGATTTGGCTAGATTCCGATCCAATAGCCCTAGGCCACAGTCAGGAGCTGCAACTAGGCGCTCCCGGTCTATGTGATGTAGTGAATGCCGTATTCTCTCCTGAATTTGCTCGACCTCTTCGACACTACTTTTCGCAACATCAACCAAACCCATAATAATGGTAGTATTTTTGAAAAGTTCTAGTAGCTTCAAATTGTTAGGTCGATGAGCATCTTCAATCGAAAAAGCATTGATTGAAGAGTCATCAATGGCAGGGGCTAGATGAAAATAGGATTCAGGAGGGGCTTTCAGGTAGTTTTCACTGTCCAAAGCATTGGGATAACCACAGCAAGCGTGTACTGTCCTACAAATCTCTTTTGGCACACCGGCAAAACAGCGCTCAAGGCTCTCAATACCATAACTTAGTGCCTTATCAGGTTTCCTCGCAAACACAGGTTCGTCAACTTGAATGTGATTACAGCCGGCTTTGGCTAACAAGAGAATCTCCTGATTTAGGACATTACTTAAATCATTACATAGTTTTTTTTCATCATTGTAGAACTCGTCGGCGATCGAATCGGCAATCGTCATCGGACCTGGAATAGTTATCTTCACAGGATTAGATGTAAATTGCTTTGCAGAACTGTAATCAGTTCCTAAAACTGCTTTACGGAGTTGCAATGGGCCAGTGATAGTTGGTAGTTTTGCTTCAAAAGCACCAGACCTTACTTGTTTACGGGTAATGGTTTGGAAGTCAATGCCGTCGATTTGACGACACTGGTAATAGATGTAGTTCTCCCTTCTCACTTCGCCATCAGTGGGTATGTCCACACCAGATTGTATTTGATCAAGAATAATTTCTTCAATTGCTTGCAGGAACAGCGGTTCTGCAGAATCGGCGGCAGTCTTTATTTGTTGCTCATAATCAGATATATTCCATCTTTGTAGGAGGCCCTTGCCAGCACCTTTAGCATCGGAATCATCTATTTTCGGAAACCAATCGCCAATTGGTGTGCAAGAGGGCTTTGGAAAAGCACCAATTGTTGTTGTTTTAATTTTCATAATATCCCGGATTTACCGCTGACTTTGACAGATCAGTGAAGCAAAGGAGTAAGTCTAACTAGATTAACAGTTCTCAAATATAAACGAGACCGATTTTCATGGGCAAAATCGGTCGAGTTATTTTCTAGGATACAGATCTACTGTTTTGATCAGTTTGGCAGCATATCTGAGACTTCCTCTGCCAACTCCTCTTGAAGCGCTTTCATGTCATCAGCGTCTCCAGTAACAATAGACTCTTGTCCATCGAAGAGTAGCTGCGTAATTGCAAGGCTGTTGTCTCCAGGATAAGCTATCCACTCACGAAGAAGCCCAGCTTGTTTCACAGCAGTATATTTGTTTGGATTTGCCTTGTAGAAATCGCCTAGCATTTCATTTGCAGCTTTATTTGGAGGCATGTAGCCAGTTGTCTCAGCAACAACAGCTGCGCCTTCACCGGAAGTACAAAATTTGATGAATTTCCAAGCTGCTTCGATTCTCTCAGGATCTGATGAACCTGAGACTAGCATCACAGAGTTTCCTCCAGCGGGTAACCCAGCAGGAGGACCGCCGATACCTGGAAACTCACCAGTTTGCAACTCAAAATCGCCCTTTGCCCGTTCGATTGCTCCGACTGCAGAAGTAGACCAAAAGTGCATAGCTACTTTACCAGCATTAAATGGTTTGCCTGCATCTGTAAAAGGGAGATTCTCCATCTTGCAGCTTCTGAACAGTGTTTTCATCGTCTCAAGAGCTCTGAGTCCAGCTGGTCCATCAAAATTGACTTTGCCATCTTTAAGTATTGGTTCTCCCTGGCTCCACATCAAAGCTTGGAAGAACCAGTTACCAGTAATATTCCAACCCCAAAAAAGTGGATTATCAAAGCCAGACGCTCTCAACTTGTTGCAGTTTTCGATTACCTCATCCCAAGTAGTTGGAAGCGAAGTAATTCCTGCTTTACCCAAAGCATCCATGTTGTAGTAGCCCACGGGCAAGGAAACAGAAAATGGTAAACCATATACTTCACCGTTGAAAGTACCCAAATCCAACATTGCCTTGTGATAGCCATCTTTTTCGAAATTGGCTTCTTTGGCAATGAAGGGCTCAAGTGATTTAGCAATACCCTTTTCAACAAACATAGACTGTCTATTCAGACCTTGGAAAGTCACATCCGGCAGTTTGTTAGCAACCGCTTCACGAAGAATAGTGTTTGCACCGTCTTCGTAATTGTCGTAAGTGGCTCTAAATTTTACTTCGATGTCAGGATTGGCTTCTCGAAATAAAGGATATATCTTTTTAAAGGTTACGTCAAAAAGTGAAGAATATGCGTAACCCACTTCAATAGTTACAGCACTAGCCATAGATGCAGACAGCAACATACATGTGGTCAAAGCACCGGTAATTAGTGATTTCAGTTGCATGGATCTCCTGTAGAATCCCCAAAATATTTGAAAGGTCATGCTGGGGCGGCAATGAGCTTTCTAAGCAATAACTCTGAAAAAAATCTTTTCCAACAAAGTTATTGCTACTTCATACCCGTGAGGGTAATTCCTTCAATAAATCGACGTTGAGCGAGTAGAAATGCAACTACTAAGGGTGTAACGATGACTAACGAAGCAGCCATCATTGGCCCATATTCATTGCCATCCATGTCTGATTTGAACATACGCAAGCCCAACGGTGGAGTCATCAAGTCTTTGTCGCCTGTAATAACGATTCTTGGCCAGTAGTAGTCATTCCAATGCGCTACCACAGAAAAAATTGCAAAAGCGAGTAATGCTGGAATTGCCGTGGGAAGCATAACCTGCCAAACTATGTTGAATTCACTCATACCATCCATTCTTGCCGCGTTGATCAGATCATCTGGTACAGTTTTGAAAAACTGACGCATTAAAAAAATCCCAAATACGGATATCGTCCATGGGATGACGAGTGCTGCGTATGTATTCGTTAGTCCCAATTTGGCAAGCATGAGATAGAGTGGAAGGGCAATCGCATGAACGGGTATGAGCAAACAAAAAAGTACCAAACCAAAAACGAAATCACGGCCCCAAAATTTTAATTTTGCCAAAGCGTACGCACAAGGAAGGGCAATTAAAATTTGGATGAGAAAAATAGAAACAGTTACAATCACGCCGTTGAGTAGATAACGTAATAAAGGAGCCTCTTCAAAAGCAGCTCTAAAATTATAAACTACTGGCAGCATTGAACATTTTTCCTCGGTGAAACCTCGCTTTACACACTTTCTATCGATCATCATTTCTTGAGCACCAAAAAAGCCACCTGAAATACTTTGGATTTCAGCAGGTGATTTAAGCGAAAAAGAAATCATCAGATAAAATGGAAGAATAACAATAGCTGCTCCCGAAAGCAAAATAACGTGTTTTAGGATTTCAGAATGAACAGAAGTTTTCATGAGTAATGTACTTTGCGATTCACAAAATAAACTTGAATCAAGGTCAGAAATAAAACAAAGAATAAGAATACAACAGTCAGAGTTGAGCCAATGCCAATTAGATTTTGTTTGACTCCCTTCTCAAACATTGCATAAACCATCATATATGTTGACTTGCTCGGCCCACCCCGCGTCAACGCTTCCACTGTATCGAATACTTGAAATGAGCGTATAGAAGTTATTGTTACAACAAAAACATGCGTAGGCCCCAGCAATGGCCAAGTTACAAGCTTGAATGATTCCCAAGAACCGCTTGCTCCATCAATCTCAGCTGCTTTATACAAAGTTCTTGGGACCGCAGTTAAACCAGCAAGATAAAGTACCATGTTGAATCCAAATGACTGCCAAATCCCAATGAAGGCAATCGTACCTAATGCATATTTTTTATCTCCCAGCCAGTTAGGCATTCTTTCGGCGCAAGCAATCCCATACCACGTATCTACAGGATTAAAACCAAGCCAAGATCCTGTCATCAAACTGTAAAAAAAATTTGTATTGCATCCTTTTTGTAAAGTCTGATTAACGATTCCAACAATTGGATCAAGTGTGAAATCCCAAACAATTGCCATTGCTAATAAAGTCGCCATCACTGGCAGGAAAAATATGGTTTTATAAATTTCCCCACCGAAGCGTAGTGAGGAAATAAGTATTGCTGAAAAAAGTCCTAAAATTATTGAAATAGGTACGACAACAAAAATGTAAGTAAATGAAGCGGTAAACATTTTCTTATAACTAGAATACTTAAATAAAACTTCATAATTTTTTGTGCCAATCCATTCGAAGTCTGGGCTTCCTAAGTTGTAATTCGTGAATGAAAATGTAGCTGCCACGAAAACTGGTAGAATTAGTAGTAATATCATTAAAAGAACAGCTGGTACCACAAACCAAACATGCGAGGAAAGTTGGTTTGGGAAAATATTTTTCACGGCTTTAATTTTTTGAAAGATACTAGTTCATTACTACTACCAAAAATTAAAATTTTTTCTTCAATCCATCTTATTCTAATTCTGTCACCAACTGCAATAAATCTAGCTTTTTCAGGCGAACATCGAACAATAAAAAACTGTTCAAAATAATTTGTTTTAAAGTGCAGGTAAATATCGGATCCCATATTCTCTTTAAATTGGACATCAGCTAAGAACCCAATTTTCGCATCCTGAGGTAATATTTCAAAATGCTCCGGACGAATCCCAAGTTTGACATTTTTTTGCTCAGGCATCGCGGTGCTGAACGATATTTTGACACCAAGACAGGTTAGATGACCATTAGTGTCGTATTCTGCTGGAGCAATGTTGATTTTAGGACTTCCGATGAATTCAGCTACTTCTAGTGTGAGCGGGTTTTGATATATTTGATCAGGAGTATCAATTTGCAGTATCTTTCCATTCATCATGACTGCCATTCGATCTGACATTGTTAATGCTTCCGCTTGATCATGAGTTACATAAACAAATGTTGTCTTCAACTGACGATGCAATTGAGATAGCTCTGTTCTCATGTGTACGCGAAGAGCAGCATCTAGGTTAGATAATGGCTCGTCCATAAGAAAAGCTGATGGTTCCCTGACCATAGCTCTTCCCAAGGCAACACGCTGCTGCTGACCACCTGACAACTGAGCCGGTTTCCTCCCAAGTAGGTGACTGATTTGAAGTATTTCGGAGGTGTGAATAATTTTTTCTTGAATTTTTGCTAATTTCCTTTTTCTTGTTGGAAATAATGGCCCAATAAAAGGATTCCGCTCGGCTGATGTTAGACTGCGTAGCTTGAGGGGTACTGCTAAATTTTGTTGAACAGTTAAATGTGGATAAAGCGCATAAGTTTGAAAAACCATTGCTAAATTTCTATGGCTTGCCCTGATATTGTTGACGATTTTATTATTTATTATCACGTCTCCTTCATCTTGGGATTCCAATCCTGCCAAGATCTGTAGCAGTGTAGATTTTCCACAACCTGAGGGCCCAACAAGGGTGAGGAATTCTCCGTCTTTGATTGCAAGATTAATTGCTTTCAGAACAGGAGTTCTTCCAAAATTTTTCTTAATGTTTTTCAATTCTATTGAATACATATGAAGCTCACAACTCTCTGTGCAGATTCGATTATATTGGTATATTGTTAGGGTAATGTTAGGATTAATTAAAGTGGATTAAATTACTACAATAACACTAAGATTTGAAATAAAAATATAGAAAAGATAACTCAGATAAATTTATATTAGTTGAAAAGCTTCAAATTTTTTAGAGATTGTAAAAGATTTTCAAAAATAAACCTAGCAGATAGTATTCAATCATTCCAAATTCATCATGTGAATTGATTGAATTTATCCTACCTGAAAGTGAATTTAAAATTCGTTTTTCTTAACTGAAAAAATAAAAAATGATCAGAAAACTCGTACTTTAGAACACGAAATATTTAAACCTTTTCATTACTATGCTTGCTTTCCCAAACCTTTGTTTTTTATTAAAATGTCTTTCACACCTAATGATCCACGCCTTTTAACCCCAGGTCCTCTGACCACGTCTCAAGAAACCAAGATTGCAATGTTGCATGACTGGGGTTCGCGAGACCCCACATTTTTAACAGCAAACGCGAGAGTACGCCAGAAACTCCTTGAAATTGCTGGAGCTACCTCTAGTCACGTATGTGTTCCCTTACAGGGTAGCGGGACCTTTACGGTTGAAGCCGTGCTTGGGACCTTGATTTCCCGATCTGACAAGGCCTTGGTACTGGTTAACGGGGCCTACGGTCAGCGCATGACCAAGATGCTTGGTTACATGCAGAGAGCCTTCGTGGTGCAGGAGACGCCGGAAGATTCACCTCCTGATCTAGATGAACTGCAACGATCTCTCACTAAGGATAACTCGATCACCCACGTGCTGGTTGTGCACTGTGAGACGACCTCCGGAATCCTCAATCCAGTGGAACAGGTTGCTGAGATAGTTGCCCAGCACAAACGCTCACTGATCATTGATGCGATGAGTGCATTCGGAGCCATTCCCCTGGATGCTCAGCAGGTACAGTTTGATGCCGTAATGGCCTCTTCTAACAAGTGCTTGGAGGGTGTGCCAGGAATGGGCTATGCGATCCTTCGTCGGGAAGTACTGGAACAATGTAAAGGAAACGCACATTCGCTGAGCCTGGATTTGTACGATCAGTGGCAGACGATGGAAGCAAGCTCCCAATGGCGATTCACCCCACCGACACATGTTTTAATTGCTTTTGACAAGGCGATCGAACAATTTGAGAAAGAAGGGGGTGTGGCAGGACGCAACACGCGCTATTCGGAGAATTGCCGAACACTTGTTTCCGGGATGACAGATCTAGGTTTTGAACCTCTGTTGCCACCCGAGCGACAAGCGCCAATCATCGTTACTTTTCGGATGCCTGCTGATCCTAACTTTGATTTCCAAACGTTTTATGATCGTGTCAAGGAACGTGGCTACATCCTTTATCCTGGGAAATTGACTGTTGCCCCCAGTTTCCGAGTAGGCTGTATTGGACACCTCCAGCCGGCAGACATGCAGTCTGCTGTAGATGCTATGAAAGCTGTTCTAGTAGAAATGGGTGTTGCTTGCGACAAGCCTGCTTAAAACATTGAAATTACGAGAATGACCCCAATGAATTCACCACTGACTGTAAACGGCAGAGAATACGCCTGGCCCCAGCAACCGCTGGTGGCTGTCTGTATCGATGGGTCCCAACCGGAGTACATTGAAGAAGCGATCGCAGGGGGCCATATGCCCTTCACACAAAAGATGTTGGAATCTGGTACGGACTTGCGTGGACAGAGTGTCGTCCCCAGCTTTACGAATCCTAACAATCTCTCGATTGTCACGGGGGTGCCCCCGAAGGTTCACGGGATCTCTGGAAACTTCTTTCTGGATCCTGAATCCGGTCAGGAAGTGATGATGAACGACCCGAAGTTTCTGCGTACAGGAACACTTTTTCAGGCATTTCACGAGGCAGGGGCCAAGATCGCGATTGTGACGGCAAAGGATAAGCTGCGCCGATTACTGGGTCATGGATTAGACTACACTTCTGGAAGAGCAATCTGCTTCTCCTCGGAAAAAGCGAATGAGACGACACTTGCTGAGAACGGTATCGAGAACGCTCAGGGCATGGTAAACAAGCCAATTCCCAGCGTCTATTCAGCAGAATTGTCTGAGTTTATTTTTGATGCGGGGGTCAAGCTGATGTGCTCTTTTCGGCCCGACCTGATGTACCTCTCCACCACTGATTACATTCAGCACAAGCACGCACCTGGAACACCGGTAGCCAATCAGTTCTACGCGATGATGGATCGCTACTGGGAGGAACTCCATGCACAGGGAGCCGCTTTGGCGTTGACTGCCGATCATGGCATGAATGCCAAGTTCAATCAGGCGGGTGAGCCGGATGTGCTGTACCTGCAGTCCCTGTTTGATGAGTGGCTTGGTGTAGGACAAGCCCGAGTGATCCTGCCAATCACTGATCCGTACGTGGTTCATCATGGAGCATTGGGATCCTTTGCTACGGTGTATCTTGCTGATACGGCAAAAGCCCAGGAACTGGCTGGGCGCTTAGCTGAAGTCGAAGGGATCGAGGCTGCTTATACAAACATCGAAGGATGTGTGGCCTTTGATTTGCCGAATGATCGCCTTGGTGATCTGATTGTCGTTTCCACCACGAACAAGGTCTTGGGAACAACACCGGAACGTCATGATTTGAGCCAACTCAAGGAACCCCTCCGGTCACACGGAGGAGTCTGCGATCGTCAAGTTCCACTCGTTTTTAGTCAGCAAGTGGAAGCATCAGGGTCTTTGCTTCATAATTATGATCTCTTCGACCTGGCCCTGAATTACGCATCCTAGCGCGGAAACATTTCATGCCCGCAGTACAACGCAGTGAAACGATGCGCATTGGTGGTCAGAAGGTTTCAGGTGATGCTGGATCGTTAGAAGTCTTCAATCCTTACAACAATGAAGTCGTGGGCACGGTTCCTCGCGCTTCCAGGGAGCAGGTTCAGCAGACGCTACAGATCGCCAAGAACTTCAAGCCCAAGCTGACTCGTTACGAGCGTCAGCAAATCCTGACCAAGACAGCGGATCTGTTGGTGAGCAGGCGAGAGGAAATTTCAGACCTGATCACGGCAGAGGCTGGACTTTCAAAGAAAGACTCACTGTACGAGGTGGGACGTGCCTTCGATGTCTTCAGTCTTGCTGGCCAACTCTGCATCCTTGATGACGGCCAGATCTTCTCCTGTGACCTAACACCACATGGGCAGCAGCGAAAAATCTTCACCCAGCGAGAACCTCTGCAAGGTGTGATCAGCGCTATCACTCCGTTCAACCATCCGCTGAACATGGTGGCCCACAAGATTGCGCCCAGCATTGCCACCAACAATCGGATGGTCTGCAAACCGACAGAACTGACACCCATGACGGCTTTGCTACTAGCCGATGTGCTCTATGAAGCAGGTCTTCCTCCGGAGATGTTTCAGGTGGTCACTGGGCGACCTGAAGATATTGGCTACGAGATGATCTGTAACCCACTCATTGACCTAGTTACTTTCACGGGTAGCGTACGAGTTGGGAAGATGATCGCCGAGAAGGCTGGCTACCGTCGCACCGTGCTGGAACTAGGTGGTAACTCCCCTCTGATCGTGATGGAAGATGCGGACTTAGACCGTGCAGCGACCTTGGCTGTTGCGGGAGCGACCAAGAACTCGGGGCAGCGTTGCACGGCAGTCAAACGTATTCTTGTGATTGATTCGATTGCCGATGACTTTGTGAGGCTGGTAACCGAGAAAGCCAAGGAGCTCAAATACGGTGACCCGATGGATCCACAGACGGATGTTGGAACGGTGATCAACGAGCAATCAGCCATTTTGTTTCAGCGTCGAGTGGAAGAAGCGGTCGCTGTAGGTGCCAAGTTGTTGCACGGAAACAATCGCCAGGGAGCAGTGTTTCCTCCCACGGTTGTTGATCATGTCCCCTGGGACTGTGAGTTGGTAATGCGGGAGACTTTTGGGCCTGCGATTCCTATCATTCGGATTCAGGACATTGACGAGGCAATTCGGGTGGCCAATGGGACGGCTTTTGGTCTTTCCTCAGGAGTCTGCACAAATCTATTGGACTACATCACTCGCTTCATTGCTGAACTCAATCATGGAACTGTTAATATCTGGGAGGTCCCGGGCTATCGCATTGAAATGTCGCCATTCGGAGGTATCAAGGACTCAGGATTGGGCTATAAGGAGGGGGTGATTGAGGCGATGAAAAGCTACACGAACCTGAAGACTTTCTCAATGCCCTGGGTTATGTAGAAATTTACTGCAACCTGTTCACTGCTGATCAATTTTTTCCAAAGGCTTGAGGAATGGTGGATATCCGAGATCGAATCGATACTGAGTCTCGTGGACCGCTAGATGAGATGCTTGCAGAGACTCCCGGAGGTTTCAATGCCATCAAGGATATTCGTGAAAGACGACAAAAACTGGAAGAACAACAGCAAAAATGGGCTAAGGACCAGCCACCGAATGAAAACGTGGTCACGGAGGATCGTGAGATCCCAGGCCCAGAGGACGCACCTCCGGTGGGGTTGAGAATCTATCGCCCGAAAGCTGCTTCCGGTGTGTTGCCGGGTATCTTCTTCATTCATGGTGGTGGGATGATCATGGGTTCTGTGGAGGGCGAGGGCCAGAAAGCTGCTGAGTTGTGCGAAGTAATTCAGACAGTGGTGGTTTCAGTGGAATATCGGCTGGCTCCTGAATACCCACATCCAGCTCCTGCGCAGGACTGCTATGCCGCACTCAAGTGGATGGCACAGAATGCAGACGAATTGGCTTTTGATGTGGATCGACTAGCTGTGGTTGGTGGCAGTGCAGGGGGTGGGCTCACGATCGCCACCACGATGATGGCCCGGGACAAGGGCTTCCCTCGAATCTGCTTTCAGATGCCACTGTACCCAATGATTGATGATCGGAATGAGACCCCTTCCAGTTACGAAATCATGGACGTAGGGGTCTGGGATCGTGAAGGGAATGTTGAGGCTTGGCAATGGTACCTGGGAGGAAAGTCAGCAGATAATTACGCTGCACCCGCACGAGCTGAAAACCTTGCAGGCTTGCCACCAACCTTCATTGATGTTGGCGAACTGGATCTTTTTCGGGATGAAGACATTCAGTTTGCGGCTCGATTGATCCAGGCCGGTGTGCCGACGGAACTTCATGTCTATCCTGGCGCCTATCATGCCTCGGAGGTTTTTGCTCCTGAAGCTGCGCTGAGCCAGAGCATCTTGGCTCGTAGGACAGAGGCCCTACTACGTGCGCTGAAGTCCTGAGTCAATTTCAGCCATCAATTCTTACCGATTTTACAGAGCTGCTGCTCCACTACTACAAAATTTGGATTGCAGCAGTTGCCTGCCTTACCAATGAAATTCCTCCTGAAAATTCATAGGTGTATCGATGAGTCATCGCAACAAGCGAAAGGTTTTAGTGACTGGAGGCAGCAGTGGAATCGGAGCTGCCATTGCCCAAGTATTTGCGTCAAACGGAGATCTAGTAATCGCAACGGGGGCAACGAAGGAGGAGGTGGAACGTGCTCAGGTTCAGTCAGAATCAACTGCAATCAGCTTTCAGGAATTGGATGTCCGAGATGGGATTGCTGTTCAAGCCTGTATTGATGAGATTGATTCATTGGATGTGCTGGTCAACTGTGCCGGAGTGATTCGCCGTAACGCGGAGCATGAGCCAGAGGTTTTTGCAGATGTGATTGATATTAATCTCAACGGCAGCATGAGAGTCTGTAATGCGGCTCGAGAGAAGCTGAAGCAACGCAAGGGCTGCATCATCAACACAGCATCGATGCTCAGTTTTTTTGGTGGAGGCTTGGTGCCAGGATACAGCGCAAGCAAGGGAGGGATTGCTCAGCTGACTAAGAGCTTGGCAATTGCGTATGCGCCTGATGGAATCCGAGTCAACGCAGTAGCGCCCGGTTGGATTGCTACCCAACTCACCCAAGCTCTACAGGAAGACCGTACGCGCTCAGAGGCTATCCTCTCGCGCACACCACTGGGTCGTTGGGGAGAGCCAGCAGATGTTGCGGGGCCAGTCCTTTTTCTGGCGAGTGACGCAGCTCGCTTTGTTACTGGAGTAGTGCTGCCCGTGGACGGTGGCTATCTGATTACCTGATCCAATTCCCATTCGGAGTTAGTAATGACAAAAAGAAATCCGCTTGCTTCTGAAAAATGGCAACCTTACCGACACGCAATGCCCAAGGAATCTCCGCCTGAGTTAGTGATTCCCAGTGTGATTCCCAGTGATGAGAGAGTCTGGGTTCCTCTGGAAGAAAACGTGTGGTTCCGACCACTCTGTTTGTCTGCAGCTCAGGGCTACTGGATGAATCTCCTGCGTGTTCGCAAGGCGGGTGTGCTTTCCCGCCACCGTCATCCTCAACCAGTTCATGGGTATGTACTGAAAGGTCGTTGGCGCTACCTGGAACACGACTGGGTTGCGGAAGAAGGAGGTTATGTCTACGAGGCACCTGGAGAAACACACACGCTTGTGGTCGATCCAGATGTAGAGGAGATGATTACTCTCTTTCAGGTCAATGGCGCCATGATCTACTGTGATCCGGATGGAAACAGCACAGGCTTCGACGATGTCTTCACTCGAATTGCCAAGTGTCGTGAACATTACGCGGCAGTTGGCTTGGGAGAAGATTACGTAGAGCAGTTTATTCGTTGAGAGCTGTCGGCCTTATGGAACTGTATAGCCAAAAAAATTTCCATTTTTGGAAAGTATAGGAATTTCAGTAAAATAAGGCTTGCCACTTCATGAAAAAACACAAAGCTCGGCAACAGTTGTTTTGCAAAATAATTTGCTCTACCCCCAATCATTGTC
>DJYX01000110.1 GCA_002450295.1 Deltaproteobacteria bacterium UBA6967
AACCATGCACGCAGGACTTAATTGAAAAAGCTGGTAAAATAGCTGCGGCTGAAATCAGTCCAATTTCGGATGTACGGTCATCAAATCACTACCGAAATCGTTTGGCAGAGACGATCCTCAAAAAATTCTTTCATGAAGAAATTTCGGTGGCGGCATAATGAAACATTTAATGAGTATATGAAGAGGCATGGAAACGGGTAAAAGTCTTGCCCATGACTCTGCTGAAATACAAGTCACTGGGGCAGCACTCTACACAGATGACATCGTCGCAAATGCTGGCGAGCTGGTAGTGGGCTTTGTTGGAAGTCCAGTTGCTCATGGGTTGCTGAAGCGAATAGAATTGAGCAATCTTTATCGAATTCATGGCTTTGTGGGGGCCTTCACTTGGCAAGATATACCTGGAGCGAACTTGTTCGGGCCTATGATTGCTGATGAACCGTTCTTGGTGAAAGATTTCTGTGAGTATGTTGGACAGCCAATTGTGGTCTTAGCAGCCGAAAATGCTAGTTCGCTCAGGAAAGCACGCCTACAGGTTCAGATAGAAGTTGAGGAAAAAACTCCATGGTTGACGATTTCGCAGGCGCTTAAACAAAACTCTTTCGCGGGTACCCCTCGAGAGATCAAGCGTGGGGACTTTGAAGGAGCTTGGCGGAAAGCTGACCATCAAATTGAGGGAGTCTTTTACAGTAACGGCCAGGAGCAATTCTATCTGGAGTCCCAAGCGGTTATAGCACATCCTGGCGAGGGCAATGAGATCTTGATTCAGGCATCGACACAAAACCCAACAGAGCTTCAGGAAGTTGTGGCTCACATGCTGGGAATTGGCTTCAATGAAGTTGTCTGTACCTGTCGAAGAATGGGAGGAGCCTTCGGAGGAAAAGAGACGCAAGCTGCTCTGCCAGCATTGATGGCTTCTCTGGTAACGAAGAAAACTGGAAGATCAGCACGCATTGCTTATGACAAAGACACGGATATGCACGTCACTGGGAAACGACATCCGTTCCGAAGTGAATATCAGGCTGCAGTCGATAAGGCAGGGAATCTTTTGGGCCTGAAAGTAGAGTTGCATTCCAATGGCGGAGCTTACACAGATCTTTCATTAGCCATTATGGAGCGAGCTCTGCTGCATGTTGACAACGCTTATTTCATCCCCAATATATCTTTAAGGGGGCAAGTCTGTAAAACTCATCTTCCGCCTAATACAGCTTTTCGAGGATTTGGAGGTCCGCAAGGAATGGCTGTGATTGAAAACTTGATGGAAGATATCGCAGCAAAATTAAGGCGCGATCCTTATGAGATTCGTAGTCAAAACTGCTATGGAAATTCTCCAAGAGATCTCACCCCATATGGTCAGAGGGTCGAAAGTCGTTTGCCTCAAATTCTTAATAAACTCCATGAAAGCTCTGATTATGAGACAAGGCTTGAAAAGATCAGGCAACTTAACGAGACATCTCTGACTCACCTTCGGGGAATTTCGCTAACGCCCATGAAGTTTGGGATATCCTTTACGGCTACTTTTCTCAATCAGGCGAATGCACTCATCAATATCCTAAAGGATGGCAGTGTACAGGTTTCAACTGGTGGAACCGAGATGGGTCAAGGTCTCACGGTTAAAATCCGTCAGATTGTAGCAGAGGAACTGGGAGTGCCTTCAGAGCAAGTCAAGTACATGACGACCTCGACGGAGAAGAATCATAATACTTCTCCCACAGCTGCCTCTGCAGGGACAGACCTCAATGGAATGGCAGCAGCCAATGCTTGCCAAGCTATACGATCTCGTCTAGCCCAGTTTGCCGCTGAAATTTTCGCAGATACCCAAGTTGGACTTTCTAAATCTCCAGAGGCTATTGAATTTTCTGAAGGCAAAGTTTGGGATCGTAGGTGCCCTGAGAAACAGTTAACTTTTGGTGAACTAGCTCTGCAAGCCTACAGAAACCGCGTCAATCTGGGCGAGAGAGGATTTTACAGGACACCGGGTGTGGGATTCAATCAATCCACAGGAAAAGGCAGCCCATTCCACTACTACACTACAGGGGCATGCGTTGCTGAAGTAGAGATTGATCGCTTCACAGGCCAATGGATGTTAGAAAGAGCTGATTTGTTGTTAGATATCGGTCATTCAATCAACCCAGGTATCGACAGAGGACAGATAGTAGGTGGTTTTGTCCAAGGTTTGGGTTGGGTGAGTATGGAAGAACTCCGCTACCAGGAAGATGGAAAATTACTATCGTATTCACCAACTTCATATAAAATCCCCAATGTTGGGGATCTCCCGATAGATCTCAGAATAGAACTCTACGAGGATCCAGCACCGAATGGGAGCATTCGGAAAAGCAAAGCGGTGGGGGAACCCCCCCTAATGCTTTCACTTGCCGCATTTACAGCAGTCAAACAAGCGCTTGGACATCTTTCACCTGGCAAAGCAGTTCCCTTGGCAATTCCAGCGACCTCTGAAGAAGTCCTGCGATGTATAACTTGGTTGGAAGATCCTGAGGCAGCATGGGGTCTAACCAATTCAGAAATTCCCTTGGTTTCTAAGCAAGGGCAATCAAGCATGAATATGGCTGAAAAAGTGGCCTAGCTAAACTTTAATAATTTGGGGAGAAACGTTTGCCTGAAAAAAAATCACTGACGAGAGAAGCTCGAGATGTGGAACTGGTTCAACTCTTTAAAAAATATGGCCAAACCACAGCTGTCAATGGAATTAGCCTGAAGATTCCAGCCGGAAGTTATTGTTGCTTGGTTGGACCAAGTGGTTGTGGAAAAACATCCACCCTGAGAATGATAGCTGGTCATGAGGATGTCAGCGAGGGCTCAATCCTCTTGGGTAACAAGGAGATCAACGAAGTACCTCCGGCAAAGAGGGAAACAGCGATGATGTTCCAGAATTACGCGCTCTTCCCTCATCTGAATTGCCGGGATAACGTTGCCTTCAGTTTGAAAATGCGAGGAGTTGAAAAAAATGAAAGGCAAAAAGTTGCTGATGAATACCTGGAATTGGTCCACATGTCTTCTTTTGCAGAGCGAATCCCAGCGCAACTCTCGGGTGGACAACAGCA
>DJYX01000273.1:0-2606 GCA_002450295.1 Deltaproteobacteria bacterium UBA6967
CCTTCCGATTGATCTCCTTGTTCTTAGTCAGGATCCCTTTGCCAAAAGTTTCCAAAATCTGGTCATAAGCCGTTTGGCCTGGGGTAAGGACTATATGGCCAACTCGATCTGCATTAATGACCGGATAGCCTTTTTCACGAAGATACGCGGCAACTGCACTTTTTCCGCAAGCAATTCCACCCGTCAACCCAACCAGTGGGTGACCTGCTTCCATCACCAGACCTGCTTGACAAATTTCATTGGACGCAATCTCTCCACAATTTTATGAAAAGTGCGCCAAGACATTGGCTCCAAGCTTACTTCAATCATGGCTTCCCGTTCATTTTTCTGAAAACTTCTCGAGTCCAGAATTGCTACCCCTGCGTCTTTGATTACTTTCGTGATTTGAAACAAAATGCCTCGATCATCGATGGTCAATAGATTCAGTTTATAGCCCTTCAGACGAGATTCTGGCAAAGCCCAGTTGATTTGAACTGGAGGAAGTCCTTTGCGGGCTGGAATCTTAGTACAGTTGTCACGGTGAATCTCCATTTCTTTCTGATCATTCGGAATACCCAGAGCGCGGTCACCTGGAATTGGATGACAGCATGAGCTCAGATGGACAATGCTGTCATTGTCATTTTCGACCTTAAAGACAGGTGCTTCTTTAGTTTGAAACCAAGCTCTGAGGCGGGCAATGCCATGCAAAGCCTGATTTGGCAAAAGTTGATAGGTCTTTAGGAAATTTTTCAATTCTCTTCGCTGCAATCCCAATTCTTCTAGGAAACGCTCCTTGGTCAAGCGCTCCTTCGCCAGAGCTTCCTGAACATTTTCTTGTTGGAACCATTGATCAACATTTTGCTGAAAATGGAACAACTCACTAACCAAAAAATCACGTCCCACTTCTTGGGCTTTTCGTGAATTTTGCTGTCTCAGGCTACGGCGAATGTTCAGGTGGCTTCTCGCGGTGATGGATTGTTCCAACCAGGTTCGATCTGGATACTGATCTGGACGAGCCAGGATTCGCACTGATTCACCGTGTTCCAGTTTACGGTCACGTGAAACCCAATTTCGGCTACTCTGGTCAGCACTTTGGGAACGTGGAGCATTCACCAATGCACCCACACAATAGGTTCCTAAATCGGTATGAATCTGAAAGGCAAAATCCAAAACCGTTGCTCCTGAAGGCAAGGTTACCATATCTCCTTTTGGAGTGAACACCTGGATCTGTTCTGACTGCAGGTAGCCTATCACTTCCGCCATCCGTAGTTCCTTGTTTCCACTAAACAGATCAAGTTGCTCCAGGCAGGTTCGATAGTAGTTGGAGAGTTCACTTACCGAACCCTTCCAGTGCGCCATGATTCCATATTCGTTCAGTTGGCTCATCTGCTTTGAAACAATTTCAAAGGAAATGGGCTCACCATCAAAAATCACTTGGGTGTGCAGTCCTTGATGACCGTTCCAAAGAGGATTACTAATGAAATCCCGAATTTTCAGGGGGACAGCGTTACGTTGAGTATGCAGGGCCCCCAGGACTTGATAGCTTTCCAACGGCTCCTGAACCACCAAACGGTAGCCTTCCAAAACAGTTTCTGCTTCTTCAGGACTGTGGATGTAAGAGGCCGGATGTGTCCAGATTTCCTCTATCCTTGTATTTTCCAAACCACATCGCTGCAGAATTTCCTCAATTTGACGATGCATTGCTTGGATAGACGGTGCTTGCTGTTCTCTCAGTCGCTGTAAGTGTGCAAGAGTCCTCTCATAACGTTTGGGGTAGAGGTATCGGAAACAGAGTTCAGTGTGTTCCTGGCTAATTTCTTCAAGGCCAAAACGACGAGCCATGGGCACATAGACATTCAAGGTCTCACGGCTAATGCTGCGCTGCTTGTGCCGAGGCATCGCGTCCATGTCCTTCATGTTATCAAGGCGATCAAAGAGCTTGATAAACAATGAACGAACATCCCGGACCATTGCGGCAAGCATCTTCTGATAGGTCGCTTCGAGGTCTGCTCCTTTTTTACCAGAATCTGTGGTGTACTTGATCTTCGTTAGCCCATCAACAATATCTGCGTACCATTCTCCATAATTTGTAGAAAGGTAGTCCCAGGTGATCGATGTATCTTCGATAGCGTCATGAAGGAGGGAGGCCACAACAGTAGGAGCATCAAGGCCCATGTTGCATATGGATAAGGCTACTCTCAGCGGATGAACAATAACCGGTTGGCCTGATCTGCGAACCTGGTTGGCATGGTAGGCTTCAATATCATCGAAGGCTTTTTCAAGGAGATTTTGCTCCAGTTCAGTCCCACGTCGGCGTACATAGTCGCGGATCTGTTGTTTCAGATCCATCACTAACTGGGAGTACTCATCTGCAGATTCTTGCACCGCAAAAGCACGTCCACTCAAATTTTCTGCTACCGATTCAGACACTTCGGACAACAACGGTCCTCCTTATTCTCACTTTAATCGAGTAACTATTTTCACTAGCCTCATTGTGGACGGAAACTTAGGGATCGTCCCAGACCTGTACAGAAACGCAAGCCCGAGCGTTCTGTAATCGGTTTCCATCCTACTTCATAGCGCTGATCCCAGGTCCACTCTCGAATTTCTCGCATCAGTTCAAAACT
>DJYX01000273.1:2995-3960 GCA_002450295.1 Deltaproteobacteria bacterium UBA6967
TTTGTGAGCCAGCCGTCAGCGCGACTAACCTCCCCCCACCACTGTCCAGCACCAGACTCTGGAAAGAATTGCAGACAATGATTCTGACTTGATTGAGCTGTCAACTCAATACGGTAGCCGTCTAGATCTGCCTTGAGAGGGAGTTCTGGCTCACCGTCCAGCTCACTCTGAAACGAACGATAGGCTGCAACACGATCCAGATAGAGCAGCCGATTATCCTGCAATACAAAAAGTAAACTACTTTTCTGTGAGGAATGTGACCATGGTATCCGCTTCTTTTCTATCGTTAACAAGTCATTCGTTTCTTCAGGCGAGACCGGCTCATCTATGGGACTCTCCACCACACTTAACAACGCCATAAAAACTGCCAGGATGATCAGGATCCCAACGCTGTTGGAGACAATATCTACCAGAGAATCTAGGCTTTCGGTAACCTGCGAACTAGAACCTCGTCTCATTCAACCGGTTTGGCTTTACGTCGTTTTCGCTTTTTTCGCCGGACCTTTTCGGGCTCAGGTGATGGTTCGTCAGCTAGCGCCATCTCTTCTTTGATGAGTGGCTCTAATTCCTGCCGTTGGTAGTCTTCCTCCAATTGATTGAACCAACTTGTCAACCGGGGCACCATTTCTTCTTTGTTATTCTTTTCACAGAGGCTGACCATCCTGAGAAAAATTCCCCGCTTAGGAAGTACTCGGAGGGCCTGTTCATAGGAAGTCATTGCTGATTTGTAGTCCTTGCTCACTTCCGCCTGAACCGCTTTTTCAAGAAGCTGTTGTTGTTGACGCTCCAACTCAGCCTCCTCCATTTCACGGATCTTCTTTTTTATTTCTCGTTGTGGCTTCCATTCTTCCAGATCTCCATAAACGATGAACAATTGCTTGAGCACTTTAATGGTTGGCAGGATCGCAATTGCCTGCTCCAGTTTATAGACTGCCGCCTTCAAATCAGGCTTCTTCAAGTCAGTT